>NZ_JBIVIV010000006.1:0-316858 GCF_044749865.1 Streptomyces sp. NPDC088910
CCGGTCCGGCAACAACGGCTCGATTCGCGCCCACTGCGCGTCGCTTAACGGCACACCCGGACCAACGATCAGATGATCCGAACGAAACGGCCTAGCCCTCCGCCGCCAGCCGGGCCCTCGCCTCCATCAAGGCGAAGCCCAGCAGATTCAGCCCGCGCCAGGTGGCCGGGTCCGCGGCGCGCTCGTCGTCGGCGGCCAGTCCGATGCCCCAGACCCGGTCCATCGGGCTGGCCTCGACCAGGACGCGGCCCCCGGTGCCGAGCAGGTAGGCCAGCAGGTCGGGGTGCTGCCGGAATTTGTGGACGTTGCCTTCGATGACCAGGCCGAAGCGCTCCGCTTCCCACACGGCCTGATCGAAGCCGCGGACGGTGCGGCCGACGCTCTTGGCGGTCTTCGGGTGGCCCGCCGCGACAGCCCGCCGCTCGGCGTCGGGGTCGTCGAAGAGCCGGGCCTTGCCCGCCATCATCCAGTGCTCGGCGGTCGCGTAGGTGACGCCGTCGACGGTGAAGGGCGCGGGCCACCACTGGCTGAGGCAGCCGGCACCGACGCTTCCGTCGCGCTGCGGGCGGTGGCCCCAGAAGTACAGATACTTCAGCCGGTCTCCGGTGTGGTCGAGCAGGTCCTGGGTGGACCGGATGTCCGTCGCCATCGTCTGATCAGGCCCTCCCGTGCCGCGGCGACACGGGAACGGGACGTGTTCGCCCGGCTTCGGTGCCCTGGTCGCAGCGGCACACTATCGGGGGTCGTACCAGGTCAGCGACCTATTTGCCGACGGCTCACGCGCCGCAGCCGACGCCGCTGCGAGGAGTCGAGGGAGAAGTAGGCGATCGCGGGCACGCCCACGATGACCAGGACGACAGCCCAGAAGGGGATCCAGATCCACAGGAACAGACCCAACGCCACGCCACCGATGACGATCTTCGCGCGATTCGACATTTCCCCGCCTCCGTTCACGGCGGCAAGCGCCGCGCCCTCACCGCTTCTACCCAGGAGAACGCGCCGCGGACAACCGTGGTTCCCCCCGCGTCCCGAGGGCCGTATCCCTGTAACCGTAACGCCGGGACGCGGGGGGAACCAGGCCGGGCGTCAGCCCAGCCGGGCGGCCGGGGCCACGGAGGGCGCCGGAGCGGCGGTCAGCGCGGCCTTGCCGCGGGGCGCCGCGCCCGCACGGGTCGACAGCGCGCCGGAACCGCCGACCAGCGGCAGCCTCAGCACGGAGTGCGACAGGTCGACGGTGACCTTGGGGGTCGTGTCGGGCGGCAAGATGAGGCCGCCGTCGGTGCCCGCGACGATCAGCGCGAGCCGGTGCCCCGCCGGTACGACGTGGTCGGTGGCCGCGAGCTGGACGGTCATGGTGTACGGCTTGCCCGGGGTGAGAGGCACGCCGTGGGAGAGCGACGCGTAGTGCCCGAGGTCGGCCCAGCCGCGGCTGAAGACCGTGTGGTCGACGGTCGTGGTGTCGGCGGCGGTGTCGAGGTAGCAGGCGCTGTCGCCCGCGGTGCTCTCCCCGTAGCAGGAGCGGGTGGCCAGGGTGGTGATGCCCTCGCCGTTGCCGAGGAAGTCACGGATGGTGGCCGGCCCGAGGTCGACCAGGACCGCCGACAGGTGCGCGCTGGTGGTGGACGAGGTGGCGGTCACGGTGAAGGTGCCGCCGCCGGACAGCCGCAGGTCCTTGGCGAGCGTCCCGGTGGTGAAGACGGTCTTGGCCGCGGTCGCGGTGTCGGCCGCCGCCGCCCAGTCCTCCTCCCACAGATTCGGGTCGTCGGTGAACGACTCGGTGCTGCCGGGCCCGGCGTGCCGGGTGCCGAGCGTGCCCAGGCCGTCGGTGGCCGTCGGGCTCAGGCTGAGCGAGGTGGTGCGGGTCGTGGCGGGCGGCCACACGCGGTCGGTGGTCCAGTGGTCGACGGTGCGCTCGATGTCGGCCATCGGCTGCCGCTGGATGCCGTTGTCGACGCCCAGCAGATAGTGGTCGAACCAGCGCTGGAGGGTGGGGACCCAGTCGGTGCGCCGGTAGTCGAAGGGGTCGACGTGGCCGGTCTGCGACAGCCACACCTTGCGCTCGACGCCGTGCGCGGCGAGCGCCTGCCACCACTGGCCGAAGTGCTTGGTGCGGACGTTGAGGTCCTGCATGCCCTGCACGGCGAAGACGCTGGCCCGTACCTTGCCCGCGTCCTTCACGTAGTCCCGCGCGGTCCAGAACGGCGTCCAGTCCCCGCTGCGCGGCGAGCCGTCGATGATCTTCTGCTGGGCGGCGGCGCAGTTGGCGTGCGCGCTGTCGCTCTCGACGTAGTCCGACAGCCACTCGGGGCCGTCCTGGAGCGCCGCGCCCTGGTGGAAGTAGTAGTCGTACCAGGAGGAGATGGAGCTGATCGGCACGATGGTCTTCAGGCCGCGCACCCCGGTGGCGGCGACGCCGTTGGCGATGGTGCCGTCCCAGCTCTTGCCGATCATGCCGACGTTGCCGTTGGTCCAGCCCGCCGAGACCGCGTGGCCGCCGGAGCGGGCGCTGTAGCCGCGGGCGCGGCCGTTGAGCCAGTCGACGACGGCCTTCGCGGACCGCACGTCGGAGGGGCCGCCGACGTCCACGCAGCCGTCGGAGCGGTCGGTGCCCGCGAGGTCGACCAGGACGGTCGCGTAGCCGCGGGGCACGAAGTAGTTGTCGTAGAACAGCGGCGCCTGGACGATGTTCCCGTTGACGTCATAGGTCTTGAGCTGGCTCTCGTTGCCGCGTCCGCAGCAGGAGTAGTACGGGCTCGCGTCCATGATCACGGGGACCTTGCGCCCGGCGGCGGCGGGCTCCGAGGGGCGGACGATGTCCACCGCGACCCGGTCGGTGCGGCCGTCGCCGTCACCGTCGAGACCGGTGTCCACCCAGACGGCCTCGCGGATCGCGTTGGCGTAGGAGTAGTCGGGTTGGCTGAGACCGTGCCGTACGGTTCCGCCTCCTGCGCCGCCGGGGGTACCGGCGTACGCGGAGGACGGAGCGGTGAGTACGGCGGCCAGGGCGGCGAGTACCGCCACCACCACGGATATCCACTGGAAGCGGGCAGCCCGCGTGAGGGAGAGCACGCCAGAGGCTAGCGCCTGACCAAGCCACGTCAACAGGGGGCGTACGCAAGGTCCTGGGACGGCTGAGGCGGCAGGGGGGTGTGCGGAGGTGCTGGCCCCGCCGCCTCAACGGTCGTACGTCGTCGGCTACTTGTTGCCGGTCAGGCCCGCCCTGCGCAGGGCGTCGGCCATCGCGCCGCCGGGCGCGGGCTGTTGACCGCCGCGGCGTGCGCCGCCCTGGCCCTGGCCGCCGCCCTGGCCCTGCCTGCCCTGGCCGCCGCCTTGCCGGTTCTGACCCTGGCCGCCCTGTCGGTTCTGGCCCTGGCCGCCGCCCTGCCGGGGCGGTCCGCTGCGGCGCTCGCCGCCGCCACCGGCCCCGCCGCCGCGCTGTTGGCGCCCGGCGCCCGGCTCGTCGTCCAGGCGCAGCGTCAGCGAGATCCGCTTGCGCGGCAGGTCGACGTCCAGCACCTTCACGCGGACGATGTCACCGGGCTTGACGACCTCGCGCGGGTCGGACACGAAGGTGTCGGAGAGCGCGGAGACATGGACCAGGCCGTCCTGGTGGACGCCGACGTCCACGAAGGCGCCGAAGGCGGCGACATTGGTGACGACGCCTTCGAGGATCATCCCCGGCCTGAGGTCCTTCATCTCCTCGACGCCGTCCTTGAAGGTGGCGGTCTTGAAGGCCGGACGCGGGTCGCGGCCCGGCTTCTCCAGCTCGGCGAGGATGTCGGTGACGGTCGGCAGACCGAAGGAGTCGTCCACGAAGTCCTGCGGGCGCAGCGTCCGCAGCACCGGGCCGTTGCCGATCAGCGACTTGATGTCGGTCTTCGCGGTGCCGCTGATCCGCCGCACCACCGGATACGACTCGGGGTGCACGCTGGAGGCGTCCAGCGGGTCGTCGCCGTCCACGATCCGCAGGAAGCCCGCGCACTGCTCGTACGCCTTAGGGCCGAGCCGCGCGACCCCCTTGAGGTCCTTGCGGGTACGGAAGGGGCCGTTGGCGTCGCGGTGGGCGACGATGTTGCCCGCCAGGCCCTCGGTGATGCCCGAGACGCGGCGCAGCAGCGGTACGGACGCGGTGTTGACGTCCACGCCGACGCCGTTGACGCAGTCCTCGACGACCGCGTCCAGGGAGCGGGAGAGCTTCAGCTCCGACAGGTCGTGCTGGTACTGGCCGACGCCGATCGAGCGCGGGTCGATCTTCACCAGTTCGGCGAGCGGGTCCTGGAGGCGGCGGGCGATGGAGACGGCGCCGCGCAGGGACACGTCGAGCTCGGGGAGTTCGGCGGAGGCGTAGGCCGAGGCGGAGTAGACCGAGGCGCCCGCCTCGGAGACGACGGCCTTGGTGAGCTTCAGATCGGGGTGCAGCTTGATCAGGTCGGCGGCGAGCTTGTCGGTCTCGCGGGAGGCCGTGCCGTTGCCGATGGCGATCAGGTCGACGCGGTGGGCCTTCGCGAGCCGGGCGAGGGTGGCCAGCGACTCGTCCCACTTGTTGCGCGGCACGTGCGGGTAGATCGTGTCGGTGGCGACCACCTTGCCGGTGTCGTCGACCACGGCGACCTTGACGCCCGTGCGCAGGCCGGGGTCCAGGCCCATGGTGGCGCGGGTGCCCGCGGGCGCGGCGAGCAGCAGGTCGCGGAGATTCGCGGCGAAGACCCGTACCGCCTCGTCCTCGGCCTCCTGGCGGAGCTGGACGCGCAGGTCGATCCCGAGGCGGACCAGGAAGCGGGTGCGCCAGGCCCAGCGCACGGTGTCGCCGAGCCATTTGTCGGCGGGGCGTCCGCGGTCGGCGATGTCGAAGTTCTGCGCGATCCGCCGCTCGAAGCTGGACGGTCCCTCGGTGGGCTCCTCCGGCTCCAGGGTGAGGTCGAGGATCTCCTCCTTCTCGCCGCGGAGCATGGCCAGCACGCGGTGCGAGGGGAGCTTGGTGAAGGGCTCGGCGAAGTCGAAGTAGTCGGAGAATTTGGCGCCCGGCTCCTCCTTGCCCTCGCGCACCTTCGCGACGAGCCTGCCGCGCGTCCACATCCGGGTGCGCAGCTCGCCGACCAGGTCGGCGTCCTCGGAGAAGCGCTCGGTGAGGATGGAGCGCGCGCCCTCGAGCGCCGCCGCCGGGTCCTCCACGCCCTTGTCGGAGGAGACGTACTTCGCGGCCTCGGCCTGCGGGTCGGTCTCCGGATCGGCCAGCAGCAGGTCGGCCAGCGGTTCCAGACCCGCCTCGCGGGCGATCTGGGCCTTGGTGCGGCGCTTGGGCTTGAAGGGCAGGTAGATGTCCTCCAGGCGCGCCTTGGAGTCGGCGGCCATGATCTGCGCCTTCAGCGCGTCGTCCAGCTTGCCCTGGGACTCGATGGACTCCAGGACGGCCGCGCGCCGTTCGTCCAGCTCGCGCAGGTAGCGCAACCGCTCCTCGAGAGCGCGCAGTTGCGCGTCGTCCAGGGTGCCGGTGGCTTCCTTGCGGTACCGCGCGATGAACGGCACGGTCGCTCCGCCGTCGAGCAGTTCGACGGCGGAGCGCACCTGCCCTTCGCGTACGCCCAGTTCCTCGGCGATCCTGCGCTCGACCGATCCGTTACCGCTGATGATCTCGCTCCTCGTGTGCTCGGCTGTTCACTGCATGTTAGACGTCACCCGCCCGCGACCGGCCGCGGGCGGCGGGAACGATGCGCGGTTCCGGCTCGTTGTGCGGGTGCGGTGAGGCTGTTGACAGTGGCCCCCGCACCAGGCCCTGTCCCCGCCGAATCAGCTCACCGCAGCCGCTTTTCGAACCAGTGGTCCGCGTATGGGCTCGTGTTGTAGCGGGCGATCTCCCTGTAGCCGTGCTTGGCGTACAGCGCACGGGCCTCCACCAGGTCCTCGCGCGTGTCCAGGCGGATCGTGTCCGCGTGGAAGGTGTCGCGGGCGAGGGTTTCCGCGGCGCCGATGAGCAAGCCCGCGACGCCCTGGCCGCGGGCTTCGGGGCCGACATACATCCGGGTCAGCTCCATGGTGTGCGCGTCGAGGACGCGCAGGCCCACACAGCCGACCGGTACGCCGCGGGCAGGAGCGCCGGCGAGCCGGACGGCGAGGAATTCTCCGGTGGGTGGCACGAGATCGTCGCTGGGTTCCTCCGCGAGCACGGCGGAGACCTCGGCGTCGTCCGTCGGACGGCCGTAAAAGCGGCTGACCAGCTCGGTGTAGTAGCGGCGCAGCAGCGTCGCCGCCTCGGGGCCGGTGATGGGTACAGGCGCGACCGCCCAGTCGGTCGCGTGCGTGTTGTTCGTCGTCACGCCGGACATCCTGGCAGCGGGTAGGTGGGGTTATCCCCAGGTTTTTCCGGGGTCTGCCACCCCGGGGAACCGGGTGATGGCGCCATGGTCGGGGATCAGTGGCAGTCCATAGCGTCGAGGTGTGGCCGGTCAGGCCAGACACCGGACGTCGAACCGGCCATCGCCGGACCCCGAGGAGCGCCCATGGCTACAGCGACCAGCACGATCATCGACGCGCCGGGACGGCGGTCCGACGGGACGGCGGGCCCGGACGCGGACTCCGCCTGTACGGGGGCGGACTCCGGTACGGGGGCGGGACCAGGACCAGGACCAGGATCGGGATCGGGATCGGGATCGGGCAGTGATTTCGCGCCGTTGCTGCGCGAGGTCAAGGCGGCCGGGCTGCTGCGGCGGCGCGTGGACCACTACGCGAAGTCGATCGCGCTGAATCTCGTGGCCGTCGCCGCGGTGTGGTCGGCGGTCGTGCTGGTCGGCGGGACGGGTTCGTGGTGGGTGGTGGCACTCGCGCTGCCCGCGGCGGTGCTGGGGGCGCGTACCGCGTTCATCGGGCACGACGCCGGGCACCACCAGATCGCCGAGAGCCGTCGTACGAACCGGCTGATCGGGCTCGTCCACGGCAATCTGCTGCTGGGCATGGGCGCGGGCTGGTGGACCGACAAGCACAATCGGCACCACGCCAATCCGAACCACGTGGGCAAGGATCCGGACGTCGAGGTCGGCGCGCTGGTGTGGACGCAGGCGCAGGCGGTCGAGCGGGAGGGTTTCGCGCGCTTCCTGACCCGTCATCAGGCGCGGCTGTTCTTCCCGATGCTGCTGCTGGAGGGGCTGGCCCTGAAGGTGGCGAGTCTCCAGGAGCTGAAGCGGCAGGAGCCGCGGCAACGGCTGGTCGAGGGCTCGCTGCTGGTGGCCCACCTGGCGGGTTACGCGGCGCTGCTGCTGTTCGCGATGCCGGTGTGGCAGGCGGTCGTGTTCGCCCTCGTGCACCACGCGCTGTTCGGGCTCCACCTGGGCTGTGCCTTCGCGCCCAACCACAAGGGCATGGAGATGCCCGAGGAGGGCTCGCGCTGGGGTCATCTGCGCCGTCAGGTGCTCACCTCCCGCAATGTGCGCGGCAATCCGCTCACCGACTGGTTCCTCGGCGGGCTCAACTACCAGGTCGAACACCACCTCTTCCCCAGCCTCCCCCGCCCGCACCTGCGCCTCGCCCAGCCGCTGGTGCGCGCCCACTGCCGCCGTCTGTCCATCCCCTACACCGAGACCGGTCTGATCGACTCCTACGTCCAGGCCCTGTCCCACATGCACTCCGTGGGCGCCCCCCTGCGCTCCCCCGCCGTCTGAACTCCCCACCGCCCCACCCTTCCGCCGCCCCCGGCGGCTCAGCCGTCACGGTCGTAGACCGTGACGGCCACCCCGCGTTCCACGAGCCGCGCGGTCACCAGCGGCTCGACCCGCGCCCACCGCCCGCCCGCCAGACCGCAGCCGATCCTCGGCATGTGCACGGAGGCGCCCAGCTCCAACGCCCGGTCGCCGAGCGCCGCGAGGGCGGCGTCGATCGCCTCGTACCGCACCGGCACACCCTTGCTGCCGGTGCGCATGCCGCGCTGGCCGATCAGGTTGGCCACCCACACATAGCTGCCGACCCGCACCAACTGGAGTGCGCCGAGGCCGAAGTCGTTGCGCGCCCGCTCGCGGTGCCAGCGCCGGTAGGCGGCCTCGGGCTCCGGCCAGCGGCGCGACACGGCGACGACGAAGCCCTTGCCCCAGCCGCCCAGGTCGTTGCAGACATGCGCGATGACTTTGACGCCCTTGCCCTGTGGTGCGGTGGCGTCTCCCCGCACATACGTGATCTCCCCCATGCCGCCACGGTAAGCGCGACCACTGACAACGCGCCCGCGCTTAAAGCGACGACGGGTGGTGGGTGGTGTGGAGCCAGGCGGTGAACAGCGGGGTGAGGTCGTGGGGGGTGAGGCGTTGGCAGAAGGCGGTGAAGTCGGCGGTGGTGGCGTTGCCGTGGCGGCGGGCGGCGGGCCAGGTGCGGAGGAGGGTGGCGAAGGCGGTCGGGCCGAGGGCTTCGCGGAGTTGGTAGAGGACGAGGGCGCCGCCGCCGTACACGGGGGCGTCGGAGATGCGGTCGGGGCCGGGCGGCGCGCCGGGCGGGAAGGCGCTGTTGGCGGGGTCGGCCAGGGCCGCTGCGGCGCTCCGCTCGACGGTGCGCCCGCCCTCGTGCTCCTGCCACAGCCACTCGGCGTAGGTCGCGAAGCCCTCGTTGAGCCACATGTCCTGCCAGGCGGCGGGCGTGACGGAGTCGCCGAACCACTGGTGGGACAGTTCGTGGACGAGGGTGTCCAGCGGCACGGCGGGGTCGCCCGGCTCGCCGTCGCCGGGGAAGACCGGCTTCGTCTGGGCCTCCAGCGCGTACCCGACCCGCCCGCTCGGCAGGTGGTCGACGATCGCGCCGACGGACGAGAAGGGATAGGACCCGAACAGCCCGCTCTCCCAGTCCACGATCTCCGGGATACGGCGCAGCGCCGCCGCCGTCGTCGGGTCGTCGGAGCGCGGGTCGACCGCCACGTAGACCGGCACCCCGCCACCGGTACGGGACCGTGTGATGTCGAAGTGCCCGATGGCGACAGTGGCCAGATACGTCGCCATCGGCTCCTTGGCGCGCCAGTGGAACGCGGTCTCGCCGCCGCGGTCGGCGCTGTCGACCAATTCGCCGTTGGACACGGCGGTGAGACCGTGGGGGACGGTGACGGTGATGTCGTAGGCGGCCTTGTCCGAGGGGTGGTTGTTCGAAGGGAACCAGGCCATGGCGCCGACCGGTTCACCCAGGGCGAGCGCGCCGTCGTCGGTACGGAACCAGCCCTCGTGCGAGCCGTCCGGGTCGGTGAGGGTCGGCGGGACGCCTTCGTACGTCACGGTCGTCTCGAAGCGCGCGCCGTCGCGCAGCGGCGTCGCGGGCGTGACCCTCAGCTCGCTGTCCGCGCGGTCCACGGCGGCGCTCCGCCCGTCGACGGTCACGCGGGTGACGGTGAGCCCCGACAGGTCGAGGTCGAAGCGCGCGAGCGGCTGGGTGGCGGTGGCGGTGACGACCGCCGTGCCGCGCAGCTTTCCTGAGCCGGGGTCGTACGCGAGGTCGAGGCCGTAGTGCGTGACGTCGTATCCGCCGTTGCCCGCCCGCGGGAAGAGCCGGTCGCCGACGCCGGGCGCCCCGACGTCGGCGGAGCCCGAGGCGTGGCCCGTACGGTCGGGGGCCGTACGGTCGGGGGCCGCCGTGCCGCCGCCGGAGCACGACAGGCAGCACGCCAAGGAGCACGCGAGCAGGATCGGCAGGGCCGCGCGCGGCGGCGGGAACAGGCGCACGCGGGCCAGCGTACGAGGCTCGGGGCCGGGCGGAGGCGTCCGCCGTACGGCGTGCGAGGACTTTCACAGCGCTGGTGCGACAGCGATACTGTCCAGGTGCCCCAGACCGCTCTCACCATCGACGAGCTGGCCGCCCGCGCCGGGGTGACGGTGCGCACCGTCCGCTTCTACAGCGCCCGCGGCCTGCTCCCGCCGCCCGACATCGGTCCGCGCCGGGTGGGCCGATACGGCGCCGCGCACCTGTCCCGGCTGGCGCTGATCGAGGAGTTGCGGCACCAGGGCCTCACCCTGGCGGCGATCGAGCGCTATCTCCAGCAGCTCCCCGCCGACATCAGCGCCCACGACCTGGCGATCCACCGCGCCCTGGTGGCGTCCTGGCTGCCGGAGGGCAGCCAGGAGATCGACCGGGAGCGGCTCGAACGCCGCGCGGGGCGCCCGCTGGACGACGCGGACCTGGACCGGCTCGCGGCCATGAACGTGCTGGAACGCACCGACGACCCCGACGCCTTCCGGGTGGATCCGGGCATCCTGCACCTGGGGGTGCGGCTGCTGGACGTGCCCTTCCCCGTGGAGACGGTCCTGGCCGCGCGCGAGGTGATGCTGGAGCACGCGCGGGCCGCCGCCCACGAGCTGGGCCGGATCTTCCTGGACGAGGTGGGCGAGCCGGACCGCCCGGAGCGGATGCGGTCGCTGTCGGCCCAGATGCAGCCGCTGGTCGTACAGGCGCTGGTCACCGCCTTTCAGCGGTCGCTGAAGGAGGAGCTGCGGGCCTGGCCGGTGCCCTCGCCGAAGCCGGACCCCGAGCAGAACCCGCAGCGTTCCCCGTAGCGCCTGAGCGCCTGCACCTCAGCGCCCGTCCGTGAACGTCTCCCCGCTCTCGGCCTTCGCCACCAGCAGCGCGGGCGGTGCGAAACGCTCGCCATAGGTGTCGGCCAGTTCGCGCGCGCGGGCGGTGAAGCCCGCGACGCCGCCCTCGTAGCCGTTGATGTACTGAAGGACGCCGCCGGTCCAGGCGGGGAAGCCGATGCCGAGGATGGAGCCGATGTTGGCGTCGGCGACCGAGGTGAGGACGCCTTCTTCGAGCAGCCGGACCGTGTCCAGCGACTCCGCGAAGAGCATCCGCTCCTGCATGTCGCGCATCGGGATCTCGATGCCGGGTTTACCGAAATGCTCCGCAAGACCGGGCCACAGCCGGGTACGGCGGCCGTCCGCGTAGTCGTAGAAGCCCGCGCCGCCGCTGCGCCCGGTCCGCTCGAACTCGTCCACCATGCGGTCGATGACCCGCTCGGCCGGGTGCTCCTGCCACTGGCCGCCCTCCGCCTCGATCGCGGTACGCGTCTCGCGGCGGATCTTGCGCGGCAGGGTGAGCGTCAGCTCGTCGAGGAGCGACAGCACCTTGGCGGGGTAACCCGCCTGGGCCGCGGCCTGTTCGACGGAGGCCGCCGCGACGCCCTCGCCGACCATGGCGACGCCCTCGTTGATGAAGTGGCCGATGACGCGGGAGGTGAAGAAGCCGCGCGAGTCGTTGACGACGATCGGCGTCTTGCGGATCTGCCGCACCAGGTCGAAGGCGCGGGCCAGCGCCTCGTCGCCGGTCCGCTCGCCCTTGATGATCTCCACCAGCGGCATCTTGTCGACCGGTGAGAAGAAGTGCAGGCCGATGAAGTCGTCCTGCCGCCGCACGCCTTCGGCGAGCGCCGAGATGGGCAGCGTGGAGGTGTTGGAGCAGAGCAGCGCGTCGGGCGCCACGATGTGCTCGATCTCCTGGAAGACCTTGTGCTTGAGCGTGGCGTCCTCGAAGACCGCCTCGATGACGGCGTCACAGCCCGCCAGGTCCGCCGGGTCGGCGGTCGGGGTGATCCGGGCGAGCAGCGCGTCCCGCTTGTGCGGGGTGGTGCGGCCCTTGGCCAGCGCCTTGTCGAGCAGCGTCACGGAGTACGCCTTGCCGCGCTCGGCGGCCTCCGCGGTGACGTCCTTGAGGACGACGTCGATTCCGGCGCGCGCGCAGGAGTACGCGATGCCCGCGCCCATCATGCCCGCGCCGAGGACGGCGACCTTGGTGACCGGCCGGGCCGGGAAGCCCTCGGGGCGGCTGGCGCCGGAGTTGACGGCCTGCATGTCGAAGAAGAACGCCTGGATCATGTTCTTCGAGGTCCGGCCGCAGGCCAGCTCGGTGAAGTAGCGGGCCTCGATGAGGGTGGCGGTGTCGATGTCGACCTGCGAGCCCTCGACGGCGGCGGACAGGATCGCCAGCGGCGCCGGGTAGGGCGCGCCCGCGAGCTGCTTGCGCAGATTGGCGGGGAAGGCCGGCAGATTCGCCGCGAAGGCGGGACTCTTCGGGGTGCCGCCGGGGATCTTGTAGCCGGGGGTGTCCCAGGGCTGCCGGGCGTCGGGGTGGGCCAGGACGTACGCCCGCGCGCTCGCCAGCATGGCGTCCCGGTCGGTGGCGACCTCGTGGATGAGACCGGCCTCCAGAGCGCGCTGCGGCGCGTACTGCCGGCCCTGGAGCAGGACCTTCAGCAGCGCGTCGGCGATGCCGAGCAGCCGGACGGTGCGGACGACTCCGCCCCCGCCGGGCAGCAGGCCGAGCGTCACCTCGGGCAGGCCGATCTTGGTGCCGGGCGTGTCGAGCGCGATGCGGTGGTGGCAGGCCAGCGCGATCTCGTAACCGCCGCCGAGCGCCGCACCGTTGATGGCCGCGACGACCGGCTTGCCGAGGGTTTCCAGGCGGCGCAGGCGGCGCTTGATGCGCAGCGATCCGGCGAGGACGTCGGCCGCGTTCTCGGGGGTGGCGCGGATCAGGTCGCGCAGGTCGCCGCCCGCGAAGAAGGTCTTCTTCGCGGAGGTGACGATGATGCCGCGCACGCCGTCGAGTTCGGCTTCGAGGCGGTCGAGGGTGGCGTCGAGGGAATCGGCGAAGGCCGCGTTCATGGTGTTCGCGGACTGCGCGGGGTCGTCCAGGACCAGGGTGACGATGCCGTCGGTGTCCTGCTCCCAGCGGATGGTGGTGGACTCGCTCATGGTCTTCGGGCTCCGTTGGATCCGTGAGGGGGCACGTGAGGGGGCAGGGGTCAGAGACGTTCGACGACGGTGGCGACGCCCATGCCGCCGCCGACGCAGAGGGTGGCGAGCCCGTACCGCTGGTCGCGGCGCTCCAGTTCGTCGATGAGGGTGCCGAGGATCATCGCGCCGGTCGCGCCGAGCGGGTGGCCGAGCGCGATGGCGCCGCCGTTGACGTTGACCCTGTCGATGCTGACGCCCATGTCGGAGGCGAAGCGCAGCACGACGGCGGCGAACGCCTCGTTCATCTCGATCAGGTCGATGTCGTCGATGGTCAGCCCGGCCTTGGCGAGGGCCTTGCGGGAGGCGGGGGCGGGGCCGGTCAGCATGATGGTCGGCTCGGAGCCGGAGACGGCGGCCGAGACGATCCGGGCGCGGGGGGTGAGGCCGTAGCGCTCGCCGATCTCGCGGTTGCCGATGGCGACGAGCGCGGCGCCGTCCACGATGCCGGAGGAGTTGCCCGCGTGATGGACGTGGTCGATGGCCTCGACCCAGTGGTACTTCTGGAGCGCGACGGCGTCGAAGCCGCCCAGGTCGCCGATGTCGGCGAAGGACGGCTTGAGCTTGGCGAGCGTCTCGGGGGTGGTGCCGGGGCGGATGAACTCGTCGTGGTCCAGGACGGTGAGGCCGTTGCGGTCGAGCACGGGCACGACGGAGCGGGCGAAGTAGCCCTGCTTCCACGCCTCCGCGGCGCGTTCCTGGGAGAGCGCGGCGAAGGAGTCCACGTCGTGCCTGGTCCAGCCGCCGAGGGTGGCGATCAGGTCGGCGCCGACGCCCTGCGGCACGAAGCCGGTCTCGTACGAGGTCATGGGGTCCATGGCCCAGGCGCCGCCGTCCGAGCCCATCGCGACGCGCGACATGGACTCGACGCCGCCCGCGAGGATCAGGTCCTCCCAGCCGGAACGCACCTTGGCCGCCGCCAGGTTGACCGCTTCGAGCCCGGAGGCGCAGAAGCGGTTCTCCTGGACGCCCGCGACGGTGTCGGGCAGGCCCGCGGCGATGGCCGCGATCCGCGCGATGTCCGAGCCCTGGTCGCCGATCGGGCTGACGACGCCGAGCACGATGTCGTCGACGGCGGCCGGGTCCAGGGTCGGGAAGCGGCGCCGCAGTTCGTGGATGAGGCCGACGACGAGGTCGATCGGCTTGGTGCCGTGCAGGGATCCGTTCGCCTTTCCGCGCCCGCGCGGGGTGCGTACGGCGTCGTAGACGTAGGCCTCGGTGCTCAACGTCGTGCCTTTCTGGAGGGTGGGGCGGGGTGTCCTGGTCCGGCGCGGTGTCCGGGAGGTGCTGCCGTACGGGTCTCAGTCCAGCAGTGCGGGGGCGTCCCAGTCGCGGGCGACCTCCGCGGTGTGCGCGCCGGGCGGCGCGGGCGGCCGGCGCAGGGTGCCCGGTGTCGCGGACAGGCGCGGCGCGGGCGCGGGCTGCACGGTCCCGGCGGCCTCGGTGAAGGTGCCGCGGGCGGCCAGGTGCGGGTGGTGCGGGGCCTCACCCAACGAGAGTACGGGCGCCACGCACGCGTCCGTCCCGTCGAAGACGCGTGTCCACTCGTCGCGGGTGCGGGTGCGGAAGCGGGCCGCGAGGGCGGCGCGCAGGTCGTGCCAGCGGCCGGGTTCCGTGCGCAGGGCCGCGTCCTGCGGCGCCAGTTCCAGCAGCCGGACGAATTCGTCGTAGAAGCGCTGTTCCAGGGCGCCGACCGCCATGTACCGGCCGTCGGAGGTCTCGTAGACGCCGTAGAAGGGGGTGCCGCCGTCCAGGAGGTTGGCGCCGCGCCTGTCCTGCCAGCGGCCGGTGGCGAGGATGGCGTGGATCATCGTGGTGAGGTGCGCGACGCCGTCGACGATCGCGGCGTCCACGACCTGTCCCTCGCCGTGCGCGCGGGCGTGGTGGAGGGCGGCGAGGACGCCGGTGACCAGGTAGAGGGAGCCGCCCGCGTAGTCGCCGAGGAGGTTGGCGGGCGCGACCGGCGGTCCGTCGGCCGGTCCCGTCATGCCGAGCGCGCCGGTCACGGCGAGGTAGGCGATGTCGTGTCCCGCGGTGTCGGCGAGCGGGCCGCTCTGGCCCCAGCCGGTCATCCGGCCGTAGACGAGCCGCGGATTGCGGGCCAGGCACGCGTCGGGGCCGACGCCCAGCCGCTCGGCGACGCCCGGCCGGTAGCCCTCGATGAGGATGTCGGCGCGGTCGGCCAGGTCGAGTACGGTCGCGGGTCCCCGGTCCGCCTTGAGGTCGACCAGCACCGAGCGCTTGTTGCGGTTGGTGAGGTCGTGCTCGGGCGCGACGCCGAGGCCCGCGCCGCCCGGCCGGTCCACCCGTACGACATCGGCGCCGAGGTCGGCGAGGAGCATCGCGGCGAACGGTCCCGGACCGATCCCGGCCAGTTCGACGACACGCACGCCCGCCAGCGGGCCGTCGGGCGCCGCGCCCCGGTTTGACAATTCTGATGTCACATCAATGATGCTAGGAACGTGTTCCAGTCTTGGCAAGAGCTGACTGAGCGCTCGCTCAGGCGGTTCACTCGCCTTCGGTTCCGTCTCCGGTCCCGTCTTCGGTTCCGTCTCCGGTCCCGCCGCTGGTCCCGCCGTCGGCGGTCGCCGTCGCGTGCGGCGTCACAGGTGGCAGTGGCCGCCGGAGCCGCGTCCGCTCTCCCGGGGCAGGTCGAGCGTGGGGTTGCGGTCGAAGAAGCCGGTCGGTCTCAGCGTGAAACCGCAGGTGTCCACCGGCATCACCGGCCAGTCCTCCAGGCGCGGCAGATGCGTCGGCCCGAAGGAGTGCCACAGCGTGAGGTCGGTGTCCTCCAGCGCCTCGCCCGGCCGCGACCACTGACCGACACCGGCCCCGCCCCGGTGCTGGTTGGGGTAGTCGCCGTCCGGATAGTGCCGCTCGGGGCGGTAGCGGGTCACCCACAGGTGCTTGGTCGCGTACGTGACGCGCTCCGCGACCGGTGAGCCGGGCTGCGCGAGCAGCGTCGGTCCCGCGTCGGGCAGCAGGGTGTACGCGACCGGGCGGCCCATCCGGTTGAGCGAGCCGGGGTTGCTGATCCGCCAGCGCCGCCCGGCCGCCGGGTCGGCGACCCGGCCCGCGTCACCGCTGTCGGCCACCACGGTGGCGCGCGTGGTGAAGGCGTTGCCGTTCGGATTGTCCGGGCCCATCGGCAGCCGTACGACGTCCACTTCCTCGACGGTGTTGGCCGGGCCGTCCACCGCCACGTCGAGCCGGGCGCAGAACAGATGCTGGTGGTACGGCGCGAGCAGCCCCGGCGCGATCTCGGTGGCGTGCTGCGAGCTCTCCCCCGGCACGGCGGCCGACGTCTGCACGAGCCCGGTGGCCTTGGCCTCGAAGGCGATCGTGCCGTCCTGGTGGAGATACCAGTAGAAGCCGTAGTCGTAGTTGCCGAGGGTGGCGATGTACGAGATCACCAGGCGGCGCGAACGGCGGCTGTCCACCGCGAAGTTGTCGAAGATGTTGGTGTGCTTCCACAGCAGCCCCGCGTCCTCCTCGTGGACGCAGATCGCGTTGCTCAGCGTCTCGGGGCGGCCGAGGTCGTCGGCCAGCACGGCGTCCACGTACGCGATCTCGCCGAGGCAGTCGCAGCCCAGGCGCAGCGCGTTGGCGTTGCGGCCGAGCAGGTACTCGCCCGCGTCCAGGTAGCAGACCCAGTTGCGGGCCGCGTCGGGCTCCGCGTACGGCACGGCCATCTCGGCGATCGAGGCGCGGTGCAGGACGAGCCGGTCGCGGTCGCCGTCGCGGTGGGTGATCCGGTGCAGCACCAGGCCCTCGCGGGCGTTGAAGTCCAGCCGCAGCCGCCAGTTCTGCCAGCTCAGCACCGGGCCTTCGAGCGTGAAGGACGGCCCCTCCGGCTGGCCGATCTCCAGCGGGCGCAGGTCGGTGCGGGCCGGTCCGTTGAACTCGGCCTCGTAGCGCCCGCATTGGGTGGGCGTGGGGACGGCGCCGGTGTCGATGAGGCGTACGACGCGCCGCTCGATCAGGTCGACCTCCGCGACCAGGCCGCCGACCGGGTGGGCGAACGGGTTGTCGCTCTCGTCGCAGCGCAGGAAGGTCAGCGAGCGCAGCATGCGGCGGCCGGTCTCGGAGGCGATGCCGAAGTTGCCCGCGGCCAGCGGCGCCGCGATCACCAGCGAGGTGTCGGTGACGCCGCGCTCGGCCATCGCCGCGCGCCAGGCGGGGTCGGCCTTGACGATCTCGTCGCAGGTCTCGTACTCCTCGAACAGCAGCGGCGGTTGGCCGTCGGCGGCCGGGTCCAGGTCGCGGTGGGCGAGCAGCAGGCGCGAGGTGACGTCGACCAGGGCCTCGGCGGCGCGGCCGGTGGCGGAGTCGAGCAGCGTGACACGTACCCGGCGGGTGAAGGCGTCGCCGTCGCGATGGGCGAGCGCGGCGTGCCGGTCGGGCTCGTCGGGCAGGACGAGCGGGAAGCGGGTGGCGTCGGACACCAGGCCCTCCGCCTCCAGTACGGCGCGGGCCGTGTCGATCTCGTCGGCGGTCAGCGGGTCGAGCGGATGCGGAGTGGTGGTGGCGGCCGACGCGGTCATGGGGCCTCCTGACGGCGGAACAAGAACGCTGCGGGGACGGGGAGTTCGGGACATGGGTCCGGAAAAAACGGGCGGCCCGCCGCACCCTGTGGGGTGTGGCGGGCCGTCGCGGTGAGACCTGGCGAGATGGTCAGGAGGACGCTTGCGCGGCGGCCTTCTCCAGTTGGAACGCCTCGTTGCCCTGGCCGATCCTGGCGTGCACCTCGGGCCGCTTGGCGCGCAGTATCAGACCGTAGACCAGTCCGATGGCGGCGGCCAGAGCGATGATGCCGGGCAGCAGCCAGCGCAGCCCGTGGCCGGGGTTGGCGCCCAGCAGCACCGAGAAGTCCTTCACCGAGTAGACGGCGATGGTCAGCAGCCCGAGAGCGGCGACGGCCGAGGTGACCAGCCGCCATGCCTGCACACCGGCGGCGCCGCGCTTGACGAAGAAGGCGATGACGGCGATGGCCGCGGTGGCCATCAGCAGCACGATGCCGAGCGCGCCGACGTTGCCCGCCCAGGTGAACATGCGCAGCACGGGGGCCGTCGGGTCCGGGCCGAACTTCGGGTCGAACTTCCCGTTGTCGGTGGCGGCGAAGGCCACGACGACGGCCAGCGCGACGATCGACTGGAGGAAGGAGCCGACGGCGGGGGCGCCGCTGGACTTCGAGGTACGGCCGACCGCCGAGGGCAGCAGACCGTCGCGGCCCATCGCGAACGCGTAGCGGGCGACGACGTTGTGGAAGCTCAGCATCGAGGCGAAGATGCCGGTGATGAAGAAGATGTTCAGGGTGTCGGTGAACGCGGTGCCCAGGCGGGCCTGGTTCAGCGAGAAGATCAGGTTCGGACCCTGCTCCTGAGCGGCGCCCACGACGTGGTCGGGGCCGGTGCCGACGGTGATCGCCCAGGCGCTGAAGGCGAAGAAGAGAGTGGCGAAGCCGATCGCGGTGAACATCACCTTGGACACGACGCGTTGGGCGTCGCTGGTCTCCTCGGCGTAGACCGGGGCCTGTTCGAAGCCGACGAAGCCGGCGATGGTGAAGCACAGGGCGGTGCCCAGACCCGCGCCGCTGAGCGTGCTGGGGTCGAAGGCGTGCACCGAGACGCCCTGCGGGCCGGGGTCGGACAGGAAGCTGATGTCGAAGACGACGGTCAGCAGCGTCTCGACCAGCAGCAGCACACCGAGCGTCTTGGCGTTCAGGTCGATCTTCAGCGCGCCGAAGATCGCGGTGATCGCGACTCCGCCGAGCGCCGGGATCCACCAGGCCACGTTGTGGTTCCAGTGCTGGGCGATCTGGCTGGAGATCTCGTAGCCGAAGATCCCGTAGAGACCGACCTGCATGATGCTGTACGCGAACAGGGCGACGTACGAGGCGCAGGCGCCCATGGTGCCGCCCAGGCCCCTGGATATGTACGCGTACAGCGCGCCCGCGTTGTGCACATGGCGGCTCATCTCGGCGTAGCCGAAGCTGAAGAGGATCAGCACGAGGCCGACGATGACGAACAGCAGCGGCACCCCGACGACACCCATGGTGGCGAAGGTGGTCGGCACCACACCGGCCACCACCATCAGGGGCGCGGTCGCGGCGAGGACCGAGAGCAGGAGGGCCGGTGCGCCGATCCGGTCCGCGCGCAGTGCGCGTTGCTCGCCCTTGAACGTGCTGATCTCGCTTGTACTGCCCGTCAGCATGCTGCGGTGTCCTTCCGGTGGTCCGTGGTTCGGGTCTTACTGGATCGGTCTTCGAGCGTGGTTCTTCGTGCGTGGTTCCAACTGCGTGTCCTGCTGGGCGAGTACGACTGTGGGGGCCTAGGCGGAACCGAAGCCGAGCGCGTAGTTGCGCGCCGCGCGGAACGCCTTCTTCGGGTCGCGGTCGGGATACGACCACGGGGTGCGTGTCGCCTCCGACCCGATCCGGTTGAACAGGGCGGCGGCTTCCACCGTGTCGCCCGCGTGGAATTTGCCGTACGCAAGGTAGTTCAGGTCGAGCAGCAACCGCGAGTGGTCGTAGCCCTGCCATTCGAGCCACCAGTCGAAGGCCATGCGCACGCTCTGCCGGGCGCGCGGACTGACCCAGTACGGAAGGCCGTTGGGGACGTCGGGCAGCACGTCGGCCGACGCGAGCACCCGGTAGCGCTCCACCAGCGCGACCAACGGCAGTACGGCCAGCGGCGATCCGCGTCCCGCCTCGTCCGCGGCCCACTCGGCGAATTCGTACACCTCGTGGAACGGGTCCTCGCCGTCGGTCTTCTGACGCTCCGCCAGGCACTGCGTCATCAGGTGGTGGGCGTGGTGGTGGCCGCGGTGCCGGCCGCGCGCCTGGTCGAAGGCGCGCACCTGCTCGTCGTCGGTGCCGGTGCGGCGCGCGAGCACCAGCAGGGCGAGCCACGGCGACGGGTCGCGCGGGGTCATCCGGGCCGCGCGCAGGCAGAGTTCGCGCGCCGACTCGGCGCTCTGCTTGCCCGCGACCGCGCGGAAGACGGCCGCGAACGCGGCCAGCGCGGCGGCGTCCGTGCTCTCGGGCTCGGCGAGTTGCCACTCGCCCGCCCAGGCGGCGGCGCTCTTGCCCTCGCCGAGGACGACCAGCCGATGTCCTCGGCGGTCCCAGTTGTCCCCGGTACGGCTCAGCAGGTCACGGGTCTCCGCCCAGCGGCCGTGGGCCAGGGCAGCACGAGCCGCGACCAGCTCCTCGTCACCGAGAGCCGGGTCGAAAGCCACGTCGTCCTTGCCACGCGAGAAGCGGAAGGGTGGCGGCGGTGGGGTCATCCGCGGGCAGCCCTCCACGGCGTGCGTAACGTCATGTGATCACGCACAGCCAACCGGTCGGCACGGGGTGGCATCAAGCCCGGACCTGTTGTCTCGCTGTAGTCCCGTATGGTGACGGGGGTTTGGGACACGGATCGGGATGGATGCGCTGGTTCGGCTGCGCGATCGGCCGGACACCTGATATTCGAGAGGCCGATCAAGGTGTGTCGGCATCGCGCGGTGGGGACCAGGTGACATGGACGGCGGGAGCGTGAGCGGTGCGGACGCGGGGGAACGACAGAGTGCGGCAGCCTCCACCCACCCGCTCGCCTATGTACGGCGAAGACACGGGTGGAGCTACCAGGACCTGGCACGGGTCATAGCCGACAACGCGCGGATCCTCGGGGTGCCGATGGCGGCCCGCCGCGAGAAGGTCTGGCGCTGGGAGCACTGGGGGGTCGTGCCGGAGGCCGACAGCCAGCGCGCGCTGGCCCGCGCGCTCGGAATCCCCTCCAGGGAACTGGAGTTGAGGCCCTGGCCGCGCTGGCTCCCGGCGCACGGCGGCATGCCGGACGGGCTGCCGTGGACGGTCGAGGGCAGTTTCACCGCGCTCACCGCGCTGCTCGACAACGGCGCGAGCGACCCGCGCGGCTTCCCCATCGCGGACGAGCAGGCGCTGCTCGACGCCATCGCGGACTGGGACGCGGCGGGCGCGGAGGGCACGACGGGCGCCGCCGGTTCCGCGGGCTCGGGCGGCGCGGCGGGCGCGATGGGTTCCATGGGTTCACGTGCCGTGGACAAGAAGGCGGGTTCGCCCTCGGCCGCGGCGGGACGCGGGTCGCCCTCGGCCGCGGCGGGACGCGGGTCGGCGTCGGCCGCCATGGCCGAGCGGTGGGACGAACCGGTGCCCGGCACCCGCTCGGGACGTGTGCCGCGACAGGCGAGCGCCGCGGCCGCGTTCCGCGACGACGCCGTCGACAAAGCGGTGGCCGCGGCCGTCGTGGACGGCCCGGTGATCGACTGGCTCGAAGCCGGGGTGCTGGGGCTGCGCAAGCTCGACGACCGGCTCGGCGGCGCGGCCGTACGGCACCGCGTCGAGGCCGATCTGCGCATGGTGCGCGGCCTGTTGCACCGGGGGCAGCACGAACGGGCCCACGGGGCAAGGCTGTTGCGGGTCGCCGCCGACCTGGCGCAGCTCGGCGGCTGGGCGGCGACCGACACCGGCCGGCTCGGGGCGGCGCAGCGGCACTATCTGACCGGTCTGCGGCTCGCCCACAGCGCGGGTGACCGCCCGCTGGCCGTCGCGCTGTGGGGCGGCCTCGCGCTGCACGCGGTGATCGCGGGTCAGCCTCGGGACGCGGTGGCCGCGGCGGAGGCGGGGGTACGGGCGGCGGGCGGCACTCCCCCGGCCGTCCGGGCGCTGGCCGCCAGCAGGCTGAGCCGGGCGCACGCCGCGGTCGGCGCCGACGGCGCCTCACGGCGCGCGGTCTCCGAGGCGGAGCGCCAACTGGACCTGGCGGAGCGGGAGTCGGGTCCGTCGTGGCTCTACTGGTTCGACGCGGCCGAACTGGCCGCGCAGACCGGTCAGTCGCTGCTCGACCTGGGCCACGCGCACGAGGCCAGGCCCCTGTTGGAGCAGGCGCTGGCGATGCAGGACGCCTCGTACGTACGCGACCGCTGCCTGTACTCGGCGCGCGCCGCCACCGCCCGCGCCCTGACCGGTGACCTGGAGGGCGCGCGCACGCTGGGCCGCGAGGCGGCCCGGCTGTCCCGGCACTGCGGCTCCCCGCGCATCGCGGACACGCTGGACGCGCTGAAGGTCCGGCTCGACGCCACGAGGTGACCTCTTCCCCCGGTGCGCGGTCCCGCCTTCGCGGACAGCGCACCGGGGCCGAACGTGCGGGCTGCTCCGGGGGACGGTGCCGCAGGCCGGTGCTCCCGGCACTCACGGCCGGTGCGCAACGTCACCACGGTTTGGCCGAGACGCCTACGGGAGGCGGTGCGAGACGCCGGTTCGGACCCCGGCCCGCGGGGCGTGTACGTCATGGCGACCGGTCGTGACGTACAACCGGCCGCACAAGTACCCAACGATGACTGATTCGCGGACGCGGTCCCGTCCGTACCGTCTTGACCTGCGAGAACACGGCGCCACCCGGCGCCGGACAACGTAGGGAGACACCAGCCATGAGCGACACCCTGTACCTGGTCCAGCGCTACATCGCCGCCTGGAACGAGACCGACCCGGCCGCCCGGCGCCGCCTGATCGACGAGGTCTTCGCCGCCGACGGCCGCTACACCGACCCGCTGGCCGACGTCACCGGGCGGGACGCCTTCGACGCGGTGGTCGGCGCCGTGCAGGCGCAGTTCCCCGGCTTCGTGTTCACCCTGGGCCCGGTCGACGCGCACCACCACATCGCCCGCTTCACGTGGAAGCTGGGCCCGGCGGGCGGCGAGTCGCTGGTGGTCGGCTTCGACGTGGCCGCGATCGGCGAGGACGGCCTGGTGCACAGCGTCCAGGGCTTCCTCGACAAGGTCCCGGCCGGCGCCTGAGCGCCGCTCCACGGGTACGGGCGGGGGCCCCGCAGGGCCCCCGCCCGTACCCCGTACCCCGTCACCACTGAGCCGCACCCGTACCCCGTCATCGCCCCGGACATCCGTCCCCCCTGCGACAGGAGTTCCGTCATGGCCTCGGCCACCACCGCCGCGTCCCCGCCCGCGAGCCGCGACGGCTCGCCGGTCAGCAAGCGGCCAGACCTCGGCCTGCTGCTCCTGCTGGCCGCGACCTTCATGATCGCGCTCGACATCTTCATCGTGAACGTGGCAATCCCCTCCGTCCAGAGCGACCTGCACGCGGGCACCGCGTCGATCCAGTGGGTGGTGGCGGGCTTCGGCCTGGCCGTGGCCACCGGGCTGATCACGGCGGGCCGGCTCGGTGACGTCTTCGGCCGCAGACGGATGTTCGCCGTCGGGCTCGCGCTGTTCACCGCCACCTCGGCGGCGTGCGGATTCGCCCCCACCGCAGGGACGCTGGTGGCGGCGCGGGTCCTCCAGGGCCTGTCGGCCGCGCTGATGAGCCCGCAGGTGCTGTCGATCCTCCAGACCGCCTACACCGGCAAGGCGCAGGCCCGCGCCTTCAGCATGTACGGGCTGACGATGGGCATCGGCGCGGTCTTCGGGCAGCTCATCGGCGGTCTGCTGATCAAGGCCGACGTGCTCGGCCTCGGCTGGCGGGCCTGCTTCCTGATCAACCTCCCGGTCGGGCTGCTCGCGCTGGCGCTGGTGCCGCGCGCCCTGGCCGAGTCGAGGGCGCCGCAACGGCCCCGGCTGGACCTCACCGGCGTGGCGCTGTCCACCGCCGCTGTCGTCGCGCTCGTGCTGCCGCTGATCCAGGGGCGTGCGGCGGGCTGGCCGCTGTGGACCTGGCTGTGCCTGGCCGCGTCCGCCGTGCTCGTCACCGTCTTCGTCCGCCACCAGGACCGGCTCGGCCGCCGCGGCGGCGACCCGGTGCTGAACACGGACCTGTTCCGGCAGCGCGGTTTCGGACCCGGCTCCCTCGCGCAGTTCGTCTTCTGGAGCGGGCAGGGCTCGTTCTTCCTGATCCTCGCCCTGTACCTCCAGGCGGGCCGCGGCCTGAACGCCCTGCACTCCGGCACGGTCTTCCTGGCGATCGGCGGCGGCTACCTGCTGACCTCGACCACCGCGCACCGCATCGCGGCCAGGCTCGGCGGCCGTACGGTCCCGGCCGGAGCGCTGGCGATGGCCGCGGGTCTCGGCCTGCTGTGGGAGGCGGCGCACCGCTCCGGGACCACCGGCAGCCTGTGGGAGCTGGTGCCGGGGCTCATCATGGACGGCGTCGGGATGGGCATGGTGATCGCCCCGCTCACCCACGACGCGCTGGCCACCGTCCCGCCCCGGCTCGTCGGCTCGGCCTCCGGCGTGGTGGCCACCACGCAGCAGATCGGCGGCGCGCTCGGCATCGCCCTGATCGGCATCATCTTCTACGGCGCGGTCGGCGACGGCGCGCCCGGCGGTTACCCGCACGCCTTCCGGATGGGGCTGGTGTTCCTGCTCGGCCTCGAACTGGCGCTGGCGGTCCTGAGCTTCGCCGTCCGGCGGCGCGAGGCGGCTCGGTGAGCCGAGCCCTCGGGCGGCACAGGTAAGGGGCGACCACCCGGGTGGTCGCCCCTTACCCGTCGTCAGATCGTCAGATCGACATGTCGTCAGATCCGGCGGAGGCGCACCACGGGAATGTCCCGGTCGGTCTTCTCCTGGTAGTCGGCGTACGGCGCGTACACATCGAGCAGGTGCGGCCACACCCGGGCCTTGTCCTGCGGCGACAGCGTCTCGGCGCGGGCGGCGAAGCGCTCGCCGAGCACCCGCAGGTGGACCTCGGGGTTGTCGCGGACGCTCAGGTACCACAGGGGGTGCTCGGGGGCGCCGCCCTTGGAGGCGACGATCAGGTAGTCGTCGCCGTCCCGGCCGTAGATCAGTACGGTACGCAGCCACGCGCCGCTGCGACGGCCCTGGTAGTCGAGGAGCAGGCAGGGCGAGCCGTTGAGGTCGGTGCCCTCGGTGCCGTTGGACTCCTCGTAGCGGCGGGCCTGGTCGGCCACCCACTTCTCGGGGCTGACCTTCACCGCGGCGGGGTCGTAAGACGTCATGCGTGTGTGCCTTCCAGAGGGTTCGATTAGCACCCAGCGTAGGGCGGGCGCGCCGCAAACAGGGCGTACGGAGCGGTCACAGGCCCGGCGCGCCCCAGACGGGGAACCAGCGCGACAGGTCGTCCTCAAGCCGGAGGTCATTGGTGACCAGGGCTCTGACCTGGAGTTCCAGCGCGTTGTCCCGCTTCTCGCCGGGCAGCGGGGCGAAGGGGTAGAAGGAGCCGCGCTTGTAGAGGTAGACCAGCGCCACCGAGCGGCCCGCGGGGTCCTTGAAACCGAGCAGCGAGCAGAGCAGTTGCGGGCCGAAGCCGCGTTCCTCCAGGGCGGAGTTGATCGCGTGCAGATCGGTGACGAGGTCGGTCATCTCGGCGGGGTCCTTGCGGGCCAGCAGCCAGGTGTAGCCGTACGAGTCCTGGCTGGCCTCCGCGCCGACCAGGGCCCGCAGGTCCTGCTGGATCTCGGCGAAGGCGCCGCCCTCGACGGCCGCGAAGCAGACCGAGCCGAGGCCGGTGGGCCGCAGCTCGCTCGCCGCTTCGAGGGTGATGGCGGCCGAGGTGAGGCCGAAGAGCTGATCGAGGTCGGGCTTGACCGGCTTGCTTCGGCCGAGGATGACGTCCAGCAGACCCATCAGTGGCGGTCCAGTTCGAGGGTGATGCGGCTGAGCTGCTCCAGCCGCTGCTCAAGGGAGGGGTGGGTGGACAGCAGCTTCGAGAAGGCGGAGCCTCCGCCCTTCGCGCTCAGCGCGGGCGCGAAGTAGAAGGCGTTGAAGGGCTCCGCCTTGCGGAGGTCCTTGGTGGGGATCGCGCCGATCTGCCCGGTGACCTTGGTGAGCGCGGAGGCCAGCGAGGAGGGGCGGCCGGTGAGCAGCGCGGCGCTGCGGTCGGCGGACAGCTCGCGGTAGCGCGACAGCATCCGGGTGAGCAGGAAGCTGATGGCGTAGACGACCGCGCTGACCAGCGGGATCGCCACGGCGAGCACGGCGGTGCCGGGGTCGCGCGCCCGGCGGAAGCCGCCGTAGAGGCCGATCCGGGTGATGACACCGGCGAGGATGCCGAGGAAGGAGGCGATCGTCATGACCGCGACGTCCTTGTGGGCGACGTGGGACAACTCGTGGGCGATGACGCCCTCCAGCTCGTCCGGCTCCAGGCGGCGCAGCAGCCCGGTCGTGGCGCACACCGTGGTGTTCTTCTTGTTGCGACCGGTGGCGAACGCGTTCGGCACGTCGGAATCGGCGATGGCGACCTTGGGCTTGGGCATGTCGGCGAGCGCGCAGATGCGGTCCACGACGCCGTGCAGCTCCGGCGCCTGTTCGGGCGTGACCTCCTTGGCGCCCATGCTGAAGGCGGCGATGCGGTCGCTGAACCAGAACTGCGCGATGAAGAGAACTCCGGCGATCACGAGGATCAGCGGCCAGGATCCGCGCAGCAGCGCCAGCAGCGCGCCGACGAAGACGACATAGAGCAGACCGATCAGGAACATCGTGACCACCATGCGCGTGGTCAGCCCCCGGTCGGGCGCGAAGCGGTTGCGGTCCATGGCCCCTCCCGAGACATGCGGGGCGCGGACCACTGGCGGCGGTCCGTCGTACCTCGTTGTCGAGTGTGCACCTGTTCAACGACTACGACGAGCCCGTCGGTTCCGCTCAGGCCCTCACATCGAGCACCAATTTGCCGAAGGTTTGCCGGGCCCGCAGCTCCTCATGGGCCCTGACCGCCTCGGACAGCGGATAGACCCCGCCGAGCCGGGGTACGAGGCGGCCCGCCGCGGTCATCTCCAGCAGCTCGGCCATCGGCTCGCGGTACATCCCCGGACGGCCGAGGCAGTGCGTCAGCCAGAAGCCGACGACCGCGCGGGAGCGGGCCATGAGCTGTGCGGCCTGGACCGGTGTCGGGGGCGTCCTGGAGGCCAGACCGTACGTGACGAGGCGGCCGAACGGCGCGAGCGCGGCGAGCGAGGCGTCGAAGACCGGGCCGCCGGTCATCTCCAGCACGATGTCGACCTTCTTGCCGCCGTTCGCCTCGACGAGACGGTCCTTCAGGTTCTCGGGGCCGGAGTCGACGGCGACGTCGGCGCCGAGTTCAAGCGCGAGGTCCCGCTTGTCCTCGGACGAGGCGGTGGCGATCACCCGGCCCGCGCCGAAGGTCTTGGCGAGCTGGACGGCGAGCGAGCCCGTACCGCCGGCCGCCGCGTGCACCACGACGCTCTCACCCTCGGCCAGGCGTCCGGAGGTGCGCAGCAGGTGCCAGGCGGTGAGACCCTGCACGACCAGGGCGAGCGCCTGCCCGTCGGTGACCTCGTCGGGCACGTCGTGGGCCAGGTACTCCTGGACGACGGCCTTCTGGGCGTAGCCGCCGTTGTCGGTGAGGGCGACGACCCGGCGGCCCTCCGCGGTGCGGCCGACCACCTCGGCGCCGGGGACCATCGGGAGCGTGGAGCGCGAGAGGTAGGAGTCCTCGACGGTGTGCGTGTCGGCGTAGTTGATCCCGGCGGAGTCGACGTCCACGAGGAGCTGGCCCGGGCCTGCCACGGGGTCGGGCAGCTCGGTCTCCCGCAGTACCTCTGGACCGCCGAATTCGGTGATCTGGATCGCGCGCACGTCGGCTCCTCAGCGTGGTGGGGCGCACCCTGCGGGTGCTTTCCTGGCGTCCGCCGGTGTGTCCCGGTGTCCGCTCCGCCGATATTACCGACTGGTTGGTATGTCGCACACCGCTTGGGCACGCCGCAACGCGTTCCGTCGCGCACTCCACCACGGCACCGCCGCCCCCGCCGGTCCGCTCAGGCGGCGGGCACCGGCACGGGCGGCGGCGGGCCGACGTACCGCGCGGACGGCCGGATGATCTTGCTGTCCTCGGCCTGCTCCAGGATGTTGGCGCTCCAGCCGACGACGCGGGCGGCGGCGAAGGTGGGGGTGAACATCTCGCGCGGCAGCCCGCAGAGCTCCATCACGACGCCCGCGAAGAACTCGACGTTGATGTGCAGCTCGCGGCCGGGCTTCAGCTCGGCGAGCAGCGCCTCCGCGCGGGCCTCCACCTGCACCGCGAAGTCCACCAGGTCGCCGCCGAAGCTCTGCGCGATGCCCTTGAGCATCCGCGAGCGCGGGTCCTCGGTGCGGTACACGGGGTGGCCGAAGCCCATGATCCGCTCGCCCGCCCCGATGTGCTCCCGCAGCCAGCCGTCGATCCGGTCGGGCGTGCCGATCGCGTCGAGCGTGTCGAGCGCGCGGCTGGGCGCGCCGCCGTGCAGCGGCCCGGACAGCGCGCCGATCGCGCCCACCAGACACGCGGCCAGGTCCGCCCCCGTCGAGGCGATCACGCGGGCGGTGAACGTCGAGGCGTTGAAGCCGTGGTCGACGGTCGAGATCAGATAGCGCTCGACGGCTCGGGCGCGTACCGGCTCCGGCTCCTCGCCGGTCAGCATGTAGAGGTAATTCGCCGCGTACGGCAGGTCGTCGCGCGGCTCGACCGGCTCCAGGCCCTGGGCGAGCCGGTGCAGCGCGGTGAGCAGGGTGGGCACCACCGCGCAGGCGGCCAGCGCGTCGGCGCGGCGGCGGTCGGGCGTGAGGTCGTACAGCGGGCGGAATCCGGCCGAGGCGCCGGTCAGCGACAGCGCGGTGCGCAGCCCCGCGAGCGGTCCCGACAGCGCGCTGGCGCGGGCGATGGCCGGGAGCGCGTCCGCCACGTCGGCGGGCAGGTGCCGCAGGGCGGCGGTCCGCACGGTGAACGCGGCGCGCTCGGCCGCGTCGGGCAGCGCGCCGTGGAACATCAGGTGCCAGACGTCCTCGAAGCCGCGGCTCTCGGCCAGCTCCACGGCGGAGTACTCGCGGTAGTGGTAGAAGCCTTCGAGCCCGCGGACGTCGCCGACGCATGTGTCGGTGACGATCACGCCCTTGAGACCGCGGGGTACGTCGATCGGGGCGTTCTGCTCGGTGGTCGGCATCGTGTCCTCCTTGGGTATTGACTCGACTCTCCATGATTGATTTAAACTCTGTCAATGTTGATTGAATCAATGTGAATGAGCTGAGCACTATGGATACGGTGAGGCCATGACGGATCAACCGGCGGACCGGATCAGCACCCGGGAGGCCGCCCGGCGGCTCGGCGTGAAGCCGGAGACGCTGTACGCGTATGTCAGCCGCGGCCTGCTCGCCAGCCGGCGGGCCGAGGGCGGCAGGGGCAGCACCTTCGACCCGGACGAGGTCGAGGCCCTGGCCCGGCGCGCACGGCCCGCGGCGGCCGGTGCCGACGGGCCCTCGGACAGCGGGGGCGGCGGGGGCGGCGGGGGCGGCGGGGGCGGAAACGGCGCCTGGGTCCGTATCCGTACCGGCGTCACTTTGATCGAGGACGACGGCCTCTACTTCCGCGGGGTCGACGCGACCGGGCTGGCCACGGCGTACGGCTTCGAGGAGGTCGCCGAGTGGCTGTGGACCGGGGTGCTGCGGCGCGGGGTCCGCTTCACCGCGCCGCAGCCGCTGCTGAAGGCGGCCCGCAGCGCGGGCGACGCGCTGCCCCCGGGCTGCGGTCCGATGGACCGGCTGCGGGTCGCGGTCATCGCGGCGGCCACCGCGGATCCGCTGCGCTTCGACCTGTCGGAGGAGGCCGTGCTGGGCACGGCGCGCAGCCTGATCCCGACCCTGGTCGGCGCGCTGCCGCCGCTCGGCCGGCCGCATTCGGGAGAGGGCGGGCTGGCCTGGCGGCTGTGGTCGCGGCTGACCGAGCGGCCCGCCGACGAGGCGTCGCTGCGGGTGCTGGACGCGGCGCTCGCGCTGCTCGTCGACCACGACCTGGCCGCCTCGACGCTGGCCGCGCGGGTCGCCGCCTCGGCCCGCGCGCACCCCTACGCGGTGGTGTCCGCCGGACTCGGCGCGCTGGACGGGCCGCTGCACGGACAGGCCAGCGCCCTGGCCCACCGGACGCTCGCCGAGGTGCTGGAGCGCGGCGGCGCGGGTCCCGTCGTCGCCGAGCAACTGCGCGCCGGTCAGCGGATCCCCGGCCTCGGGCACCGCCTCTACCAGGGCGAGGACCCGCGCGCCCGGCTGCTCTTCCACCTGCTCGGGCAGGTGCCCGCCGCCTCCGACGCCCTGGCCGCGGCCCGCGACCTGGCGGCGACGGCCGCCCGCCACACCCCGCTGCACCCCAACGTCGACCTGGCCCTCGCGGTGCTCTCGGTCTCCGCCGCGATGCCCGCGGAGGCGGGCGAGACGGTCTTCTCCGTGGCGCGCACGGCGGGCTGGATCGCGCACGCCCTGGAGGAGTACCAGGAGCGCCCGCTGCGGATGCGCCCCAGCGGCACCTACCAGGGACCGCCGCCGCCCCAGCCGCTGCCGTGACGGCGCGCGGTCGCCTCTCACGGGCGGATGACCGCCGACGCCGCCCTCAGCGGAGACCCGGGCCTCGGCCGGAGCCTGGGCCGGAGCCGGAGTCCGGGCCGGGGCCGGGAACCGTCGTCAGACGCCGGTCAGACGGGGGATGCGGCCGACCAGTTCGGCCCACTCCGTGTCCTTCTGGCCCGGCACCATGCGGCCCGCGGACCGCCACTGGTCGGCGAGTTCCGCGAAGACCGGTGCCTCCGTGCTCTGCAGAACCGTTCCGGCACGGGAATAGCGCCATGGCTGGTGACCGTCGCCCGCGCCGTCGGCGCCGTCGTCCTGCGGAATCCACTGCGTTGCTGCCATAGCCCGACCAACGACTCCGACGGGTCGGACGCCACTGCACACCCCGCCCGCACCACTCGTATGAGTGAACTCTCCGGGGTCCGCAGCACCCGCGGCGACGGCAGGAATTTCCGGCGGGCGCCGCCCGTTGTGGGGGCATGAGCACTGTGGAGCTGACCAAGGAGAATTTCGACGAGGTCGTGTCGTCGCACGATTTCGTCCTCATCGACTTCTGGGCCGCCTGGTGCGGGCCGTGCCGGATGTTCGCACCGGTCTACGACAAGTCGTCCGAGAAGCACCAGGACCTGGTCTTCGCGAAGGTCGACACGGAGGCGCAGCCCGAGCTGGCCGCGGCCTTCCAGATCCAGTCGATCCCGACCCTGATGATCGTCCGTGACAAGGTCGCGGTCTTCGCGCAGCCGGGAGCGCTGCCCGAGCCCGCCCTGGAGGACGTCATCGCGCAGGCCCGCGCCCTCGACATGGACGAGGTGCGCAAGTCGGTCGAGGAGGCCCAGCAGAGCTCCTGACGGGCCCGCCCGCCACCGACGCGACAGCGAGGGACATCCGGGGCCGCGCCCCCGGCCCGCGGCGAGAAGGATTCGCCGGCCGGAGCGCGGCCCTTGCGCTGCCGTGTCGTCGGCCCGCCGGGGTAACGCGGCCGGGCCCGTGCGCGACACCGTCCGCGGGCCCGCCCTCCAGGGCATTGTCAGTGGTCGCGTCTAGGCTCCGATGGTGGGTACAGCCATCGCCGCCGTCGCGCGGATCGCCGCCGTGCCCGACCCGGTGGGGTCGGGCGGGCGGCTGTGCGCGCTCGGGGAGGACGGGACGGCGGTCGGGGAGGTCGATGTCGTACGGGACCTGGCCGCTGAGGTCGCGCGGCGGGAGGCCGAGCAGGCGCCGCGCTGGGTCTGGGCGGCGACCGACGAGGTGTATCCGTGGCTGCTCGACCGGGGGTCGGTGCGCACCGCACGCTGCCATGACGTGAAGCTCGTCGAGTCGCTGCTGCTCGGGCAGGAGGGCAGGCACCGCAGGCCCCGGTCGCTGGGGGCGGCGTGGGCGCGGCTGCACGGGCTGCCCGAGCCCGAGGACGCCCCGGAGCCCGGCGCGGACGACCAGCCGGTGCTGTTCGCCGCCGACCGGCGTCATCTCCCGCGGGATCTCGACCCGTTGGCCGCGCTGGTCGAGGTGCACACGGCGCAGCAGCGGCGGATCGCCGCGAGCGAGCACCCCGACCGGATCCGGCTGCTGTGCGCGGCGGAGTCCGCGGGCGCGCTCGCCGCGGTCGAGATGGGCCGGGACGGGCTGCCGTGGAGCGCCGAGGTGCACGACGAGCTGCTGACCGGGCTGCTCGGCCCGCGCCCCGCGGGTGGCGCACGGCCCGCGCTGCTGGGCGAGTTGGCCGCCCGTATCCAGGACGCGCTCGGACGTCCGGTCAACCCCGACTCCCCCGCCCAGATGCTGCCCGCCTTCGCCCGCGTCGGCGTGCATCTGACGTCGACCCGCTCGCACGAGCTGCGCGAGGTCGGGCATCCGGCGGCCGGGCTGCTGCTGCGCTACAAGGAACTGTCCCGGATCCACGCCGCGCACGGCTGGGCCTGGCGCGAGAGCTGGGTGCGCGACGGCCGCTTCCGCGCCGAATACGTGGTGGGCGGCGTGGTGTCGGGCCGGTGGGCGACGCGTGGCGGCGGCGCCCTTCAAATCCCGCGGCTGCTGCGCTCCGCGGTCGTCGCCGACCCCGGCCACCGACTGGTGGTCGCCGACGCCGGGCAGCTGGAGCCGCGGGTGCTGGCCGCGATGTCCGGTGACGCCGGGCTCGCGGCGGCTGCCGCGGAGGGCGATCTGTACGCGGCGCTGGCGCGGAACGCCTTCGGCGGCGACCGGCCGCGCGCCAAGATCGCGCTGCTCGCCGCGATGTACGGGCAGACCAGCGGCGAGGCGGGCCAGCTTCTCGCGGTGATGCGCCGTCGCTTCCCCGCCGCCCTCGCCCTGGTGGAGGCCGCGGCCAGAACGGGCGAGGCGGGCGGGATCGTACGGTCGCGGCTGGGCCGTACGTCGCCCGCGCCGTCCGCCGACCGGTTCCTCGACGAGAGCGCCGACCCCGGCGACGGCGCGTCCCCCGACCGCCGCGCGGCCCGGTCCTGGGGCCGCTTCACGCGCAATTTCCTCATCCAGGCCAGCGCCTCCGACTGGGCCTTGGCCATGCTGGCCTCGCTGCGCCGCCGGCTGACCGCGATCGGGCCCGAGCCCCAACTGGTCTTCTTCCAGCACGACGAGGTGATCGTGCACGCCCCGACCGAGCTCGCGCCCGCCGTCGAGGCGGCGGTGACGGCGGCCGGTGACGAGGCCCGCCGCCTGGTCTTCGGCTCCGCCCCGGTGCCGTTCCCGCTGGAGACGCACGCGGTGGCGTGCTACGCGGACGCCAAGTAGCCCGGCGGCAGGGTCACTTGTCGCCCGCCACGTCGGATTCCGCCGTCGCGGCGGCGGAATCCGCGTCGTCCACCAGCTTGCGCATACGGGCGAGTTCGGAGTCCGAGGGCGCGGAGGAGTCGCTGCCCGCGGATGCGCCCGCCGACACGGCGGCCGAGGTGTCCGCCGACGACGCCGGTGCGGACGTACGGCCGGAGTGTCCGCAGCCGGTCACCAGTGTCCCGGCGATCGCGCAGGCGGCCAGCACGGCACCGGCCCGCGTACGGCCGCCCTTTCGCGAAGCGGCGCCGCTCACTTCGTGGCGCCCTTCGCCGTGAAGTCCTGTGTCCCGCACCAGGTGCGGACGGCGTCCAGGTCCGTGCTGCGCCGGTTGAGGGTCGGCACCAGCGACTTGCGGAAGGTCAGCTTGTCCTTGAGATACGTGGCCACCGCCGTGTCACCGGCCGTGTTCGCGTTGTCGACCCGCTTCTGGAGCCGGGCGACGGAACCGCGTTCCGTGGCGGGGCCGTTGAGCCGGGCGAGCGCGCGGTCGATACGGGCGTCGATCTTCGGCACCCGCTTGCACAGGGCGCGGGCGCCGTCCCCGGTCGGGGCCTTGTGGACCTTCGGTGTCCTGGACCCGGCGGACGGGTCAGTCGACGGTGCGGCGGACGGGTCGGCCGCGGGTGCCGAGGACGGGTCGGCAGACGGTGCGGCCGACGGGCTCGTGGCGTCCGCGACGGCGGTGCCGGCCGCGGCGAGCAGGGCGGCGAGCGCGGCGGCTGTCGCCACGGCGGTGCGAGTGGGGCGCATGGGTTCCTCCCTGAAGGTTTCGGCACCGGTCGCGGTGCCCGTCAGAGCCGGAGGTTAGGAACCGTCTTTGTGGAAACCATGTGACCGCGTGACAGGCCCGCGGCGACCGGCCGGACCGCAACTGCCGTGCGCACCGGGGCGCTTGTACCTGGCCCGGTCCGACCGGTGACCCCGCGCGGAACCCGAGGCAGGCGGTGCCCGGTGCGGTCCGCGGCCCTACGGCCGCTCCCCCGTCGACGCGCCCGCCAGCCAGTCCCGGCCGCCGGGCAGCGGGCGCTCCGACGCGCCGAGCGGCAGCACCACGGTGAAGCGCGCGCCGGGACCGCCCGGCCGGTCGCCGACGGTGATCCGCCCGCCGTGCAGGGCGATCTGCTGCCCGACCAGGGCGAGGCCGAGCCCGGAGCCAGGGCTGTCGGGGCGGCGGCGGAAGCGCTGGAAGATCTCCCGCCGGGCGGCGGGCGGCACTCCGGGCCCGTGGTCGGCCACGGTCAGTACGACAGAGGGGCCCGCCGGGTCGGCCCCCGGTGAGAGCGTCACCTCGATCAGCGCCCCGCCTCCGCTCCCCGTACCGCCGCCGTGCCCGTCCCCGTCCCGACTCGCGCCGTGCACCGCCGCGTTGACCAGCAGATTGTCGACCGCCGAGCGCAGCCCCTGCGGCCAGCCGTACACGCGCAGGCCCGGCCGCGCGGTCAACTCCACGCGTACGTCGGGGCGTTCGCGCCGCAGGTCGGCCACGGCGGCGTCCAGCACGTCGGCGAGGTCGACCGGCACGAAGGCGTCGGCCTCGACCAGGTCGCCCTGGGCGAGGGCGCGCAGCATCACCAACAGGCCGAGCAGCCTGGTGTGTTCGCCGCGCAGGTCGGCGATGATCTCGGCGCGTTCCGCGGGGTCGGGCTCGGGGCGGCCGTCCAGGACGTCGAGGTTGATGCGCATGCTCATCAGGGGGTTGCGCAGTTCGTGGGAGGCGGCGGCGGAGAAGGAACGCGCGGTGGCCAGCGCCTCGGCCGTACGGGCGGCCTGTTCGTCGTAGCGCGCGAGGACGGTCTGGAGCGTGCGGGCGAGTTCGTCGACCTCGGTGACGCGGGTCGGCGTGTGATCGAGGCGGGCGGCGCTGGTGCGCGGGTCGATGCCCCCGGCGCGGCGCTGGAGCCGCCTCAGCGGGAGCGCCGCGCGGGTGACGGCGAGCCAGGCGGCGGCGCCCGCGACCGGCGCGGTGAGCAGCGCGACGGTGACGATCCTGCGGCGCACCCGGCTGATCTGCTCCTGGCCCGCGGTGTCCGGCGAGAACAGCCACAGGGTGCCGGTCGCGGCGGGTCGCACGACGGACAGCGGTACGGCGAGCACCCGCCAACTGCTGCCGTCCGCACGGAAGGTGACGGGCCGTACGGCGTCCGCCGCGGCGGGCAGCGGCCGGCCGTCGGCGGGCTGCGGGCCTTCGGTGACGGTGCCCTCGGTGCCGGTCACGCGGATGCCGACGTCGAGCGCGGCGGCGAACAGCTTGCGCTGACGGGCCTGTTCGACCTCGGCCGACCGGTCGTTCGCCATGGCCCGCAGCAGATTGCGGGCGTCGGTGCGGACGGCGGCGGCCCGGTCCCGCAGGTGCGCGTCGGCCTGCGCGTGGACGTCGTGGCCGACCAGCCGGACCATGATCCAGCCGGAGGCGAGGACGAGCAGCGGTACGAGGACGGTGATCGCCAGCGCGATCCGGGTGGACAGCCTCACGACGCGCCGTCCCGTACCCCGGCTCGCCGCTGTTCGCGTCCGTCGACCCGCAGGACGAATCCCACGCCCCGCACGGTGTGCAGGATGCGGGGCCTGCCACCCGCCTCCAGCTTCTTGCGCAGATAGCTGACGAAGGTGTCGACGGCGTCGGTGCGGACCTCGAAGTCGTATCCCCAGACCCGGTCGAGGAGTTGGTCGCGGGTGAGCACGAGACCGGCGTTGCGGGCGAGGATCTCCAGGAGTTCGAACTCCCTGCGGGTCAGCTCCAGCGCCCGGCCCTCGCGGGCGGCGGTGCGGGCGGCCGGGTCGAGGACGAGGCCGCAGGCGCGGACCTGGCCGTCGGGGCGCGGCGGCCGGCGGCGCAGCAGGGCGTGCAGCCGCAGGACGAGTTCTTCGAGTGCGAAGGGTTTGACGAGGTAGTCGTCGGCGCCCGCCTGGAGTCCCGCGACCCGGTCGGCGACCTCGTCGAGCGCGGAGAGCACCAGCACCGGCAGGTCGTCGCCGCCGGCCCGCAGGGTCCGGCAGACCTCGATGCCGTCCACGTCGGGCATCGATATGTCCAGGACGAGGATGTCGGGCGGGGTACGGCTCAGCAGGTCGAGCGCGGCGGCGCCGCCGTCGGCCTCGGTGACGGCGAAGCCGCGCAGCCGCAGGGCGCGGCCGAGTGAGCGGCGGATCGCCGCGTCGTCGTCCACGACCATGACGCGGCCGGGGCCGGGGCCGGGCCCTGAACCGGGGCCGCCGCTCGCCTCCGGGCCGTTCGTGTGCGGCATCGGATCTGTCATCGGAACATGCCTCCGCTCCCCGGCCGTCGCATGGTGCATCGCGGGAACCATGCCTACACGGCCGGGGAGCGGAGAGCCATCGGGGGGTGGCGCCCCCGCCGTCGCGGCGGGGGTGCCACCCGGGTCACTCGGGCGGTGTCACCCGCCGTACTGCGCGAAGGTGCGGGTGAAGTCCCACGCCTGCTGGGAGACGCCGGAGCAGGTGTCGTCGTTCGGGTAGCCGCCGGGGCAGGGCCGGTCCCGGTTGGCGGACCAGAAGGTCAGCCGGGCCAGGTGGTGCTGCTGGGCGTAGGCGAGGATCGTGCGGAAGTCGGCGACGGTGACGGTCTCGCTGTTGTCGGTGATGCCGTTCATCGACGAGATGCCGCTGTGCCGGTACGCCTGGTCGTCGGTGTAGCCGTACGCGTTCTTGAGGGCGTTCTTCAGGCCGTCGGTGGCCTTGGTGGTGAGGTTGCCCATGTTCTGGCCCGCGCCGCCGAAGTCGAACGGCATGATCGTCCAACTGTCGACGGTCAGCCCGGAGGCGGCGGCCTTGTTGATCAGGCCGGTGTCGGGGCCGCTCTGGCCGGTGCCGATGGTGACGTACTCGACGATGCCGGGGTTGTTGGCCTTGATGGTCTTGAGCGCGTCGACCGTGCGCTGCTGGACGGTGCCGTTGCTGTAGGCGCTGGCCTCGATGTCGATGTCGATGGCCTTGAGGCCGTAGGCGTTGATGACCTTCTGGTAGGCGCCCGCGAGCGCGCTCGCGCTGGTGCAGGACTCTTCCAGCTTGTTGCCGCTGTAGCCGCCGAAGGACGGAACGACGTCGCCGCCCGCCGCCCTGATCTTGTTGATGGTGTTCTGGTCGACGCCGCCGGTCAGCGCCCGGCCGCCGTCCCACTGCGGGTTGCAGGTGCCGTTGCTGAGCACGAAGGCGAGCGTGAACCACTTGACGCCGGTCGCGTTCATGATCGTCGTCGGGTCCGGCGGGTTGCCCCAGCCGTTGTAGAGGTACGGCGCGACGGCCTGGACGCCGGTGCCGCCGGACGGCGGCGGGGTGGTCGGCGGGGTGCCGCCGCCGGTGGGTAGCGTCCACTTCTGGTTGGCGGAGCCCGCGCAGTCCCAGATCTGGAGCCGGGTGCCGTTGGCGGAGCTGGGGCCGGTCGCGTCCAGACAGCGGCCTGAACCGGCGTTGACCAGCGTGCCGTTGCTCGACGTCCACTTCTGGGCGTTGGTGCCGTTGCAGTCGTAGAGCTGGATCTGGGTGCCGTTGGCGGTGCCCGCGGCGGTCACGTCCATGCACTTGCCGAGGGCGCGCAGGGTGCCGTCGGAGGAGACGGTCCACGCCTGGGCGGCGCTGCCGTTGCAGTCGTAGAGCTGCACGGCGGCCCCGTTGGCGTTGCTGCCCGAGGCCACGTCGACGCACTTGCCGCCGTAGCCGGTGACGGCGCCGGTGGCGTCGGCGCCGGACGCCTGGCTGATCCCGAGGGCGGTCAGGGCTCCCGCGGCGAGCGCGGCGGTGGCCAGGAGCGTGGTGGTCTTTCGCATCTGCCGGATCCCTCTCATCAGCCGGTCACGGTCCACTTCTGGTTGGCGGTGCCCGCGCAGTCCCAGATCTGGAGCCGGGTGCCGTTGGCGGAGCTGTTGCCGGAGGCGTCCAGGCATCTGTTGGAGGCCGGGTTGACGATGTCGTGGGCGGCGCTCACGGTCCACTTCTGCGCGTTGGTGCCGTTGCAGTCGTAGAGCTGGATCGGTGTGCCGTTGGCGGTCCCGGCCGCGGTGATGTCCATGCACTTGCCGAGGGCGCGGATGGTGCCGTCGGAACCGACCGTCCAGGACTGCGCGGCCGAGCCGTTGCAGTCGTAGAGCTGCACGGCGGCGCCGTTGGCGCTGCTGCCCGAGGCCACGTCGACGCACTTGCCGCCGAGGCCGGTGATGGCGTGTCCCGTGCCGGTGCCCGGTCCCGAGCTGTCGCTGGTGGTGACGTGCACGTAGTCCACGACGAGCTGCTGCGGGAAAGTGGTGCTGGAGTTCGGGTCGCCGGGCCAGTAGCCGCCGACCGCGAGGTTGAGCAGCAGGTAGAAGGGGTGGTCGAACACCCAGCGGTTGCCGCCGAGGTCGGCGGACGTACGGGTCTGGTAGACGTTGCCGTCCACGGACCACTTGATGGAGTTCGGCGCCCAGTCGATGGCGAAGGTGTGGAAGGCGTCGGAGAAGCTCTGCCCGCCGGGGAGGGTGTATCCGGCGCCGATGCCGGCCGAACCGGAGTAGCCGGGGCCGTGGATGGTGCCGTGCACGCTGCCGGGCTCGAAGCCGACGTTCTCCATGATGTCGATCTCGCCGCTGTTGGGCCAGCCGACCGAGCCGATGTCGTTGCCGAGCATCCAGAAGGCGGGCCACATGCCCTGGCCGCGCGGCAGCTTCATCCGGGTCTCGAAGTGGCCGTACGTCTGGGTGAACTTCTGCGGGGTGGACAGCCGCGCGGAGGTGTACTGGCAGGACCCGTACCAGCACTGGTAGTTGGCCGGATTCTCCTTGCGGGCGGTGATGACGAGGTTGCCCTGGCCGTCGAGCGCCGCGTTGTGGGTACCGCTGGTGTAGTACTGGCGCTCGTGGTTGTTGACGTTGTCACCGGTCTCGTAGCCCCACTTGGAGCTGTCGACCGCGCTTCCCGCGGGGCCGTTGAAGTCGTCGGTGAAGGTGGCGGTGGCCGCCACCGAGGCGGTGTCGAGCCTGCTCGCGGTGGCTTGCGGGGACGCGGTCTGTTGCAGCCAGCCGCACAGCAGCAGTCCTGCGGCGGCCAGCAGCGCGAGGGGGCGTATGCGTCGGGTGGGGGGTGATGCCGACATTGCCGGACTCCTCGGTCGGGTCGTCAGAAAACGGTTTTGGGCATGCTCCTGACAGACAGTGAGGTGCGGGGCACCCTGGGAGACTTCCCTTACGTCTTAGTTCAGGACGTGATTTAAATGGCGGGACTGAGGGGAGTCAAGGCTTCCGGCAAAGGTACGTACCTTAAAGTTCGCGGCGCTTGACGAGCACGGCGAGCACGACGACGCCGGGGATGAGCGGCAGCCAGGTGGTGACCAGGCGATAGCCGAGCACGGCGGAGGTCGCGGCGACGGCGGAGGCCCCGGCCGTGACCAGCGCGAGGGCGAGCGCCGCGTCCAGCGAGCCGAGCCCCGCCGGGGTCGGCAGCCAGCCCGCCGCGGTGCTCGCGAAGAAGTACGCCACCAGGATGCCGCTGACCGGCACCGGGGCGTGGACCGCCTTGACCACGGCGACGACCACCGACGCGTGCATGGCGGGGAAGGCCAGCGAGCCGCCCCACAGGCACGCCACGCGCGCCCGGTCGCGGTGCAGGGTCCGTACGTCGTCGGCCACCGACGCCAGGAAGCAGCGGGCCCGGTCGCGCGCGCGGCCCGCGTACCGCGAGGCCACGAACGCCAGCACGACCAGCACCAGCGCGACCGCGCCGATCACCATGGGGTCGGCGGGCAGCACGAATCCGTCGGGGGCCAGCCGGTGCACTTGCAGAGCGTCGGGGAAGAGCGCGAGCAGGACGAGCAGCAGCGTCACCCGGCCAATGGCGGCGGCCGAGGCGCGGACGGCGAGCGCCGCGAGCGACCGTGTCGGCGTCATGCCGTGCCGCACCAGGAAGCGCAGATTGACGGCGTTGCCGCCGACACCCGCGGGCAGGACGTGGTTGGCCGCCGAGGCCGCGAACTGCGCGGCCAGCAGCCGGCCGGGCGGCAGCGACATGACGACCGCGCCCTGCTGGGCGACGGCCGAGCAGACCCACGTCATGCACGCGGCGAAGACCGCGACGGCCATCCACTCGGCGTCCGCCTGGCCCAGCCGCCCGGCGCTGTCGCCGATCATCGGCCACTTGCTGACGGCGAGCGCCGCGACCGCGGCCACCGGCAGCAGCATGGCGGCGGACCGCACCGAATTGCGCTGCCAGAGCGCACCCTCGTCACGGGCGATGGACACGGTGACTCCTCGTCGCATGCGGTACGACGGCCGGGGCCGCCGGGGGACGGTGCGCGTAGCAGTGCGGGAAGTGGGACGGTTTGTCCAGACTAGGTGCCTTCCGGGGCGGCGTCGTACCGGCACAGGGCCACCCGGGTCAATCGTCGGACCCGCGTGCCGTGACGGCGAGGGTCCGTCAAGGGCCCCTTTTCCCGGCTGCCTTGGGGGTCCGGCCACGCCTGGAGTCTGCCCGCGTACGGTGAACGGCGCGCAGACCGTGACTGTCGCCATGTCCCCGGTCGGGTGACTCTCCACCGCCGCGGGATTAGCTCCGGAGAGTGCCGCGCATGGGCGCGGCGGACGGCGCGGAAGCCGAGGTCACCGGCGGGTCCCCGCCATGGCGCCGCGGCGGTCGTCGGACCGGTCGCCGGGGCGCGCGCTCAGCGGGTCGGCTCGGACCGCCCACCGGAGCGCCGACCGGGGCGCGGTCACCAGGTCAGGAACGCCTCGTAGGCGGGCGCGAGGGTGTCGGTGAGGGTCCGGCCGCGGACGCTGACCGCCGGACGGCCCAGTTCGGCGACGGCCGGTGCCGGGGCGGCGGCGCGGCGGTCGGGGAGGTCGCCGCACTCCCAGAAGCCGTCGTCCGGGGCCGGGTCGTCGTCGAGGGGTACGGGCGGCGGGCCGTTGCGTACGGCGTCCAGGACGGCGCGGCGGTCCCGGCCGCGCCAGGTGGTGAGCAGGAACGGTTCGTCGTCGATGGCGGCGCCGAGCGCGGCGAGTACGGCGGTGAGGTGGGCGCAGGGCAGCGCCCAGTCCGGGCAGTCGCATTCCAGGACCGGCTCGCCGTCCCCGGCCGGGAGCAGCGGCAGCCCGGCCCTGGCGAAGAGGGCGTCGGCGTCCGGCGGCAGCTCGCCGTCCAGGAGTTGCTCACGCGCGTCGGAGTCGGCGACGAGGGCCCGCTCGACCCGTCGCCACTCGGCGTCGGTCAGCACCGGCAGTTCGATCCGCACCGTCCACGGCGTCGGCGCGCCGTCCCGTACCCGGGCGGTGGCCAGCCCCGGCTCCACCGCGAGTCCTGTGACGCGCCCCGACGCCGGGCCGCGCGCGTACCCGAGCCCCGCGAGCCGGGCGTCCAGCCGTGCGGCCCACGTACGGCCGCCGCTTCCCGCCCCGGTCATCCGCTCACCCCCGCTACGGTCCCCGCCGCGCCCGTACCCCCACCAGGGCCCACGGCGTCCGCCGCGCCGCCGCACTCGCACCGACCGCCGAGACGTGTCACTCGCTCACCGCCTCTTCCTCCGACAGCCGCAGGGCGTCGCGCAGTTCGGCCGTGGTCAGCTCCGCGAGCCAGTTCGCCGCCGCGGTGTCGCCCGCGCCGACGGCGCCGACGGCGGCGTCCGCGAGGGTGCGCTTGGCCTCGATCATCGCGTCGACGCGCTCCTCGACGGTGCCCGCGCAGACGAAGGTGCGCACCTGGACGTCGCGGGGCTGGCCGATCCGGAAGGCGCGGTCGGTGGCCTGGTCCTCGACGGCCGGATTCCACCAGCGGTCGATGTGCACGACCTGGCTGGCCGCGGTGAGGTTGAGGCCGGTGCCGCCCGCCTTGAGGGAGAGCAGGAAGACGGCGGGGCCGTCCGTCTCCTGGAAGCGGGCCACCATGTCCTCGCGGGCCCGCGCCGGGTCGCCGCCGTGCAGGAACAGCACCTCGGTGCCGAGCCGCCTGGCCAGGTGCGGGCGCAACAGGGCGCCGAAGGCCGCGTATTGGGTGAAGCACAGCGTCTTGTCGCCCGCGGCGAGCGCGGTCTCCAGCGTTTCCTCCAGACGGGCGAGTTTGCCGGAACGGCCGTCCAGAGACGAGCCGTCGCCGAGGAAGTGGGCGGGGTGGTTGCAGACCTGCTTCAGCTTGCCGAGGGCGGCCAGTACGTGGGCGCGGCGGCGCAGTCCGCGGGTCTCGTCCATGCGCGCGAGCATGTCGGCGACGACCGCGCGGTAGAGCGCGGCCTGCTCCGCGGTCAGATTGCACACCACCTTGATGTGCTGCTTCGCGGGCAGTTCGCGGGCGATGGCCGGATCGGACTTGAGCCGCCGCAGCACGAACGGCCCGGTGCGGCGGCGCAGTTCGGCCGCCACGGCCGCGTCGCCGTCGCGTTCGACGGGGATCGCGTACCGCTCCTTGAAGGCGCCCGCCGTGCCGAACAGGCCGGGGTTCACCAGGTCGAGCAGCGCGTGCAGTTCGGCGAGTCGGTTCTCGACGGGGGTGCCGGTGAGGGCGATCCGGTGCCGGGCGGGCAGGGCGCGCAGCGCCCGGTACTGGTGCGTGGCACTGTTCTTGACGCTCTGCGCCTCGTCCACGACCAGCCGCCGCCAGGTGACGGCGGCCAGCGCCTCGTGGTCGCGCTGCACCAGCCCGTAAGTGGTGATCACCAGGTCGGCGCCTCTTACCGCCGCGGCCAGTTCCGTACCGGTCAGCCGCCCCGCGCCGTGGTGCACGTACACCCGCAGCTCGGGTGCGAAGGCGGCGGTCTCGCGCCGCCAGTTGCCGACCAGCGACATCGGGCAGACGACGAGCGTCGGGCCGTACGCGCCCTGGTCGCGCCAGTCCGGGTCGCGCCGGTCCGGGTCGCCGTCCCGGTCGCGGTTCCGGTCACCCTCCCGCTCGCGGTCCCGGTCACCCTCCCGCTCGCCGTCCCGCTCGCGTTCCACGGCGAGCAGCGCGAGGGTCTGGGCGGTCTTGCCCAGGCCCATGTCGTCGGCGAGCACGGCGCCGAGGCCGAGCCGGGACAGGAACGCGAGCCAGTCCAGGCCGCGTTGCTGGTACGGACGCAGGGTCGCGGTGAAGTCGGCGGGTACGGCGACCGGTTCCGGGCGGTGCTCCGCGCTGCCGCGCAGCAGTGCGCCGAGGCCGCTGAGCCGGTCCGCGGGGTCGTCGGCGGTGACCGCGGTGACGGGCAGCCCCGCCTCGGCCGCGGTCGGGTCGAGGGCGATCCGCAGGGCCTGTCCCGTGGTCATGGTGCCGCTGCCCGCGCGTTCCAGGAAGGCCAGCACGGCGGCGATCCGCTCCGGGTCGACCTCGGTCCACTGGCCGCGCAGGCGTACCAGCGGCTGCCGGGCGGCGGCGAGCGCGGTGAGTTCCTTGTCGGTCAGCGCCTGGTCGCCGAGGGCCACCCGCCAGCGGAAGGCCACGATCGCGTCCCGGTCGGCGATGCTCGACGTCTCGACGGTGCCGGGCTGCGGCTCCCGTACGGTCAGCGCCATGCCCAGCGCGGGCTTGCGCTGCCACCACGACGGGACCAGCACCCCGAACCCCGCCTCCGTCAGCGCCGGGGCCGCCTCCCGCAGAAAGGCCAGCGCCCCGGCCCGGTCGAGCCGCAGCCCGGACGGGCGCTCACCGGCCAGCGCGGTGCGCAGCGCCTGATACGTGCGGGCGGCGCGGGTCAGCGCGGCGAGCACCGTCTGCGGCGGGTCGTCGGCGTACCGCGTCAGCGCGGCCTGCGCGGGGCCGCGCGTCCACACCTCGGCGGCCTCGACGGTGAGCGACGGCTCGTCGACGGCCTGGACGAGGAAGTCGAGACTCCAGCCGTCGTCCTCCGCCCCGTCGCCCGGGCCCGCGCCGAGGTCGCCGCCGCGCGGTTCCGTCAGCCGGAAGCAGAGCCGCAGCGGCTGGTCGTCCGCGGCGGCCGACGCGTGCCAGGCGGCCAGCCGCTCCCCGAGCCGGGCCGTCTCGACCGGGTCGGCCGCGCGCATCCGGCCGTCCGCCGCGCCGAGCGCCGCCGCCCACGCCTCGGCCGCTCCGGCCGCCTTCCCGCCCTTCACCAGCGGCCCCGCGTCCTCCAGCGCCGCCCGCGCCTCGCTGTCCACCAGCACGGCCATGACGTCCGTGACGAGTCCGGCCGCCGACCGCACGCCGTCGGCCGCGCCCAGGGTCAGCGTCGGCGGGACGGCCGCGGTCAGCCGGGCCAGCTCCTGGTGGCCCGCGGCGTCGGGCGCCGGGCGCCACCGGGCGTGCGGGACGCCGTCCTCGCGGACGAGTTCGGGCAGCAGCCTGCCCCGGCCGACCAGCCGCCACGCCAGGTCGTGGGCGGCGACCAGCCACCGCACGGAGGCGCCGTAGGGCAGCTCGGGCAGGTCGGCGTGCGACAGCTCGCCGAGGAGCTGGGCGGCCTGGCCGGGGGTGAACAGGACGGCCGGTACGGTCCAGGGCGCGAGCGCGCCGCGACCGTCGCCGGGAGCGGCCGGTGTCCGCAGTTCGGGCGACGGCCGGGGCCGCCCGGCGGTGGTGGGCAGCACGAGGCCCGCGGTCCCGCGCGCGGCGCGGCCCGCGAGCCAGCCCAGTCCTGGGCCGCCCGTCGAGAGCAGCCGTACGACCTCGGCGGCGGGCACGGCGAAGGGGTGCGTGGCGGGCGCGCCCGCCGGAGTCTCCCCGTCCGCGTCCCGGCCCGTCGCCGCCCTGGGAGGTCTGCCTGGGGCGGGCTCCGCCGCCCGTGCGTCACCGGCGACGAGCCGCTTCGACGGATTCCCACCGTCTGCGTCCCTGCCCGTCGCCGTCCTGGGACGACTACCAGCGGCAGGCTCCGCCGCCCGTGCGTCACCGGCGGCGGGCGGGCTCGTGCCGCCCGCCGTGCGCGGCGGTGTGTGTTCCGTCCACAAGGCGAGCCGCCGGTCCGCTCGCCACTGGGCGTGCAGAGCGAACACGGCGGCTGCCTTCCGTCGGCGACGGCTGATCGGCGGTTGATCAGCGGGAATGGTGGCTGCCGACAGCCTACGTCGAGGTCAGGACATCACCGGGGCGCCACCTGGGCCGCCCGTGGTGGCAGGGGTCACGCGGCGGGCGTGGTCCACTGCTGGTTGGCGGCCCCGGTGCAGTCCCAGATCTGGAGCCGGGTGCCGTTGGCCGAGCTGGGTCCCGTGGCGTCGAGGCATCTGCCCGACTGCGGGTTGACCAGGGTGTTGTTGGCGCCGTGCGTCCATTGCTGGGCGCCGGAGCCGTTGCAGTCGTAGAGCTGCGCCTGGGTGCCGTTGGCGGTGCCGCCGCTGGCCAGGTCGAGGCACTTGCCGAGCACCTGGAAGGTGGTGCCGGAGGCGGTCCACTGCTGGGCGGTGGTGCCGTTGCAGTCGTAGAGCTGCACGGCGGTGCCGTTGGCGCTGCTGGCGTTGGCGGCGTCGGCGCACTTGCCGCCGTAGCCGGTGATCGCGCCGGTGTGGCCGGTGCCGCCGTTGCCCGTGCCCTGGGTGCCGTTCCAGGTGAAGGTGGCCGAGGCGCCGGCGGGCAGCGAGTAGGAGAAGTTCTCGTTGCCCCAGTTGGCCCGGATCGTCTGCGCGGACGACGTGTCGTTGTAGGCGATGAGCGCCTTGGACCCGTCGGGGTTGCGCCAGGCGACGTTCGGCACGCTGGTGTTGGCGGTGGAGGCGATCCGGTACGCGCCGGGCTTCACGAATTTCGTGAGGTGGCCCATCGTGTAGTACTCGATCGTGTAGTCGACCTGCCCGCTGCGGCTGTCGCCGTTGTGCACGGTGATCAGGCCGGTGCAGGTGCCGCAGCCGCCGTTGTGCGGACCCATGTTCTGGTCGACCGCCAGGCTCCATTTGACCCAGCTCTGGCCCCAGTTGCGGGTGTAGTCGATCAGATTGTGCATGTCCTCCTTCTGCTGGTTGGCGATCCAGGTGCCACCGGAGTGCTCGGTGTCGAAGGCGGGCAGATTCGGGTACTGGTTGTGGACGGTGGTCTGCTCGCTGACGTCACCGCCGTATCCGTGCCAGGCCAGACCGCCGAAGTTGGGGTCGTTGCGGATGGCCGCGTCGGTGACGGTGGGGGCGGCGTAGCTGTCGTACGTGTCCCAGTTCCAGTCCAGCGCGAGGACCTTGGTGGACAGTCCGGCCGCGTGCAGCGCGGGCAGCAGATTGGTCTTGGTGAAGTACGCCAGCCCCGCGCCGTTCCACTGCGCCGACGGGTAACCGCCGCAACACGTGGGCTCGTTCTGCACGGTGACGTAGTCGATCGGCACACCCTGCGCCTGGTACGCCTGGAGGTACTTGACGAAGTACTGCGCGTACGCGGCGTAGTACTGCGACTGCAACCAGCCCTGGCTGTAAGCGCCGTTGTCCTTCATCCACGGCGGCGGGGTCCAGGGGGTGCCCATCACCTTGACGTTGGGGTTGAGCTGACGCGCCTGCTTGGTGAGCGGCACGACGTCGGCCAGGTCATGGGCGATGCTGAAGTGCGCGAGCGTCGGGTCAGTCTGCCCCGCGGGCATGTCGTCATACGTGTAGTTGCCGCGGGCCAGGTCGGAGGCGCCCATCGGATTGCGCAGGAAGCCGAGGCCGATCCCGTTGACCGGGTCGAACAGCTTCTGCATCACGGTGTTGCGGGTCGAGGCGGACAGCGCGCCGCTGGAGTTCATCAGCCAGGCCGCGGTGTCGGTGAAGGAGGCGCCGCCGCCGCTGAACTGCTGGTAGGTGGTCTTCTCGTCGACGGTGACGTTCTGTCCCGAGCCGCCGGTGCCGGTCGCGAAGGTGAGCGGCGTCTGCTGTTCGAGGCCCTTGACGACGTTGCGTCCGCCGGAGTCGGAGGTGGTGGTCAGATAGACCTGCACGCTCTCGCCCGCGGCGTGCGCGGTGGCCGGAACGGCCAGCATGGGGGTGACGGCCGCCGCGGCGGCGGCGAGCATCCCGACGAGTGTGCGCCGCAAGCGGCGTCTGCCCGCGTGGGGGCGGGTTGCTGCGCTCATGGGTCCGGTTGCCTTTCTACGGCTGAGATGGCATGGCCCTGACATGACGAAGTGGGCAGTCGTGGGGCGCCCACTTTGTTTCATCACTTGTTTCACGACTTATATCGCGACGTGATTTAACTCGCGCACCCTATAGGCGTCAAGGGATTGAACACGGGCTGAATCGCTGTAACAGAATGAAACAGCGGTGATTGCGTGCGGGCGGCCGGTGTGACCTGCGGCATTGGTCCAGACCGCGGGAAGAAGCGCGGCGGCGCGCGGGAGCGGGCTCCGGGGACGCACCTCTTTCCCCCGGCGGGCTCAGCCTCAGGGAGCGGGCTCAGCCTCAGCGGGCGGCTTCAGCGGGCGGCTTCAGCGGGCGGCCTCAGCGAGCGGCCTCGGCGCCCAGCGGGCGGGCTCAGCGCCCAGCGGGCGCCGTGCTTCCGCGCGGCACCAGGACCGGCGCCTCCAGCAGGATGTCGGCCACTTCCTGGCCGTCGACCAGCGCGAGCAGCGCGGCGGCGGCCCGCTCGCCGTACGCGGGCACGCGCCGGCTGACGGCGGTGAGCGCCGGGTGCACCAGACGGCACAACTCGCTGTCGTCCCAGGCCACCAGGGACAGTTCGGCCGGGACCGGGATGCCCATCTCCTGCGTCACGCTCAGCGCGGCGACCGCCATCACGTCGTTGTCGTACACGATCGCGGTCGGCCGGTCGGCGCCGGACAGCAGGCGGCGGGTGGCGCGGGCGCCGTCCTCGCCGGAGTAGTCGGTGTACACACAGCTCACGCCGGTCAGGCCCAGTTCGGCCGCCGCCGCGTCGAACGCCTCGCCGCGCTCGCGGGTGTGCACGAAATGCGCGGGCCCCGCGACGCGGGCGATCCTCCGGTGCCCCATGGCGGCCAGATACGCCAGCGTCTCCCGTACGGCCTCCGCGTCGTTGAGCCACACCGACGGGACGCCGGGGACGCCCGCCGCGTGCCCGACCACCACGCCCGGCAGCTCCAACTCCCTGAGCAGGCCCAGCCGGTGGTCGTCGTCGCGCAGGTCGACCAGGAGCACGCCGTCCACCCGGCGCTCCCCCCACCAGCGGCGGTACGCGGCCTCCTCGGCGTCCGCGTCCTCGGTGACCTGGAGCAGCAGCGCCGTGCCGGTGGCGGCGAGACCGGCCTCGACGCCGGAGATGAGCTGCATGAAGAACGGCTCGATGCCCAGCACCCACGCGGGCCGGTCCACGACGAGTCCGATCGCGCCGCTGCGGCTGTTGGACAGCGCGCGGGCGGCGCTGCTCGGATGCCAGCCCATCCGCGCGGCGATCTCCAGAATCCGGGCCCTGGTCTGCGCCGACACCCCGGCCTTGCCGTTCAGCGCGTACGAGACCGCGCCCTTGGACACGCCCGCGGCGTCGGCGATGTCGGCGATGGTGGGACGCTTCACAGGGCTCACTCGGCCTCAAGGTGCCAGGGCCCGCGCGGGCCGTGCTCGGATGCGATCGGCACACACCTTAACAACGCTGAAACGTCGCCGCACCCTGTGTGACGGACTCCCATGGTGCCCCATGACGCTACTCCGCTCAACCGGTTCAGCGACTTCGAGCGCCCTGCGCGCGAGTGCCGCTCCGGCCCCCTCACGGCTCCCCCGACCGGACCGCGTCCCGTACCGCCCGGGGGTGGCGGGGCGCCGGCTCCGGGGCAGGGGGGCCGCCGGGAGACACGCGCGGAACAGGCGTACAGGGCCTGTGTGGCCTCTCCCGGCCGGGCCCCGCCCCTCACGCCCGTGTCGCCGCGATCTCCAGGCGTACGTAGTCCACGACCGGTTCGGCGAGCCGGGCGGCGACGGCCTTGACGAAGGGCTCACGGTCGTCGTCGGCCATGCCGTCGAGGTGGGCGCCGAGGACGACGGTGGCGAGGTAGGACTCCAGTTGGTCGCCGGGCTCGAAGCGGGCCGGGTCCGGCCGGAGGCCGACCTCGATGCCGGTGAACCCGGCGTCGGCGAGCTGCCGCCGGGTGTCCTCGACCCCGGCGAAGTCCCAGACGTCGGGCGCGCCGCCCAGGACGTCGGCCACGGCCGCGTTGACGGCCGCGATGTTGCCCCGGCCGCCGCATTCGCTGACCAGTCGGCCGCCGGGGCGCAGCCGTCCGGCGAGCGAGGTGAAGAGCGCCGCGTGGTCGGCGATCCAGTGGAAGGCGGCGACGCTGAAGACGGCATCCACCTCGCCGTCGAACGGCAGCGGTCGCGTCAGGTCGGCGTGGACGACCTCGACGCGGTCCAGCCGTCCGGCGAGGCGTTCGCGGAGCTGTTCCAGCATGCGGACGGAGCCGTCCACGGCCACCACCCGGCCGCGCGGCAGGAGGTCGAGCAGGCCCGCCGTGTCGCGGCCGGTGCCGCAGCCCGCGTCGAGCACCCGCTCGTCACCGGCCAGCGGCAGCCGCCCGAGCGTGCGCCGTCCCCAGCCGAGGTGCGGCAGGGGAAGCGAGTCGTACGTCTTGGCGTCCCATTCCCTCGGCATGGCGCGGCACTCCGTTCCCCGGCCCTCGGGCCGTCAGCTCCCGCCGCGGCACGGCGAGTTCAGCGGTCACGCTACGCCCCTCGTCCACATCATGACACCCGTATCTCACATAATGAGCTACAGGGTCGCTGACCAGGTCGGCTTGCGGTCCTTGTCGACCAGCGCCGCGCGCACGCCCTCCGCGAAGTCGGGGGTGAACGCCGTCGCGCACGCCCATGCCAGCTCGTCCGCCAGGCACTCCTCAAGCTCCGCGCGGGCGCCGCGCGCCAGCAGGTCGAAGGTGATCGCCAGGCTCGCGGGCGACGCACGGCGCAGCGCCTCCAGCGTGTCGTCCGCCCACGCGCGGTCCTCGTCCTCCGCCACCAGCCGCGCCCACACCTCGCCGAGGTCGGGGGCCGCGAAGCAGCGTTCGATCGCGGCGAGGTGGTCCGTCAGCTCCGACGGCGGCGCGCCGACGTACCGCGCCAACGGCGCCCCCGCCGGGTCCGTGCCGTCGTCGCCGATCAGCGCCGCCTCCAGCGCGGGCAGTTCGGCGGCGGGCACGTAATGCGTGGCGAGACCGCACGCCACGGCCGCCGCGCCCGACACGCGCACTCCGGTCAGCCCGAGATACCAGCCGACCGCGCCCCGCAGCCGGGGCAGGAAGTAGCTGGCGCCGATGTCGGGGAAGAAGCCGATCCCCGTCTCCGGCATGGCGAGCGCCGCCCGCTCGGTCACGACCCGCGCCGACCCGTGCACCGAGATGCCGAGGCCGCCGCCCATCGCGTAACCGTCGATCAGCGCCGTGTACGGCTTCGGGTACCGCGCGATCATCGCGTTGAGCCCGTACTCGGCCGTGAAGTACGTCTTCACCGCCGTATCGTCCCCGGCGAGCGCCGCCGCCCGTACGGCCCTGATGTCACCGCCCGAGCAGAACGCCTTGGGCGACGTGCTGCGCACCACGACCGACCGTACGGCCGCGTCGTCGCGCCATCCCTCCAGCGCCTGCGTCATCAGCCGGACCATCGTCAGGTCCAGCGCGTTCAGCGCCCCCGGACGGTCCAGCTCGATCACCCCCGTGCCCCCTTCGCTCACACGGGTCCTCACGGGCGATCCGACGGCATCCATGCTGCTCCCCACGGCTTCCGGACCCCGCCACCGGAGCCTCGCCCCCATCCAAACAGACGCCTCTCGACGCCCCGCGCGAGCGGCCCCGGCGCCGGCGGGCGGGCACGCGGGCGGGCAGGGGTGTGCGGAACCGTCTCACCAGGCCGACGCGCGGTACGCGCCCCCGAGGGACTTGGTACGCTCGGCGACGGGCCGTGACTGGCGCGCTGGGATGGGTTCAACCATCGGGAAGCGGCCCGCGCTGGAAGCGATGAAGTGCCGTGCGCCTGGGCCGTCCCGTTCCGATCAGGAGGACTCCCATGGCCGCTTCCGAGCCGTCTGCCAGCACCGCCTCGACCGCCTCAACCGCTTCAACCGCCTTCCGCAGCGCGCTGGACGTGATCCACGGGGTCGAACCGCGCGTCGCGGACGCCATCGCGAACGAGCTGGCGGACCAGCGCGAGATGCTGAAGCTGATCGCCAGCGAGAACTACGCGTCGCCCGCCGTGCTGCTGGCGATGGGCAACTGGTTCAGCGACAAGTACGCCGAGGGGACCGTCGGCCGCCGTTTCTACGCGGGCTGCCGCAATGTGGACACCGTCGAGTCGCTGGCCGCCGAGCACGCGCGGACCGTGTTCGGCGCCGACCACGCCTACGTACAGCCGCACTCGGGCATCGACGCGAATCTGGTGGCCTTCTGGGCGGTGCTGTCGCAGCGGGTCGAGAGCCCGGCGCTGGCCAAGGCGGGCGTCAGGCAGGTCAACGACCTGTCGGAGCGGGACTGGGCGGAACTGCGCCGCGAATTCGGCAACCAGCGGATGCTCGGCATGTCCCTGGACGCGGGCGGCCACCTGACCCACGGCTTCCGCCCGAACATCTCGGGCAAGATGTTCGACCAGCGCAGTTACGGCACCGACCCGGCGACCGGTCTGCTGGATTACGACGCGGTACGGGCCACCGCCCGCGAATTCCGTCCGATGATCATCGTGGCGGGCTACTCGGCGTACCCCCGGCTGGTGAACTTCCGTCTCATGCGGGAGATCGCGGACGAGGTCGGCGCGACGCTCATGGTGGACATGGCGCACTTCGCCGGTCTGGTCGCGGGCAAGGTGCTGACCGGCGACTTCGACCCGGTGCCGCACGCGAGCATCGTCACGACGACCACGCACAAGTCGCTGCGCGGCCCGCGCGGCGGCATGGTGCTGTGCGACGACTCGCTGGCCGAGCACGTCGACCGCGGCTGCCCGATGGTGCTGGGCGGCCCGCTGCCGCACGTCATGGCGGCGAAGGCCGTGGCGCTCGCGGAGGCGGCGCGGCCGGAGTTCGCCGACTACGCGCAGGCCGTCGTCGACAACGCGCGCTCCCTCGCCGAGGGGCTGCTGACCCGCGGCGCGAAGCTGGTGACGGGCGGCACCGACAACCACCTCGTGCTGATCGACGTCTCCGGCTACGGGCTGACCGGCCGCCAGGCCGAGGCCGCGCTGCTGGACGCGGGCATCGTCACCAACCGCAATTCGGTGCCGCAGGACCCGAACGGCGCCTGGTACACCTCCGGCATCCGGATCGGCACCCCGGCGCTCACCACGCGCGGGCTCGGCGCGGTCGAGATGGACGAGATCGCGGGCCTGATCGACACGGTGCTGTCCGGTACGACGGCCGCGCCCGCGAAGAGCGGCGGCCTGTCGAAGGCGAAGCACGTGCTGGACGCGGCGGTGGCGGAGCAGGTCGCCAAGCGCGCCGCCGACCTGCTCGCGGGCTTCCCCCTCTACCCGGGCATCGACCTGAGCTAGCGCCCGCGACCCGAACCGGGTCCTGGACCGGACTCCCCCGAACGCCGAGCGGGCCCTTCCCTTGTGGGAGGGCCCGCTCTGTTCGGCGGATCGACGGTTCGGCGGATCGGCAGTTCCTAGCTGAACTGCCAGATCACGCCGTGGTGGGCGATCGTCAGCGCCAGGACGACCAGCAGGTCGGCGACGCCGAGGGCGAAGCCGAGCAGCGCGCGCCCGCGGCGCTGGGTGCCGCGGCTGATCGCGACCAGAGCCAGCACGATGGCGACCGGGCCGAGCACGAGGTTGAGGACGAGCAGGCCGGGGAGGCCGAGCAGGAAGGACGCGACGGCCATGCCGTCGGCGTCACGGGTGTTCGCGGCCGGTGTGCCGGTCGCGACCGGGTGGGCTGCGGTGTTCACGGTGTTCCTTCCGGGAACTGTCGTCGTGGTTCGGGGTGTCGGGCCGGTAGGGGCCCGTGCCGCACGCGGAGTGCGGGGGGCGCGTCGGCGTGGGTTCAGCCGCGGTGCCGGGCGATGCCCTCGCGGACCGCGAAGCCGAACAGCCAGACGGCGATGGCGCCCGCGGCGACGAGGAAGACCGGCAGCGTGGTGTGAGCGGCGGCGCCCATCAGGACGCCCATGCCGAGCAGGAGGACGACGAGGCTCATGTCTGCTCCACCTCCGGGGAGTTGACGTTTCAGATAACACTTGTTCACTGACTTCATCAGTGTAGCGCCGGCCCGTGCTGGCCAAAGTCGGAGAACGGTTGTTTACTGAATGACATGAGTCACACTCCGGGGGTCCGCCAGGCACAGAAGCAGCAGACCCGGCAGTCGCTGCTGGACGCGGGCCTGCGGCTGCTGGAGCACCAGAACCTCAGCAGCCTGGGCCTGCGCGAGCTGACCCGGGAGATCGGCGTCTCCCCCGCCGCCTTCTACCGGCACTTCCCCGACATGGCCGACCTCGGCGTCGCCCTGGTCGCCGAGTCACTGGGCAGCCTGCACACCGTGATCCGGGCGGTGCTGGCCGAGGGCGCCGATTCCGCGGAACTCATCGACCGGACGGTGGCGCTCACCGCGGCGTACGTGGCGGAGCACCGCGCACATGTCCGCTTCATCGCCCGCGAGCGGCACGGCGGCGTGGCGCGGGTCCGCGAGGCCATCGCCGCGGAGCTGAACGGTTTCGCCGACGAGGTGGCCGCGGGACTCGCCGCGCAGCCCGTCTCCGCGGGCTGGCCGGCCGACGACCTCCGCGTACTGGCCGAGCTGTACGTCGACCACATGGTGATGACGGCCGCGGCCTTCCTGGAGGCCCCCGCGGACGACCCGGCGGCGCGCGACCGCATCATCCACGCCGCCCGGATGCGCATGCGCGTCATCAGCATCGGCCGCGCCCACTGGCTCGACCCGGAGGCGTAGCGAGCCGGTCCGGGAGCGCGGGACGAGCCGGTCCGGGCCACGGAAAGGGGTGCCGCCGGTGCGAATGGAGACCCATCCGCACCGGCCGTCCCCCGTTGTCCCCCGCGCCTCCCCCGACACGGGACACCCACGATGCCCAGGGGCACCGGTGCCCCCGATCATGTCCCGGACAGGAGGTGCCAAGGGAGGGCATAACGCGCCACGCACCGGACCCAACGCGCCACATGCCGCGTAAGCTGCCGGAACCCCTTCGCATGAACCATGCGCCACGCACCACGCACACCTCCCGACCCGACCCGACCCGACCCGACGAGCCGACTGCCCGAGGAGCCGGTCATGCCCCCCACCGCGACACCGTCCGTCGGCCCGGCAGGGCCCGCCGCCCCCGACCGGCTGACGGAGCCCGACCGGCTGACGGAGTGCGTCGTCGTGCCGCGCTTCATCGCCACCGCCGCCACCCCGAGCCTCGCGCAGGCGCGGCAGCTCGTACGGGCGGCGGGACTGCCGAACGTCCTGCACGGGCCGGAGACCGCGCGGACGCCGTCCGCGAACACCTACCGCCTCTGGGGCGCGGTGCTGGCCCGCACGGAGCGGCCGGACGCCGGGCTGCTGGCTGCCGCGGGCTACCGGCCGGGACTGCTCGACCTCTTCGACTACCTGTTGAGCACCGCGCCCACCGTCGGCGAGGGCCTGGCCAGGGCCGCCTCGTACATCCATCTGGTGAGCAGCAATTCGGTGCTGACCAGCACGGAGTCGGGCGACGAGGTGAGCGTGGAGTACGCGGTGCGGCGCGGTGACGACGAACTGCGGGGCGTCGTCGCGGAGTTCGCCCTGTCGGTGGTCACCTCGCAACTGCGCCACGCCACCGGGACGGCCCTCACCCCGCTGCGGGTCTCCTTCACCCACCGGCGGCCACGCGGACACGGCGGCTACGGGGAGGCGTTCGGCGACGCGCCGGTGGACTTCGACGCCGAGGCGGACGCGATCACGCTGCACCGCGCCGATCTGGAACGCCCGTTGGTCACCGCGGACCCGGCGCTCGCCGCGATCATGATGCGTACCGCGCGGACCGTACGGGTTCCCCGGGCGGACACCGAGGGCGTCGCCGTGCCCGGTCTGCGCGAGGCGATCATCACCCAACTGCCTGACGGACGGCCCTCGTTGGCCGAAGCGGCGCGGCGGCTCGCGGTCAGCCCGCGCACCCTCCAGCGCCGTCTCGGCGAGTCGGGCACCACCTGGCGCGCCGAACTCGACGCCGTACGCCGGGAACGGTCCGCCGATCCCCGGCACGCGGGCGGCGGCTCCGCCCAGCGCGCGGCCCGCCTCGGTTTCGCCGAATCCCGGTCGCTGCGCCGCGCGATGAACCGCTGGGACGCGCGCGAGCGCGAGACCGGGCAGCATACGGATCGGGCGGAACAGGCGGAACGGGTGGGCCAGGACAGGGAAACGGAACGCGACAGGGAGTGGGGACGACGTGCGTGAGTCCGGTGAGCACACCGAGGGCGGCGACCCCGTCTGCTGGCTGAACCGCGTCTGCGACGAATGCGGCGCCTTCCGCGAGGACATGACGGCCAGCGCCTGCGCCCGCTGCGGTACGCCGTTCCCGACGGGTGACGGCGTCGGGCCGGGCCAGGCCCGCGAGCACCCCGACCGCACCGACCACGACTCCCCCTCCGACTGACCCCGCAGCCCGCCCCAGCCCGCAGAGAGCCGCCCGCATGCCCGGACCCGACCGCGTCCTCGTCTTCAGCGCCACCGCCGGGTACCGGCACGACTCCATACCGGCCGGGGCCGCCGCCCTCACCGAGATCGCGGCGGACCACGGACTGCGCGTCCACCACACCGAGGACAGCGCGGAGTTGGGGGCAGCCGTGCTCGACGGCTGCGCGGCCGTCGTCTTCCTCTCCCCCACCGGTGACGTCCTCGACGACCTGACCCGTCGTCACCTGCGGGCCTACGTCACGGACGGCGGCGGTTTCCTCGGCGTCCACGCCGCCGCCTGCGCGGAGGAGCACTGGCCGTACTACGAAGAGCTGGTCGGCGCCCGCTTCGACGGGCACCCGGAGATCCAGCGGGCCGAGGTGACCGTCGAGGACCGTACGCACCCGGCGACCGCGCACCTGCCGGAGCGCTGGACGTGGACCGACGAGTGGTACAACTTCCGCGCCGGTCCCCGCGATGCCGGCCGGGCCACCGGCGCGGACGCGGGCGTACGCGTGCTGGCCTCGGTGGACGAGCGGGGCTACACCGGCGGCACGATGGGCGCAGACCATCCGCTGGTGTGGTGCCGTCGCCTGGGTGCGGGCCGGTCGTTCTACACGGCGCTGGGCCACGACGCGACGGCCTACGCCGACCCGGACTTCCGCGCCCACCTGCGCGGCGCGCTCCTGTGGTGCGCCGCGAAAGGCCCGTCCGCCGACGGGAACTGACGGCGGATCACGCAGCCGGAGGGCGCGCGGGGGCCAACCATGCGCCGTAAATCTGCGCGTTCGCGGGCGCAATCGGCTACCGCGCTACTACCCTGAGTCGCCGCGGGGTTGGCGAGGCGGAGCCGGGAGGGCCGGATGGACGCAGAGCCTAGGAACGGAACGGAGCCCGTACGGTCGGGTGGCCGGCCGGCGGAGCAGTTCGACCAGTTACTCCGCCGTGCGGAGAACGGGGAACGGGTGGAACCCGTCCTGGCCGCGGAGGTGCGCACCGCGCTGATGCACTACTGCGGCCTCCAGTCGTGCCGTCACACCAAGGGCCCGCCGCGCAAGCTGAACCGGCGCACCTTCCGGCACAGCTTCCTGCTGCCGGACGGCGCCGTCCGCGTGGTGTGGGAGCTCGAACACAACGCGGGGCCGGACGACGGCGCCGTGCACCGCGCCGTCTTCACCGAGCGCGAGGACCTGACGCTCGCCGAGTGGGAGGTCGACGCGGTCTTCGGCGGCTCCCCGGGACCGCGCGACCTCGCCCCGGACGCGCCCGCGTCGCCGTACGAGGACACGTTGCCCGCGACCGCGACCGGGCTGCTCGCCGACACCCCCGACGCCTTCCGTCGCGCGTACACCGAGGGCGACTCCGCCGAGCACGCCTGGCGGCTGCTGCGCCGCGCGACCAACGCCAACGCGCCCGGCCAGGACGTCCGCGGCAGGCTGCGCGCCGCGATCGCGCACGACATCAGCATCGTCACCCGCCGCAGCGCCCTGATCCGGGGCCGCCATGTGTCGTGGTCGCTGTACGAGCACGCGTTCCTGCTGCTGGACGGCACCGAGGTGAGCCTGTGGGAGATCGACCACACCCGCACACCGAGCGGCGACCCGGTGTGCGAGGTCTACGCGTCGCAGGACGCGGCCCTGGACACGGCGGTACGGCGGATCGAGGCGACCTGAGGACGTCGATCCGTACGGGCACGGGCTAAAGGACGGCCCCCACCGCGCCGTTGGCCGCGGCACGCGCGCGGGCGACGGCCGCGGCGAGGTCGGCGGCGCCGATGATCTCCTCGTGGGTGCCGTGGCTCCCGCAGGCGTAGGCGCCGGAGACGGAACCGGCGAGCACGCACTCCGCCAGGTCGCGCCCGGCGAACCGGGCGTGCAGGAAGGCGGTGAGGAAGGCGTCACCGGCTCCGTTGCTGTCCACGACCGGGCGTTCGGGGGTGACGGCGGGGAAGTGCCGCGGCCGGTCGTCGCCGCGGGCCAGGACGTGGCAGCCCGCGGCGCCGTCGGTGGCGACGACCAGCGAGGCCCTGCCCCGCTGGACGATCCGCAGCATCACCGCGCCGATCCCCTCGCCCACCGAGGCGGCGCTGAGGAAGACGAGATCCGCGCCGTACGCCCACGGGTGGGCGGAGGGGTCCTCGCCGTCCCAGGCGTGCAGGTCGGTGGAGACGGTGCGGCCCAGCCGGGCGGCATCGGCGAACACGTCCTGGGCCAGGGGCGATCGGGAGACGTGCACATGGCGGGCGCGTTCCAGGTGGGGCAGGTAGAAGGCGCTCGGCAGCCGCAGGCCGTCCGGGTGGCGGCCGTCGTAGAAGGAGAAGCGCCGCCCTTCGCGGTCGACCAGGTTGACGCTGCGCGGGGTGCCCGCGGGCGCGGGCAGATGGCTGAAGTCGAGCCCGGCGGACGCGTACCGCTCCAGGATCATCCGGCCCTGCGCGTCGTCGCCGAGGAAGTCGATGAATTTGGTGGTCAGGCCGAGCGCGTGGAAACCGAGGGCGACGCCGTTGCCGGTGTGCGCGACATAGTCGCGGATCGGCGGGACGCCGACCGAGTCGCTGTCGGGGATGGCGAAGTCGTCGACCCGCACGATGGTGTCCACGCCGGTGCCGCCGACCACGAGGACGTCGTAGTCGGGGCTCGCGGAACCGGGGCTCGCGGAACCGGCGCTTTCGGAACCGGGGCTTTCGAGACCGGGCGCGTCCGCGCCCCGTACCTCGGCGTCCGTCGCGTCGCGGCCCCGCGGTGCGGTGGTCATCGGCGGTCTCCCTCGTGGTCACCGCGGCGCGCGGCGTGGTCCTGGTGCGCGGTCAGTATCAGCAGCGACAGCCGGGACAGCGGCGGCACCGGGTCGGTGCGGCCCGCCCGCTGCCAGGCGATGATGATCGTCAGTCTGATCATCTTCCGGGCGACGTACAACAGCAACGCGGCCATGGGCAGTTCGGCGAGGCCGGCGGTGAGCAGCGAGCCGACCCTGTCGTCGCTGTTCCAGTCGAGGACGACGTCGAACCAGGCGTCGCAGATCAGCAGGGTGCCGGTGACGATCGCCCACGGGATGAAGATCTGGAGCCGCCGCCAGGCGCACAGCGCGGTGACGCCGATCGCGAGGATCAGCGCGCAGTCGAAGCCGACCCAGGCGAAGCGCCACTGGCTGACCACCCGGTGGCTCGGGAGGCTCGCCAGCAGGTAGCCGATCCAGGGGATGAGGAAGATGAAGCTTCCGGTGACGACCGCGAGGAACATCTGGCGCATGTGACGCACGTGAGGATCGTGCGGCGAGGGAACCCCGGTAAGCATGGCGTCCACTGTGCCGGATCGTCGCTCCGGAGGTCACCTCACGGTCGACCCGTGGTCGTGTGTCGCGTTCTCGTCACTCTTTCCCTGCCCGGAGGAGTCGTCCGAGCCGGAATTCGACCCCGCGCCGGAGCCCTGCTCCGAGCCGGAATTCGACCCCGCGCCCGAGCCGGGGTCCTGGCCGGGGTCCGTGGCGCCCGGCGACGGCGGCGCGGACGCGCCCGGCCCGGTCGGCGCGCCCCCGGTGGGCCAGGTGTAGCCGTCGGTGTCGACGGGGTCGGTCGTGGCGGCCGGGGCGGACTGCCCGTGCGCGAGCACCCGGCGGCAGTAGTCGGCGATCCGCTCCTTGCGGCCCGCCTCCCCCTGGAGCCGGGCGACCAGCCACGGATCGGCGTGCCCGCCGTGCCGGGTGGCCTGCGTATAGCCGCGGCACAGCGCCTTGAGCACGGCCTGGTGGTTCCTGTCCGACGGCTTGTACGGGCCGGGGTGGTGCGGGGCGCGCGGGTCGCCGTGCCGGTGTCCCCCGTCGTCCCCGGTGGGGGACGGCGAGGCGCCGCGGGGCGCGTCGGTGCCGGGCGCGGGCGGGGAGGTCGTGCGCGGTACGGCGGCGCCCGGTCCGTCGGCGGTCCCGCCGGCGCCACCGGCGGCGAGGGGACCCGCGTGGAAGGCGCCGCCGCGGAAGGGTCCGGGCAGCACGCCGGTCCCGGCTGCCACGGCCACCCCGCTCACCGCGAAGACCGCGACGAGTCCCCCGGCCAGCGCCTTCGCGGACCGCCCCGACACCACCAACCGCCGTCCCTCGTCGGCGCCGCCGGTACGGCGCGCGGCCCGGAAGGCGGCCAGCGCGGCCTGTTCGCGCTCGGGGTCGACCTCGGTGTCCCCGGACGCGGCCGTCAGCAGCCGCAGCAGTGTGAAGAACCGGGCGTCGGCGACCTCGTGGAGGGTGCCGGGTTCGGCGGGGCACTCGCCCTTGGTGACGACGCTCAGCAGCCGTTCGGCGGTCACCGGGTCCGGCCAGGTGCCCACGTCACGTCCGTCGTCCATCTCACGCCTCCCCGGCATCGTCACCCACCACCTCGTCGGCGCCGCCGCGCCCCGGCCCGTCCGCGCCCGCGACCCGTCGGCGTCCGACGACCGCCGGCCCGCCCGAGTCCGTACACGCGATGTCCGTGCGCGCGGTTTCACCACGCGCGATGTCCTTACCTCCGGCGCCCGTACCGGCCGGGTCCGTGACGTCCGCGTCCGTAGTGCCGACCTCCCCGCCGGATTCCGCGGGCGCCACCGCGCGGCCGCGCGGCTCGCGGGCTCCGGCGCCCAGCTGTTGGGCGAGGCGGCGCAGGCCGCGGTAGGCGGCGGTGCGTACGGCGCCGGGGCGTTTGCCGAGGACGTCGGCCGCCGCGGGTGCGCTCAGGCCGATCACGACGCGGAGCAGGACGGCCTCGGCCTGGTCGCGCGGGAGCGCGGCGATCAGGGCGAGCGCGCGGGCGGTGGACAGATTGTCGAGGGCGGTGCCCGCGGAGTCGGGCACGGGGACCGGCTCGGCCGCGGCGGGGTCGAGGACGGTGGTGCGGGGGCGGGACTTGAGCCGGCGTACGTGGTCGAGGGCGCGGTGCCTGGCGATGGTGGCCGCCCAGCCGCGGAAGGCGGCGCCGTCACCGCGGAAGGCGTGCAGGTCGCGGACGATGTCGTGCCAGGTGTCGGAGGCGATGTCGTCGGCGTCGTCGCCGACCAGGCCGCGCAGGTAGCCGAGCAGCATCGGCTGCACCTCGCGGTAGACGACGGTGAACGCGGCCTCGTCCCCGGCTCTCGCGCGGGTCACCGCGCGGCCGAGTTCCGCGCCGTCCGTCCCCGCGCGCCGTCGCGTACCGGCCCTGACCACCGCGTCCTCTTCGTACGTCGCGGCACCGCGCATCGTGCCCATGCCCCCGGAGCGGCCGGACCCCCGGGGTTGCCGTCCCGTCTCGTACAGCGTCGCGGCCCCGGCAGGTGTCACCGCGGACCCCGTCCGGCGCGGGACGGCTCGGCTGTACGTCGTTCCGGGTGCGGGCGTACCGGGCCCGGGCCCGTGGGACCCGCGAACCGGCGGGCGCGGCCGGGAGGCGGACCGTACTGTGTGCGCGCCGGACCGTGCATACCGCCTCCGCTCAGCGAGCCGACCGCTCCCGGTGGGCGGTGCGTGGCTCTACTCCCCACAGCGCCCACGGCGGCGAAAGCGTCACTCGCGCCCCATACGCCACGACCGGCGGACGGTCGCCTTCCGGTCCACGGGAGCGGGCGGCGGCGGAGCGGGGGCTCGGGTGGGCGCGAGTGGGCCGGGGTCGGACGGTCGGGGGTCGGACCGGCGGGGACGGGAAAGCGCACGGCCGCCTTCCCCGCCCTGCCGCGAGCGGGGAGAGCGCGGTGGCGGGGAAGGCGGCCGGCGGCATCAGTGCGGCAGCAGCGGCGGGTTGGCCCGGCGGACCAGTTCCAGCGCCTGCTGGGTGAACCACGCGCCCGCCGCCGGGTCCGCGTAGCCGCGTTCCGGGTCGTTCGGGCCCGCGGTGCCGCGGGTGCACTGGCCGTCGGACTCGCCCGGGATCTTCACCCAGAGCTTCGCGTCGGCCAGCGGGTCGCCGGTGTTCAGGGTCGGCCTGGCCCCGAGGCCACGGCCGGGGGGATTGCACCAGTCCTGCGCGTCGGTGTAGACGCCGGACGGCGGGGTCCAGGGGCCCTGGCCGTTGCGGCTGGTGTCGGTGACGAAGTGCTTCATGGCGGACGGCGCGGTGTGCACGTTCGCGGTCAGCCAGGTCTGCGCGTCGTTGACCGGCCAGTACTGGTTGGGGCAGGCGGCGGTGTCGCCGCCGCCCGCCGCGTAGGCGAGGCAGGACGAGATGAGCTTGCCGTACCAGGCGAGTTCGCTGTCCGAGCGGTAGTTGGAGATGTTCAGGTAGAAGCCGGTGGCGTCGCCGACGCCCGCCTCCACCAGCCGGGGGACGATGTCGTTGACGTTGTGCCAGCCGCTGTGGCCCGCGTCCAGGTAGACCTTGGTGCCCGCTTGCGGCTCCAACGCCTCGACGGCGTAGTGGATTTCGTCGTAGCGCGCGGCCGTGAGGGTGCCTTGCGCGTCGTCGGCGCCGCAGTCGGACGGGAGCAGCGCCAGCGAGTCGGGTTCGAGGATCACCGTGGCGGGCTGCGCCCCGATGCCGCGCTTGACGGCGTCGATCCACGCCTCGTACTCGGCGGTGTTGGCGGCGCCGCCCGCCGAGTACTGGGCGCAGTCGCGGCCGGGGATGTTGTAGAGCGCGAGCACCGGCAGCGCGTGGCGGCGGGCGGCGTCGGTGACGGTCTTGTGGACCGAGCTCTCCACCTGGGCGGGTGTCCCGTCGCCGTACCAGACGGCCTGCGGGGTCAGGGTCATCGCCAACACCCCTGCCGCGTCCCGGAAGTGCCCGTGCCGCAGCAGGTCCAGGATCTGCCGGTGCCCGTCCGCGTTGGCGGGCGGGGTGTAGAGCGCGGCGGGCGGGCGCGGGGCGGGGTTCGTGCCGTGACCGGTCGTCGCGTGCGCCGGGGCGACGGCGACGGCGGCCAGCGAGGCGGTGGCCGTGGCGGCGGTGACGAGCGTACGGGCGGTACGTGCGCGGACGCGTGCGGGCATGCGGGTGGACTCCTCGATACGGCGGGACGGAGTGCGGGCGCTGTCCGGGCGACGCTGAGTGGGAGCGCTCCCATGAACGGCTAGGGGAATTAACTCCTCATAGCGCGGCGCCGTCAATCCCCTGTGCGGGCTTCAAGAAATGAAGCCCGCACAGGAGCGGGGACCCGGCACAGGCGCGAGCCAGGAACCCTACTTGAGCGCCCCCGTCACCAGATCGATTCGCCAGAACCGCTGGAGCGACAGGAAGAGCGCGATCACGGGAACGACCGACAGCAGCGTGCCGGTCACCACCAGCGAGTACAGCGACGCCTCGTCGGCGCCGTGCCGCAGCAGGCTGTACAGACCCACGGTGAGCGGGAATTTGTCGTCGCTGGTGAGCATCACGTACGGCAGCAGGAAGTTGTTCCAGATCGCGATGAACTGGAGCAGGAACACCGTGACCAGGCCGGGGCCCATCAGCCGCAGCCCCACGGAGAAGAACAGCCGGGCCTCGCCCGCGCCGTCGATCCGCCCGGCCTCAAGCAGCGAGTCGGGCACCGCGGCGGCGGCGTAGATCCGGCACAGGTAGATGCCGTACGGGTTGAACAACTGCGGCAGCAGCACGCCGATCAGACTGTCCGTCATGCCGGCCTTGGACAGCAGCAGATACTGCGGCACGGCGAGCACGATCTGCGGCAGCAGCACTCCGGCGAGGATCGTGTTGAACAGCGCGGTACGGCCGCGGAAGGCGTATTTGGCCAGCGCGTATCCGGTGGCGGCGGAGACGAAGGAGGCGAGCAGGCCGCCGACCGCCGCGTAGAAGAAGCTGTTGAGCATCCAGCGCCAGAAGATGCCGTGCTGATAGTCCGTCAAGTCTCTGATGTTGCGCAGCAGTCCGAGGTCGGGCGAGGGGACGTAGGTGGCGGTGGAGAAGAGTTTGGTGCGGGATTTGGTGGCCGCGATCAGGATCCAGAGCGTGGGCACGACGCAGTAGAGCGCGCCGAGGACGAGCGCGGCGGTGGGGAGGAACGCGATGCGGGGGCGGGGGGCCGGGGTGCCGCGCTCCTGGCGCTCGCGCGGCGGGGCGCCCGCGGGCGCGGTGGTCACGGTGGTCACTTGGCCTCCCGCTGGACCCGGGACTGGATGACGCGCGCGGTCACGAAGGAGACGGCGAGCGCGGCGACGGTCAGGACGACGGAGGTGGCCGCCGCCGCGTGGATGTCGGAGTTGCCGAAGGCGTCGTCGTAGATCTTCATCAGCGGCACCCAGGTGGAGGAGACGGCGTTGGACAGCGGCTTGAGGGTGTTGGGCTCGTTGAAGACCTGGAGCGCGGCGAGCACCGTGAACAGGCAGCACATCACCACCGCGGGCATGACCAGCGGCACCTTGATCCGCAGCACGATCTGCCACTCGGTCGCGCCGTCCAGCCGCGCCGACTCGTGGAGTTCGGCGGGCAGCGCGCGCAGCGCCGTGTAGATCACGATCATGTTGAAGCCGACCGCGCCCCACACCGCCACGTTGGCGACCGAGAAGAAGACCGCGGTCCGTCCGAAGAAGTCGACGTGGTCGCCGCCGATCGGGCTGGTGGCGGGCAGGTAGAGGAAGCCCCACATCAGCGAGGCGATCACGCCGGGGACCGCGTACGGCAGGAAGATCGTCAGCCGGGTGATCCGCTTGAGCCGGGTGCGTTCCATGTCGAGCAGCACCGCGAACAGCAGCGCGAGGAACACCGTCCCCGGCACGGTGATCGCGCCGAGCGCCAGCATCCGCGTGACACCCGACCAGAGGTCGGAATCCCCCAGCACGTCACGGTAGTTGGCCAGACCCGCCCATACGGTGTGGGTGCCGCCGCCGAGCAGCCCGCCGTTGACCTTGCGGCGCTGGAAGCTGAGCAGCAGCGCGTAGACCCCGGGGGCCACGACGAAGGCGGCGAAGAGCAGGACGGCGGGCAGGACCAGCAGATACGGGAACCGGCCGGTCCTGCGCGCGGTGGTCGTCTGACGCTCCATCAGCCGACCGTGAATCCGAGCTTCTTCATGTCCGCGACGGTGGCGCTCTGCATGGCGTCGAGCGCGCCCTTGAACGAACCGCCGCCCTGGAGCGCCTTGCTGAAGTTGTCGGTGTAGCCGGTGAAGGTCACGGTGACGTCGGGTCCCCACATCGGGAAGCTGCGCGCGACCGGCGCGACCTTCTTGACCTGGGCGTAGAAGTCCGGCTGGTTCGGGAAGAACGCGGGCGCGGCCTGGAGCACGGGCAGCGAGCGGCCCGCGGTGGCGGCGGGATAGACGTTGATCTGCTTGACCTGCTCGGTGACCGCCGCGTCGTCGGTGTTCAGCCAGGACGCGAACGCGGCGGCCTCGGCCGGGTGCCGGGAGTCGCTGGTGACGGTGGTGGCGGAGCCGCCCCAGATGCCGGTGGCAGGGTCTCCGGCCGTCCACGCGGGCAGCGGCGCCACCGCCCACTTGCCCTTGGTGGCGGGCGCGATGCCGCCGATCTGCGCGGGCGCCCAGGCGCCGGAGATCCAGGTGAGCAGCGTCCCGTCGTTCATCTGCTTGTTCCACTGCGGGCTGAACGACGGATTTTTGGCGATCACGCCGTCGTCGACCAGGCCCTGCCAGTAGTCCGCGACCTTCACCGTGGGCGCGCCCGCGATGTCGACCTTCCAGGTGGTTCCGCTGGTGGTCCACCAGTCGGCGCCCGCCTGCTGGGCGAGGCCGGTGAACCAACCGGGGTCCGCCGCGTCGAAGTTGGTCAGATACGCCTTGGGCGCCTTGGCCCGCAGCGACCTGGCCGCCGCCGCGTACGCGTCCCACGTCGTCGGTACGGCCAGGCCGTACTTCGTGAACAGGTCGGCGCGGTAGAAGAGCATCAGCGGGGCGACGTCCTGCGGGACGCCGTACACCTTGCCCTCGAACACCGTGCTCTTCAGGGTCGGTTGGTCGAATTTCTCGACGGTGTCCTTGGTGTACTCGGTGATGTCCCGCACGACGCCCTTGGAGACCAGCGCGGGCAACGACTGGTACTCGACCTTGGCGATGTCCGGACCGTTCTTCGCCTCGTGCGCGGTGATCATCTTGGCGACCAACTGGTCACCGCCCGCCGGGTTGGAGAGCTTCACGTGGATCTCGGGGTGCGCCGTGTTCCACTTGGCGACGACCTTGTCCATGTTCGGGTCCCAGTCCCAGAAGGACAGTTCGACCTTGCCCTTCCCGCTCGGCTCCTGGCCGGACTTCTTGTCCGATCCGCCGCCACAGGCCGCCGTCGTCACCAGCAGCCCTGCCGCCACCAGCACAACGGCGGCTCTTGTCCGTGTCACGCCCATGGGGTGGTTCCTCAGCTCTCGTCGGTGGCGGGCGCGGTGGCCCAGTCGGGAAGGTTCAACGGCGTGCGCTGGATGCCGATCCACTGCCGCCGCGTGAAGCCGGGCATCTGGTTCTCCGCGCCGTGCCTGGCGTGCGCGTCGTTGACGTGCACCTCGCCCGCCGCGAGCCGCTCCGCGACGGACAGGCCGCGGATCAGATCCCGCGTGAAGACCGAATTCATCAGCATGGGAAGGCCGTTGGTCAGCGCCACGGCCTCCTCCTCGGTGTCGACCACCGTCACCGGGATCACCGGCCCGAAGACCTCCTCCCGGAACGCGGGCATCTGCGGCGTCACCCCGGTCAGCACCGTCGGCCGGTAGAACAGCCCCTCGTACGTGCCGCCGGTCACCAGCCGCGCGCCCATCGCCAGCGACGGCTCCACGATCGTGCGGTGCAGCCGGTCGAGCTGCGTCCGGCTGATCAGCGGCCCCAACGCGTTCCCCGCGTCGAACGGGTCCCCCACCTTCAGCGCCGCCGCCCGCCGCACCACGGCCTCCACGTACGTGTCCGCGACGGCCCGCTGCACGATGTGCCGACTGGCGCTGATGCACGTCTGCCCCTGGAACTCCAGCGACGCCACCATCGCGCAGTCCGCGGCCAGTTCCACATCCGCGTCGTCCAGCACCACGAACGCGTTACTGCCGCCCAACTCCAGCCGGATGTCCCGCAACTCCCCCGCCGCCGCCCGGCTGATCGCCAGCCCCACCTCCCGCGACCCGGTGAAGTCCAGCATGTCCACCCCCTGATGCCGCGCCAACGCCCACCCGGCCTCGGGGCCCTCCCCCGTCACCACGTTCAACACCCCGCGCGGCAGCCCCACATGCTCGGCCGCCTCCGCCAGCACCTGCCCGCCGATCACCGGCGTCAGCTCCGCCGGTTTCAGCACCACCGTGTTCCCGAACGCCAGCCCCGGCGCCACCGCCCGCATCGCCAGATTCATCGGGTAGTTCCACGGCGTGATCAGCCCCAGCACCCCGAGCGGCACCACCCGCGACAGCGACAGCTTCCCCGCCTTGTACGGCGGCAGGATCTCCCCCGCGTTCTCGCTCACCTGCACCGCCGACAAGGCGAGCTGCCGCACGCTCGTCCCCACCTCGTCCTCGGCCTTCGCCCTCACCCCGCCCGTCTCCCGCATGCTCTGCTCGACCAGCTCCCCGAACCGGTCCTCCAGATACCGCCCCAACTCCCGCACATACCGGCCCCGTTCCGGCGCCGCCAGCCCCGCCCACCCCGACTGCGCCGCCCGCGCCGCCGCCACCGCCCGGTCCACGTCCTCCGCCGCCCCCAGCGCGTACCGCCCGATCTCCCGCCCCGTCGCCTTCTCCTCCACCACCCCGCTCCTCTGCGACGCCGCCGCCACGAACTCGCCGTCGATGTACAGCCGACCGTCTCCGGGATGCGAGGGCATACGTTCTCCAAGGAAGGGGGTAACGAAATGAGCCGCCTTTTTCTTGGACTTAAACTAAGTAGCGACCGATCACCGGTCAATCCGTCGCACACAACTTTTTCCCGGGCCCCACATCCCCCAGCCGGTTCCCCACCAGCTCACCGCCCCGCCCCGCGGTTCGCCGCACGGGTGCCCCTGCGCGAGGGGCTGCGCCCCTCCGGCACCGCTGCGCAGGTGGGTTCGCCGGTGGGTGCGTCTGCACGAGGGGCTGCGCCCCTACGGCACCGCTGCGCAGGTGGGTTCGCCGGTAGCCAGCGAGCCAAAGGCGGCGCCGGTGTCGAAAGCGACGATGAGCAGGGAGCGAGGAACGAGCGACCGTCGAAGAGGAGCGTCGACACCGGATCTAAGCCGCCGGAGGCGAGAGGGCGGCAAAAAAGGGGGAAGGACGGTGAGCCGACACAAGACGGCTCCCACGCACGGTTCGCCGCACCGGTGCGCGAACGCGGGACAGTGACCTGCACCGGTGCGCCAACGCAAGACGGCTCCCACCCACGGTTCGCCGCCACGCTGAGCTCACCCAAGACCGCTCCCCGCCGCAGCGCCCCCGCACCACCGACCAGACGCGAACCGCCCCCTACCCCCCCGTCAACACCCCGTGCACCGGCAGCGTCGCCGCCCCCAGCGCCACCGCCTCCGGGCCCAGGCGGCCCAGTTCCACCGCCGTGCCCGCCGCCAGGTAGTCGAGCGTGTGGCGGCGCATCGCGTCGCGTACGGCGGGGAGCATCGTCGGGCCCATGGCGCCGCTGACCCAGCCGGAGAGGATGACGCGGTCGGGGCTGAGCAGATTGATCAGGTTGGCGATGCCGATGCCCAGGTACTCCGCGGTCCAGCGGACCGTGTCGGCCGCCGGGCCCGGCCGGGAGGCGGCGGCGACGAGCGCGGCGACGCGCGCCTCGGTGCCGACGCCGGGGAGTTCGGGGGCGCCGGGGATGCGCCCGTAGTGGCCGAGGATGGCGTCGGCGCCGACGTACGCCTCAAGACAGCCGTGGGAGCCGCAGCGGCACGCGGCGCCGCCGGCCTCGACGACGGTGTGGCCCCACTCGCTGGTGGTGCTGGTGACGCCGCCGGGCGAGCCGGTGGCGACGGCGGCGCCGACGCCGACCGCGAGCAGCGCGACGATGGCGCGTTCGGCGCCCCGGCCCGCGCCGCGCCACATCTCGGCCTGGCCGAGCGTGCGGGCGCAGTTGTCGAGGTGCAGGGGCGCGGCGATGTGCGGCCTGAGCAGCGCGTCGAAGGGGACGTCCGACCAGCCGAGGGTCGGCGCGTGGACCGAGCCGTCGGGCAGGACGGCGCCGGGCACGCCGACGCCCACGCCGAGCAGGGTGCCGGTGTCGACGCCCGCCTTGGCGGTGACCTCCTCGATGCCCGCCGTCACGAGCCCGGCCAGCACCGCGGGGTCGGGCCGTCCGGTGTCCATCGGGTAGGTGGCGGTGGCAAGGGTGTCGAGCGTCCAGTCGAAGAGCCCGACCTGGACGTGGGTCTCGCCGATGTCGACCCCGGCCACCTGCCCGTATCCGGGCCGCACTTCGAGGAGCGTGCGGGGACGGCCGCCGTCGGAGTCGAGCAGTCCCGCCTCGGCGACGAGGCCGTCCGCGACCAGGTCGGTGACGACGTTGCTGACGGTGGCGGAGCTGAGCCCGGTGGCGCGCATCAGGTCGTAGCGGCTGGCGGGGCCGTGCAGATAGAGCCGGGTCAGCACCGATGTGCGGTTGTGCCGACGCAGGTCCCTCGTCGTCCGGCCCACGTCGCGCGTCACCGGGCTCCCTCCACGATGTCGGTCGGACACGGCACCCCCGGGAGAGCGCAGTACAGGGCACATAGTGCCAGATCACCCACTCTCCGCTTTGGGGAGCACTCCCCAGGAACCAAGACATCGGATGCTTACGGGTTAACTCACCCCTTCCCACCGACCCGCGAGCGTCCTTGGACCACTCCTCACACCCGTCCCGTCCCCCGGTAGAGGTCGAGTTCGCCGTCCAGTTCCACGGCCAGCACGGTGGCGTGCTCGTCCACGTCGGCCGCCGAGGGCGCGTCGATCCACAGCACTCCCGGTACGTCGTGCAGGCCGCCGGTGACCTCGTGGCCGAGTTCGGCACCGGTGCCCACCACGGTCACGCGGCGTACGGCGTTGCGCAGGCCGCGCAGTGAGACCGTCTCACGCGGGGCGTCGAAGCAGGTCAGGTAGAGGGTGCGGCGGTCGGCGGAGAGGGTGCTCGGACCGTAGTGGTGACCGGCCGGGAGTCCGGCGACGGTGCCGTAGACGGCGGCGGAGTGCCGGGCGATCCAGTCGCCGAGCCCTTCGAGGCGGGCCGCCTGCTCCGCGGTGATCGTGCCGTCCTCGCGCGGGCCCACGTCCAGCAGCAGGTTGCCGCCCGCGCCGATCGTCTCGGTGAAGTAGCGCACGAGCTGGCCGACCGACTTCTGGTGGTCGTCGTGGCCCTGGTAGCCCCAGGAGTCGTTGACGGTCAGGCACAGTTCCCAGGGGCCGTCGGGGGCCTGGAGCGGGACGCCCTGCTCGGGGGTCGCGTAGTCGCCGCGGCTGAACATCCGGGCGTTGAAGACCGTCTCGGGGTTGACCGCGAGGACGGCGTCGGCCAGCGTGTCGATGCCCCACTGCTCCTCGGCGCGCTCCCACTCGCCGTCGAACCACAGCAGGTCGGGGCGGTACCGCTCGGCCAGTTCCACGACCTGGGCGTCGCGGTAGCCGAGGTAGCGCCGCCAGGCGGCGGGGTCCTCCGCGCCCGGCGCGGGGGCACTGAGCGGGTTGTCGTTGACGGCGGCCTGGAGCGGGTCGGGGTCGGGGTGCCGGACGGACGGGTAGTCGGGGTGCGACCAGTCGGAGTGGGAGTAGTAGAAGCCGACCTTGAGCCCTTCGGCGCGCAGCGCGTCGGCGTAGCCGCCGAGCAGGTCGCGGCCCGCGGGGGTGTCGCGGGTGACGGACAGGCCGTCCTCGCGGGCGGTGTCCCACAGGGCCACGCCGTCGTGGTGACGGGCCGTCAGCACGGCGTAGCGGGCGCCGGCGCGGGCGAACAGCCGCGCCCAGTCGTCCGGTTCGTACGCGGCGGCGGTGAACCCCGCGAGCTGTTTCATGTACCGCTCCCGGGTGACCTGCCCGGTGTAGAAGGACCACGACTCGGGGACGCCGTCGACGGCGTAGATCCCGTAGTGGATGAAGATGCCGAGCTTGGCGTCGGCAAACCAGGGCTGCATGGGCATGGGGCGCGTCCTCGCGAGACGATACATCGGATGTGTTGCCGGGACGCGTTGACCTTACGGTTCGCCGGTCCGGGCAATCAATCCCCCTCAGGATCCCTCAGGAACCCCCAGGCTCCACCGGATCAGGACCGGGCCGGAGTGTGCCCGGGGGACGCCCCCGACTGTCAGGTGAGGGGGGCGCCCCGGTCTCGGTGCGTTCTCTCAGAACGCCAGTGGCGCGGAGAGCGGCAGCCGGGCGGCCGTGGGCCCGGCGTACAGCGTGTACGGGGCCGGGCGGCTCCGCCAGCGTCCTTCCGCGGGTGACCACCGCTGGAACGACCGTGCTGCCACGTGAACTTCCGCCACGACATCCTCACCGGGCTCGGCCCGGACCGCGGTAAATCCGGCCAGTCGCGGTCCACCGTTGTCATAGTCGCCGTCGGGCCCGGTGCCGAGGTAGACCTGGACGACCTCGCGGCCGGCACGCGCCCCGGTGTTGCGCAGCGCGACCCGTACCACGATGTCCCGTTCCCCGTCCTCACCTGCGGATTCGCCGTGGCCCGAGGTCTCCTCCGCCGCCTCGGGCACGTCCAGCAGCCGGTAGTCCCAGGTGGTGTAGCCGAGCCCGTGACCGAACCAGTACGCGGGTTCCGCGCCCGCCCTGCGCCACGCACGATGGCCGATATACGGCCCTTCCTCGTACGGCAGCACACCGTCTGCGGGAGTGGTGGACGGCAGGGGCGCGCCCTCGGCGAGTCCGGCCCAGGTGGTGGGCAGCCGCCCGCCGGGCTCGGCGTGGCCGAACAGTACGTCGGCCAGGCCGTGTCCGGCCTCCTGGCCGGGGAACCAGCTCAGCAGCACCGCGGGGACGCTCTCCCGCCAGGGCAGTTCGACCGGTCCGCCGGAGTTGACGATCACCACGGTACGGGGGTTGGCGGCGGCGACCGCGGCGACGAGTTCGTCCTGGCGGCCGGGGAGCGCGAGCGACGTACGGTCGAAGCCCTCGCTCTCGATCTCGTCGGTGGTGCCGACGACCACGACGGCCACGTCCGCGTCGCGGGCCAGCGCCACGGCCTCGGCGATCGACTCGTCCTCGTCGCGGCGCGGCGGGTCGGCGGCCAGCGCGACCGCGAAGCCGTCGTCCGCCTCCCAATGGCGGGTGGCGACCAGCAGCAGTTCACCGCCCGCCGTCACCTGCCGGGACGCCACCCGGAAGGACGGTGTGACATGGACATATGTGGGGTCCCGCGATTCGGGCCGCACATAGGTGTCGATCAGCGTCTCGCCGTCCGCCCGCAGTGTGACCGCGCCGAGGCCGACGACGGCGAACCGCCACTCCCCCGTGACATCCGGTGTGACCAGGGCGCTGACCTCGACGGCCACCGCGGTGGCGGCGAGTTCCGGCGCGTCGCCCGACTCCAGGATCCGGCCGCTGAGCCGGTGCTCGGCGTGGATCTCGGCGCCGTCGGCGGCGAGGTAGCGGACCAGGACGCCGGGTGCGCCGCTGCGCGGGTCGCGGGAGTTGCCGCTGTGCAGCGGGGTCGGGCGGGTGGTGAGGACGACGCCCTCGGCGTGCACGACCTCGGCGCTGTCGCCGACCGCGTCCCTGATGCCGTCGAGCGGCGAGACGACCTCGATCGGGAAGACGCCCGCGCTGCCGCCGCCCTGGACGCGCGCGGCGGCGGCGTTCGGGCCGAGTACGGCGATCCGCGGCGGCCCGCCGTCCGGACCGTCCTGGCCGGTCCCTCGTCCGGGGGCCGGGTCGAGCGGCAGCAGCCCGCCCTCGTTGCGCAGCAGGACGCTCGCGGCGGCGACCGCGCGGCGCAGCAGGGCGCGGGCGTCGTCGGACACGACCGGCGCGGCGGTCGCCAGAGGGGTCGCTCGTGTTTCGCCGTGGGCTTCCAGGGGTGACAAGGTCCCCTGGAAGCCCTCCAGCGCACCGACCCGTGCGGCGAGCCGCAGGAATCGGCGGACCTTGTCGTCGATCACCGTCTCGGGCACCCTGCCCTCGCGGACCGCCGCCACCAGCGGCTCGCCCCACAGCGGGTGCGGCCCCGGCATCGCGAGGTCCTGCGGGGCGAGCGCCGACTCCTCGGTGGACCGGACCGCGCCCCAGTCGGAGACCACGACCCCGTCGAAGCCCCAGGTGCCCTTGAGCGGTTCGGCCAGCAGCGGGCTCTCGGACATGGTGATGCCGTTGACCGCGTTGTACGCAGACATCACCACCCACACGCCCGCGCGCACCGCGGCCTCGAAGGGCGCCATGTACACCTCGCGCAGGGTGCGTTCGTCGACGCGGGCGTCCAGCGTCAGACGTTCGGTCTCCGAGTCGTTCGCCACATAGTGCTTGGCGGTGGCCGCGACGCCGCCGGCCTGGACGCCGCGGATGTACGCGGCGGCCGTGCGTCCGGTGAGCAGCGGGTCCTCGGAGTAGCACTCGAAGTGCCGTCCGGCCGCCGGGGTCCTGTGCAGGTTGAGGGTGGGGGCGAGCATGATGTCGATCCGCTTGCGGCGGGCCTCCGCGGCGAGCAGACCGCCCAGTTCGGCGACGAGTTCCTCGTCCCAGCTCGCCGCGAGCGCGGTCGGCGACGGCAGGACGAGCGCGGTGTCGCGTTCGTCCCAGCGCTCGCCGCGTACGCCCGCGGGCCCGTCGGACACGCCCATCTCCCGCAGGCCGACGGCCGGTTCGCCCTGCGTCCTGAAGGAACTGGCGCCGGAGAGCAGCCGGACCTTGGCGGGGAGGTCGAGCTTGGCGACGAGCGCGTCCAACTCCGCGTCGGACGGGGCGGGTTCCGCCTCCGACGCGGGCTGTGACGCGGACCCCGGCGCGGGCCCCGACCCGTTCCCCGACGCGGGATCGGACAGCGTCGCGGGCCCGGGAAGGGGCAGGGACTCGGACTCGGGAGTGATCATGGTCATCCCTTCATGGCCCCCTGCATGATGCCGTCCAGGATTTGACGGCCCATCAGCAGGAAGACCGCGATGATCGGCAGGCTGGAGACGAGCGCCCCGGTGAGCACCAGGGAGTAGTCCTGGATGTAGCCGCTGGCCAGTTCGGACAGCGAGAGCTGCACCGTGGGGTTCTGCTGGGTCATGACCACCTTGGGCCAGTAGAAGTCGTTCCAACTGGCCATGAAGGTGAGCATGCCGAGCACCGCCATCGCCGGGCGGGCGGCGGGCAGTGCGATGTGCCAGTACAGGCCCCGGGTCGTGCAGCCGTCCATCCGGCCCGCGTCGAGCAGTTCGTCGGGGATGGCCGTGACCAGGTACTGCCGCATGAAGAACACGCCGAAGGCGTTGGCGGCGGCGGGCACGATGAGCGCCTGGAGGTGGTTCGCCCAGTGCAGCCAGTTCGCCATCATGATGTAGAGCGGGATGATGCCGAGCTGGGTGGGGACCATCATCGTCGCCACCACGGAGCCCAGCAGCGGGCTCCGGCCGGGGAACCGCAGCTTGGCGAAGGCGAATCCGGCGAGCGTGGAGGTCAGCACCACCGAGACAGTGACGGTGCCGGCCACGATCAGCGAGTTGACCAGGGCCAGTTGCATGTCGGCCTGGTCGAACGCCCGGCGCAGGTTGGCCAGGAGGTGGCTGCCGGGCAGCAGCGCGGGCGGCACCTGGCTGAGCGCGGCGTTGTCCCGCGAGGCGGCGACCAGCGTCCAGTACAGCGGGAAGACCGAGAGTCCGACGACGACGGCGAGCGCGACGTAGACGCCCTTGCCGGCCGAGAGCTGACGGTCCCGGCCGGACCGGCGGCGGGGGCGCTTGGTGAGCGGCAGGGTGGTCATGCGGCCTCGACTCCCTTCATGCGGCGGGCCAGAAGGAAGTTGACGGCGACGATCACGACGATGACCAGGAACATCGCCCAGGAGATCGCGGCGCCGTAGCCGTATTTGAACTTCCCCCAGAACTGGTCGTACGAGTACAGCGCCATCGTCTGGAACTGGTGCTGCGAGCCGCCCGCCATCGGGGTCTGGCTCGCGCTGAACAGCAGTGGCTCGCCGAACATCTGGAGCGCGCCGATGGTCGAGGTGATGACGGTGAACAAGATGGTGGGGCGCAGCACCGGGATGGTGATGGACCTGAACTGCCGCCACCGGCTGGCCCCGTCGATCGCGGCGGCCTCGTACAGCTCGAAGGGGACGGCCTGCATCGCGGCGAGGTAGATCAGCGCGTTGTAGCCGGTCCAGCGCCAGGTGACGATGGTGGAGATGCCGATCCAGGAGGACCAGGTGCCCGCCTGCCAGTCGGTGTGCGGGACGCCGAAGAGGCCGAGGAACCAGTTGACCAGGCCGAAGTCGCGGCCGAAGAGCTGGACGAAGATGATCGTGACGGCCGCGACCGAGGTGACGTTGGGCAGCAGCACGCCCATCCGGATGAAAGTGCGGCCCCGCAGGCGGTAGTTGAGCAGGTGAGCCAGGCCCAGCGCGAGCAGCAGTTGCGGGACGGTGGAGAGCACGCCGATGCCGAGGGTGTTGCGCAGCGCGTTCCAGAAGAACTGGTCGTGCAGCAGGGTGCGGTAGTTGTCGAGGCCGACGAAGGTGTGCCTGCTGCCGTCGGTGTCGGCCCGCCAGGCGGTGAGCGACACATACGCCGTGTAGAGCAGCGGGAACAGGCCGAAGACGCCGAAGACGAGGAAGAACGGCGAGATGTAGAAGTACGGCGACAGGCGCCGCTCGGCCCGGTGCCAGCGGGCCCCCTTGGCGGGGGCGAAGTCGGGCGCCGTCTTTCCGGGCGAGGGGTTGTCCTGCGAGGCGGCGGGCGGGGTGCCGGTCGAGACGGCCATGCATCTGCTCCTGGTTGGTGGCCGGCGGGGGGTACGCGGTGGGCGGGGAGTGGGAAGGGTGCGCAACCCCCGCCGGCCCGTCGAGTGGCGCGAGCGGCCCGGAACGGGAACCTCGGGGCGGTCAGGGACCCGGAGGATCTGAGGACCTCACGTTCGGGGCCGGCTCCCGTCGTGCCCCACCGTCCGCGCGGCCCGCTCGGGACAGCGGTCCGCGCGGACGGCGGGATCCGGTGGCCGCCCGCCGCGATCCGGCGGCCACTTCGGTCCGGGAGTCCGGGCTCGGGGCCCGGCTCCGGGACGCCGGAAGGGTGGTGCCGGGACCGGCGGGTCATGGGCGGCGCGAGCGGCGCCCGGCACCCGTGCCCGCCGGCCGGGCACTACTCGCCGATGTTCTCGATCTCGGCGTTGGCGTTGCTCCACGCCTTGTCCACGCTCGCCTTGCCCTGTTCGACCGAGACCAGGGCGTTGCCGTAGATGTTGCCGATGTCGGCGCCGTGCGGGCCGAGCGGCTGCGGCTTCAGGTTCTTCGCGGAGTCGGAGAAGATCTTGCCGGTGGGCGCGCCGTTGAACATCGGGTCGGTCAGGTTCGCGATGTCGGGCGAGGTCCACAGCGCCTGGTCGGAGGGGAAGAAGCCCTTGTTCTTGAAGAGCCAGGCTTCCTGGGTGGGCGCGGTGAGCCACTTGGCCAGCTCGACGGCGGCCTTGGTGTGCTTGCCCTGCTTGGGCACCGTCAGATAGGAGCCGCCCCAGTTGCCGCCGCCGCCGGGGATGGTGGCGATGTCCCACTTGCCGCCGTCGGCGGGCGGGTTGGCCTTGAACTCGTAGCTCATCCAGGCCGGGCAGGTCACGGTGGCGAACTGGCTCTTGCGGAAGCCGGTGTCCCAGGCGGGGGTGAAGGCGGCGATACCGGCCGACTCACCGTCCTTGATGGCACCCGCGACCGTGTCGAACGCCTGCTTGACCGCCGGGTTGGACGCGGCGACGACCTTGCCGTCCGCGTCGTAGAACGCCTGCGGCGCCTGGGCGGTCATCGCGGAGAAGACATTGCTGCCCGCGTCGAACCACTTGACCTTCTTGTCCGGGCTCTTGGCGAGGAACTGCTTGCCGGTGGAGAAGTAGGAGTCCCAGCTCGACACCAGCGAGGAGACGGCCTGCCGGTCGGTGGGCAGCCCGGCCTTCTGGAAGAGGTCGGCGCGGTAGCAGAGCGCCATGCCGCCCATGTCGGTGCCGAGGCCGAAGAGCGAGGAGCCGTCCCGGCTGGAGGCGGGGGCGGTCTTGGACGGCACCCACTGGTTCTTGTCGACGCCCTCGTCCAGGAAGTTGACGAATTTGCTCGCCTCGGACTGGAAGCCCGCGACCTGGCCGATCTCGATCGCCTCGATGTCGGCGGTGCCGCTGCCCGCGACCAGGTGCGCGTGCAGGTTCTGGTGGTGGGCGCCCAGGTCGGCGCGGTTCTCCTTGATCGTGATGTTCGGGTGGAGCTTGTGGTACTGGGCGTAGAGGTCCTTGTAGCCGAAGTCCGAGAACAGGTTCACGGTGAGCGTGGTCTTGGCGTTGGCGTCGTCGCCGGAACCGGACTTGGACGTCGAGTCGCTTCCGCAGCCGGTGGCCAGGAGCGCGGCGGCCAGTACGGCGCCCCCTCCCGCGAGCCACGTCCTGCGTCTGTTTCCTGTGTCGCTCATGGGGACTTCCTCGGATTTCTCGGTCTCTGGGCGGACGGGCGGGGCGGCCGGAGGGACCCCGGGGCAGGCAGGAAAAGAACGCTTGGAGAGCGCTCTCCCAATGCCGGTACATTCACGCCCCGCACAGGCGTGTGTCAAGACCCGGTACTCCGATCCGCACCGGATACGCACGTTCCGACGGTGAACAGACTTGCCGATTCAGGATGTTAGAGGGCATAACGAGCGGGACATGTCGTCATCTCGTGTCCGATGCCTTGACACCCCGGAAACCGGGACGCAACCATCTGCCCACTGAGAGAGCGCTCTCCCGAATGCTCCATGCCCCGGAACCCGCCGTCCCGGAGAGCCGCACCCTCCCTCCCTCACCTCCCCCCGCAGGAGAATCGGCATGAGAGCCTCACACTCACCGACCGCCCGGTTCAGATCCCTTCCACCGTCGCTGCGCGCGGCCCTTCTGGTGCTCCTCGCCATGGGCCTCGCGCTGTACGCGCTCGCCGTCCCCACCACGGCCGCGCACGCCGCCGACACCCTGCTCTCGCAGGGCAAGCCGGCCACCGCGTCCAGCACCGAGGGCGCCGGTTACCCGGCCTCCGCCGCGGTCGACGGCGACGCCGGCACCCGCTGGGCCAGCGCCTGGAGCGACCCGCAGTGGCTCCAGGTCGACCTCGGCGCCACCTCCACCGTCAGCAAGGTCGTGCTGAACTGGGAGAACTACGCGACGGCGTACCAGATCCAGGTCTCCGACACCGGCACCGGCGGCTGGACGACGATCTACTCCACGACCACCGGCACCGGCGGCACCCAGACCCTCACGGTCAGCGGCACCGGCCGGTACGTCCGGATCAACGGCACCGTGCGCAACAACGGCTACGGCTACTCTCTGTGGGAGTTCCAGGTGTACGGCACCGCGGGCTCCGGCGGCACGGGCGGTACGACCGGCGGTGACAACGGCGGTACGGGCACGCCGCCGCCCGGCAACTGGACCACGGTGTGGAGCGACGACTTCACCGGCGCGGCCGGCACCTCGCCCAGCGCCGCCAACTGGATCACGGACACCGGCACCGCCTACCCCGGCGGCCCCGCCAACTGGGGCACCGGCGAGGTCGACACCGCCACCAACTCCCCCGCGAACGTGGGCCTCGACGGCAACGGCCACCTCAACCTGACGGCCCTGAAGTCGGGTACGGCCTGGACGTCCGGCCGGATCGAGTCCAAGCGGACCGACTTCGCGGCGCCCGCGGGCGGCCAGCTCCAGATCTCCGCCACGCTCAAGCAGCCGAATCCGGCCAAGGCGCTGGGCTACTGGCCGTCCTTCCGCGCGATGGGCGCCGCCTTCCGGGGCAACCCCGGCGCGTGGCCGGCCGTCGGCGAGAGCGACATCATGGAGAACGTCAACGGCCGCTCGCAGCTCTCGGCGACCCTGCACTGCGGCACCGCGCCCGGCGGCAACTGCGACGAGTACAACGGCAAGACCAGCGGTCTGGCCACCTGCTCCGGCTGCCAGACCGGCTACCACACGTACTCCGAGATCATCGACCGCACGAAGTCCGACGAGCAGATCCGCTACTACCTCGACGGCAAGCAGATCTGGCAGGTCAGCGAGTCGCAGGTCGGCGTCGCGACCTGGGAGGCGGCCGTGCACCACGGCGTCTTCGTGGACTTCAGCCTCCGGATCGGCGGCTCCTACCCCAACTCCGTCTGCGGCTGCACCTCTCCGGCCGCCGACACCTCCTCCGGCGGCGCGCTGAGCATCGACAACGTGACGGTCTCCCAGATCGCCGCGGGCACCGTGCCGACCCCGCTCACCGACCCGCCGGTGCCGACCGGCGCCAGCGACGTGCACGTCACGGGCGGCCAGGGCAACTGGAAGCTGACCGTCAACGGGGCGCCGTACACCGTCAAGGGCATGACCTGGGGTCCGTCCAACGACACGGCGAACGCGCACATGCGTGACCTGAAGGCGATGGGCGTCAACACCGTGCGCACCTGGGGCACCGACGCGGGCACCAAGCCGCTGCTGGACGCCGCCGCGCAGTTCGGTCTGAAGGTGGTCAACGGCTTCTGGCTCAACCAAGGCGCGGACTACGTCAACGACACGGCGTACAAGACCAACACGCTCAACGACATCAAGAACTGGGTGACGACGTACAAGAACCACCCGGGCGTGCTGATGTGGGACGTCGGCAACGAGGTCATCCTCACCACGCAGGACCACTACTCGGGCGCCGCGATCGAGCAACAGCGCATCGCCTACGCGAAGTTCGTCGAGCAGGTGACGCAGGCGATCCACGCGATCGACCCGAACCACCCGGTGACGTCGACGGACGCGTGGACCGGCGCGTGGCCGTACTACAAGCAGTACACGCCGTCGCTCGACCTCTACGCGGTCAACTCCTACGGTGCGGTCTGCAATGTGAAGCAGGACTGGATCAACGGCGGTTACACCAAGCCGTACATCGTCACCGAGACCGGCGAGGCCGGTGAGTGGGAGGTGCCGAACGACGCGAACGGGGTGCCCACCGAGCCGACGGACATCCAGAAGCGGGACGCGTACCTGTCCGCGTGGAACTGTATCTCGGGCCACACCGGGGTGGCGCTCGGCGCCACGATCTTCCACTACGGCAACGAGAACGACTTCGGCGGCGTGTGGTTCAACGTCCGCCCGGCGAGCTGGAACCGGATGATGTACTACTCGGTGGCGAAGGACTACGGCGGCACGCCGCAGGCCAACACCCCGCCGGTGATCAGCTCGATGACGGTCGGCAACAGCGGTTCCGTCCCGGCAGGCGGCACCTTCGACGTCTCGGCTTCGGCGACCGATCCGGACGGCGATCTGATCCGGTATCAGCTCATGTACTCCACCAAGTACGTGGACAGCGGGACCGGTCTGCAACAGGTCACGTTCACGCAGACCGGCGACGGCAGGTTCACGGTGACCGCGCCCAAGACGCTCGGGGTGTGGAAGGTGTACGTGTACGCCTTCGACGGGCACGGGAACGTGGGTATCGAGACCAAGTCGTTCCGCGTGGTGGCGCCGACGGTCGGCGGTACGAACGTGGCGCTCGGCAAGCCGACGACCGCGTCCTCGTACCAGCAGACCGGCAACGGGGCGCCGTTCCCGCCGTCGAACACCACGGACGGGCGCTGGGACACCCGGTGGGCGACCGACTGGACCGACGCGCAGTGGCTGCGGGTCGACCTCGGGCAGACCACCGCGATCAAGCACATCCAACTCGGCTGGGAGTCCGCCTACGGGAAGTCGTACCAGGTGCAGGTGTCCAACGACGGCAACACGTGGACGGACATCTACAGCACGACCACCGCGACCGGCGGCGTGGAGACGTTCGACGTCAACGGGTCCGGCCGCTATGTGCGGCTGAATCTGACGCAGCGCGGCACGGCCTACGGGTACTCGCTGTACGAGTTCGGGGTGTACGCGTGACCCGGGTGACCGGGGCGCGCGGTTGAGACCGGGGCGGGGCGCGGCGGGCCTGTGGGGGGCCGCCGTACCCCGCCCCATCTGCGTGTTGTCCGACCAGGACTTAGGGAGAGCGCTCTCCGTGCGTGGTATAACTGGACCATGACGAGCAGCCGTCCTGCCGGGCCCCGCCTGCCCACACTGGAAGACGTCGCGCGGTCCGCCGGGGTGTCGCGGGCGACGGTGTCCCGTGTGGTCAACGGGACGCGCAATGTCGATCCGGAGATCCAGAAGGTCGTCCAGGAGGCGGTCGAGGCGACCGGGTACATCCCCAATCGCGCGGCCAGGTCGCTGGTCACCCGGCGTGCGGACTCGGTCGCGCTGGTCTTCTCCGTGCCCGACCACCACGCGGCCGACGACCCCTTCCTCGGGCAGGTCTTCAGCGACCCGTTCTTCGGCCGGATAGTGGGCGGGCTGCTCACGGTGCTGCGCCCGCGCGGCGTGCACCCCTTGCTGATGCTCGCCGACTCCGAGAAGGCGCGGCGCTCGCTGGTGCCGAATCTGCGGCAGGAGCACATCGACGGCGTGGTGCTGGTGTCGATCGCGCCGGGCGACCCGCTGCCGTCCCTGCTCACCGAGGCCGGGCTGCCGACCGTGCTGTTCGCCCGGCCGGCCACGCCGATCCCGATCAGCTTCGTGGACGTCGCGCAGCAGGCGGGCGCGAAGCTCGCCGCCGAGCACCTGCTGGCCCGCGGCTGCCGCCGGATCACCACCATCGCGGGCCCGGCCGACTCCCCCGCGGGCCAGGACCGCCTCGCGGGCTTCCGCGAGGCGATGGCCGAGCACGGCTACGCGTACGTCCCCAGCGTCGAGGGCAGCTTCACGCAGGAGGGCGGCGAGCGGGCGATGAAGCAGTTGCTGTCCGAACAGCCCGACACCGACGGCGTGTTCGTCGCCAACGACCTCATGGCCCAGGGCGCCCTTCTCGTCCTGCGCGACCACGGCCGCCGCGTGCCCGACGACGTGGCCGTCATCGGCTTCGACGACAGCAGCGCCGCCCTGTCCTCCCGCCCCCTGCTCACCACCATCCGCCAGCCGGTGGAGGACATGGCCGCGGAAATGGCGAAGCTCCTGATGGCCCTCATCGACGACCCCGCCCAGCAGACCCGCTCAGCGATCTTCAAAACAACCCTGATCCCCCGCGAATCCGCCTGACGGCGGAGGTCATCAACCGCGCCCGCCCCCACCCCCCGCAGCGGGACGGCGCCCACGCCCGCCACGATTCCGCCCGACGGCGCTCGGTACCGGCACTCCGCCGCGCGGCGCCTGACGGCGCAGGTCGTTTGGCGTCTGCCCGGACTTGGCCACCCGGCGGCGGAGGCCGGTGGGCGGATCGGGTCGGGGGTTCGGCGGGTTGGGGCGCTGGCTCGGCGGACGGGGCGCCTTGGCGGAATTCCGGGCTGGGCCGCCAGGCCGCGCACGGGTCCGGTGCGCGAGGTGCTGGGGCCGGGGTGTCGCGGGGGTCAAGCGGCAGGCGCAGCCGTTGGGTTGGGGACGACGATCGCCGTGGTGACGAGGCCGTTGCGGGTGGTCCAGCGGCCGGTGAAGATGTCGGGGCCGATGTTCTCGGCGAGGAGGGGGCCGGGGATCAGGAGGCGGGCGGTGTAGCCGCCGCGGTCGGGGGCGTCGGGGTCGCGGGTGAAGAGGAGTTCGGCCTCCTCGAAGCCGAGCATCTTGCGGTGGAAGGGATACCACGCCTTGTAGACGGTCTCCTTGGCGCTGAACAGCAGCCGGTCCCAGTGGATTTCGGGTGCTTCCTCGCCCAGCCGCTCCAGCGCGGCGGCCTCCGCGTCGGTGGCGGTGACGACCTTGAGCACCCCCTCGGGCAGCGGTCCGTGCGGCTCCGCGTCGATGCCGAGGGTGTGGACGTCGGAGGTACGGGCGACCGCCGCGGCACGGTAGCCGTCGCAGTGGGTGATGCTGCCGACGACGCCGGCCGGCCAGACCGGCGCGCCCCGGTCGGGGTCGCGCGGGATCGGCCCCGGCGCGATCCCGAGCCCGGCCAGCGCGGCGCGGGCGCAGGCGCGGCCCGCCGCGTACTCGGCGCGGCGCTTGGCGACCGCCTTGGCGACGGCCGCGGCCTCCTCGGGGAAGAGCGGCGCACTGTCGAGTTCCGCGCCGTACACGGCCCGTGAGCGGACGGCGGCGGGCAGCAGGTGCTCGATCACCGGCGGACGCCCTGACGTCCGGCCAGTATCCGCCGCGGCCCCGCGGGCCCGGTGTCGCGGCGCCCCCACTCGCGCGGGTAGCCGAGCGAGACCTCGGTGAAGCGGACGCCGTCGCGCCACATCACGCGCGGGATGTGCAGATGCCCGTAGACGACCTCGGCGGCCCGGAAGCGGGTGTGCCACTGCTCGGTGCGCTCGGTGCCGCACCACAGCGCGAACGACGGGTAGCGCAGGATGCGCGTCGGGTCGCGGTGCAGCGGGAAGTGGTTGGCCAGCACCGTCGGCAGCGCCGGGTCCAGCGCCTCCAGGCGCGCCTCGGTCTCGGCCACCCGGACCCGGCACCAGTCGTCGAGGCCCGGCAGCGGGTCGGGGTGCAGGAACCGCTCGTCGTTGCAGATCACGCCGAGGTCCCGCGAGTGCGCCAGCGCCTCTTCCTTGGTGGTGGCACCGGGCGTGCCGTCGCGCCACGTGTAGTCGTACAGCAGGAACATCGGCACGACCGCGACCGGCCCCCGCTCGCCCTCCCACAGGGGGTACGGGTCCTCGGGTGTGATGACGCCGAGGCGGCGGATCTCCTCGACCAGGTGCCGGTAGCGGGCCTCGCCGCGCAGTTGCACCGGGTCGTCCGGCGGGGTCCACAGCTCGTGGTTGCCCGGCAGCCAGATGACGGTGGAGAAGTGCTCCTTGAGCGTGCGCAGCGCCCAGATGATGTCCTCGGAGTTCTCGGCGACGTCTCCGGCGACGATCAGCCAGTCCTCGTCCGTCCCCGGCCGCAACTGCTCCACGATGAGGCGGTTGGCCGCGTAACCGACGTGCAGGTCACTGATCGCGAGTAGCTGCGCCCCGCTGTCGGGGCCGGTCAACGTGCGTCAACTCGTCCGCTAAGTGGTGTAGGCACGCGATCGATTGTCCCAGACGGCGGCGGACGGCACCGGGCTTTCGGGTCCGCGGGCGGGTGTCACGGAGGTGGTTCCCGTCACCCTCGCCGCCGTTTCGCCCGGGCGGCGGCACCGTCGCACCGACACGGACCGAGCGAGAGTCCGTCGCGCGTCCGTCACGGCTCAGTCGCAGCTCAGTCGCGGTCGACCAGCACCGCCGTGCCCTGGCCGACCCCGACGCACATGGTGGCCAGGCCCCGGTGGGCGCCGGTGCGGTTCATCCGGTGCAGCAAGGTGGTGAGGATACGGGCGCCCGAGCAGCCGAGCGGGTGGCCGAGGGCGATGGCGCCGCCGTCGGGGTTGACCAGTTCGGGGTCGACGCCGAGTTCGCGCACGGAGGCCAGCGCCTGGGCGGCGAACGCCTCGTTGAACTCGGCCTCCTCGACGCTGTCGACGGTCCTGCCGAGCCGGGCGAGCACGCGCCGGGTCGCCGGGACCGGCCCGACGCCCATGACGTCCGGGTGCACTCCGGCGCTGGCCCCGGCCGCGTACCGGCCGAGGGATTCGAGTCCGAGGTCGCGCAGCGCCTCCTCGCTGACCAGCAGCAGCCCGGCGGCGCCGTCGTTCATCGGCGAGGCGTTGCCCGCGGTGACCGTCCCGGTGCCGTCCTTGCGGAAGACCGGCTTGAGCGCGGCCAGCCGCTCGGCCGTGGTGTCCTCGCGGATGCACTCGTCCCGCGTGACGACCACGCCGTCGGGCCGGGTGACGGGCAGGATCTCGGCGTCGAAGAGGCCCTTCTCACGGGCCGCGGCGGCATTGCGGTGGCTGCGCAGCGCGAAGGCGTCCTGGTCGGCGCGGCTGACGCCGTACCGCGTGGCGACCTCCTCCGCCGTCTCCCCCATCGCCAGCACGCCGTGCAGTTCGCGCATCCGGTCGTTGGTGAGCCGCCAGCCGAGCCGGGTGTCGTACGTCGGCATCGTGTGCGGCAGCGCGTCGTCGGGGCGGGGCAGGACGAAGGGGGCGCGGCTCATCGACTCGGAGCCGCCCGCGACCACGATGTCGGCCTCGCCCGCCGCGATCATGCGGGCGGCGGCGGTGACGGCTTCGAGCCCGGACGCGCAGAGCCGGTTGACGGTGGCGCCGGGCACGCTGTCCGGCAGGCCCGCGAGCAACACGGCCATCCGCGCCACATTGCGGTTGTCCTCGCCCGACTGATTCGCCGCGCCCCAGTAGACGTCGTCGATCCTGGCGGGGTCGAGCGCGGGCACGCCGTCCAGCAGACCGCGCAGCACGGTCGCCGCCAAGTCGTCGGGGCGGACCGTGGAGAGCGCTCCCCGCAGCTTCCCGATGGGGGTGCGGCGGGCGGCGGCGAAGTGGACAGGTCGCATCGCGTGCTCCTCCTGGCGGGACCCGATGGTGCGGGTCGGGCGGCCCCGGGTGTGGGTACGTACCGCCCCCGTAAACTAGCACCGCAAGTTTACGGGGGCGAGGGCCGCTCCCGGCACTCCCCAGCCCCGCCGTTGCCGCGGTCTCACCGTCCCCCGGCGGGCAGCCCGTCGTGCACCCGCAGCAACAGGGCGTGCAATTGGGCCCGTTCGCGCGCGTCGAGCGGGGCGAGCACGTCGTCCTGTGCGGCCTCGGCGCGGGCGGTGAGCGCCGCGAGGCGGTCGCGGCCCGCCGGGGTGAGGGCGACGCGGACCCGGCGGCGGTCGGCCGTGTCGCGGGCGCGCTCGACGCAGCCGGACGCGGCCAGTTCGTCGACGACCTTCACCATGTCGCTGGGGTCGACGCCCAGCCGCCCTGCCAGCTCCCGCTGCACCTGCGGGCCGAAGTCGGCGAGCGCGGCGAGCACCGCCATGTGCCACAGCCGCAGACCCTCGTCGGACAGTTCGGCGGCCAGCCTGCCGCGCGCGGCCTTGCCGGTCTTCGACAGCAGATACGTCGTGAGGGCGGCGAGGGTGGGCGGTGTTCCGTTCATGGACCTCATTGTAGGCTGACACCAATGATGGGTCAGCACCTATGATCCCGTCACTCATCATCCCGTACGCACCGAGTGAGGTCTCCCGATGGACGCGCTCCACCCGCGCCTGCTCGTCGGCCGGTTCGCCGACACCTTCCGCTTCTACGACGCCGTGCTCCCCGGTCTCGTCGGCGCCGCGCTGACCCGCGGCGGCGAGAGCGGCCCCTACGCGAGCTGGGACGTCGGCGCCGAGGGCGTCCTCGCCCTCTTCGACCGGGCCGCGATGGCCGAGGTGACGGGCGGCACCGGCCTGCCCGCCGACCCGCCGCCCGCCCGGGACCGGGCCGTGCTGGTCAGCCGGGTGCCGGACGTCACCGCCGGGTACGAGCTGTGCCTGCGGCACGGCGGACGGCCGGTCGCTCCCCCGGCCGACCGCCCCGAGTGGGGCCCGTCGATGCGGACCGCGCATCTGCGCGACCCGGACGGCAACCTCCTGGAACTCCAGTCGTACTGATCCGGCGTACGGCCGGTCCCGCCGGGGTCCTCAGCCGCCCAGCACCGCTCAGTGCGCTCAGACGCTCTGAGCCATCAGCCAGGGTCCAACGCAGGACTCGCGGGTCACACGGGCGCCGCTCAGCCGTCCGCGGGACCCCGCCCACTCCTCAGCCGTCCTCGGGACGCCGGGCGCCGCCGCGCGGACGCGGGGTCCCGCCGGGCCGGCCGCCGTCGCCGGGCCGCGCGCTGCCGTGCAGCAGCCGTTCCAGCTCGCGCCGGTCGCGCTTGGTCGGCCGTCCGGTGCCGCGGTCGCGCAGGCCCAGCGCCAGGACGTCCTCGCGCGGAGGCGGCGGCGGGCTGTTGTCCACGAAGCACTCGGCCGCCGCGGGCGCGCCGACCCGCTTGCTCAGCACCTTGGAGACGACCACGATCCGCTCGCGGCCCGCGTGGTGCAGCCGTACTTCGTCGCCGACGCGTACGGCCTGGGCGGGCTTCACGCGCTCGCCGTTCACCCGGACGTGTCCGGCCCTGCACGCCGCGGCGGCGATCGAGCGCGTCTTGGTCAGCCGGACGCACCAGATCCAACTGTCCACCCGCACGCTCCCGCCGCCCGCGGGCTTCCCCTCGTCACCAGCCATGCCTCCGAGCCTACGACGTGGTCCGCTCCCGTCACCCCTGGTTTCCCGCCCACCTGGGCGGACGGCTGCGCGTGCGGGGTGCGGGGCGCAGTGTGAGGGTGCTGGTGCTGGTGCGACTACCGTCGGTGAGACCGGTCCCGTGGCCGAGGAGGCGGCGCCGCCCGCTCCGATCGACGCGGCGGGGGCGTGGACGGTCATGCAGGTGGTGCTGCTGGTCCGGGTGGTCGGGCACGCCAACGTCAATCTGATCGCGGCCCGGCACCGGCTCCATCGCCAAGCGGCTGCCGGCCGAGGACCTGTCGCACGAACCGCCGGTGGCGAAGGTCCGCTCGGCCGCGTGACCGCCCGGGCGCGTTCGAGCGGTCAACGGCCCAGCATCGCACCGCCGTTGACGTGCAGGATCTGTCCCGTGGTGTACGCGGCCTCGGGCGCGGCCAGGTGCTTGATCGCGGCGGCGATCTCGCTGGGCCTGCCGGGGTTGCCGGTCAGCGTCTGGGCGACGCGGGAGGCGATGAACCCCGGGGTGCCGCGGTCGCCGAAGAACTCGGTGTCGCCGACGAAGCCGGGCGCCACCGCGTTGACGGTGATGCCGTCCTTGCCGAGCCGCTGGGCGAGTTCGAAGGTGTAGGCGTGCACGGCCGCCTTCGCGCCGCCGTACGAGCCGGGGCCGCGTACCGCCGCGATCGAGGACAGGTGGACGATCCGCCCGCCGGGCCGCCGTACGGACGGCAGCAGCGCCTCGGTGAGCAGGACGGCCGTCAGGACGTTGGCGGCGAAGTTGCGCCGGTAGCCGTCGGCGATGCCCTCCAGGGTGCCGTCGTCGTCGAAGGCGGCGTTGCCGCCCGCGTTGGTGACGATGACGTCCACGGGGCCCTCGGCGGTGATGAACGCGGCTGCCGCGCGCACCTGTTCCGGCTCGGTGAGGTCGGCGGCGAAGAGGTCGACGCGCCCCTTGCCGTACTCCTCGTTCAGCTCCTCGGCGGCGGCGCGCAGGACGCCCTCGCGGCGGCCGAGGACGGTCACCCGGTCGCCGTCGGCGGCGAAGGCCGCCGCGGTGGCCCGTCCGATTCCGGTCCCGCCGCCCGACACCACCACGCGACGCTGCTGCTGCTCTGCCACGGTCCCCGCTCTCCGCCTCACTCCGAGGCGTTCTTTCATCTGAATAGCAGTCACATACGGGCACGACGCTAGGCAGCGCGGGCGGGCGGTGTCAACCGACTTCCCTGACGCGGGCGGGAGGATCAACTCCACTTCATGGAATGATCGTTAAGTACGATTTAACAGCGCGCTCACACATGCCTCGACGGCACCAGGAAGGGGGCCTGCATGGAGCGGTACGAGATGGAGACGTTCCTGACCCTCGCCGAGGAGCTGCACTTCGGGCGGACCGCCATGCGGCTGCGGGTGACCACGGCCCGGGTCAGCCAGGTGATCAGCAAGCTCGAACGCCGTGTCGGGGCACCGCTGTTCGAGCGCACCAGCCGCAGTGTGGTGCTGACCCCGATCGGCCGGCGCCTCCACGACGACCTGCGGCCCGCGTTCGAGCGGCTGGAGGCGGCGCTGGCGACGGCCGTGGCCGAGGGGCGCGGGGTGACCGGGCTGCTGCGGGTGGGCTTCGTGGGCGCGGCGGCGAGTCAGCTGCTGGTCAGGGCGACCGAGCGGTTCCGTACCCGGCATCCGGGCTGCGAGGTGGAGATCCGCGAGGTCCAGATGACCGAGGCGCTGGAACGGCTGCGCGCCGACGCGCTGGAGGTGCTGATCGCCTGCCTGCCGCTGTCGGGCCCGGATCTGGCCAACGGTCCCGTGCTGCTGTCGGAGCCGCGCATGCTGGCGGTCCCCGCCACGCATCCGTTCGCCCAGCGCGGCACGGTCTCGGTGGAAGATCTGGCGCGCACCGAGGTGCTGCAAGCGCCGTGCTCGCTGCCCGACTACTGGCGCGAGCCGGGGACGCCGCAGCAGACCCCGGCGGGCCTGGCGATCCCGGTCGGCCGCTCGGCGGCGACCTTCCAGGAGGTGCTGACCCTGGTCGGGGCGGGCCAGGGGGTCTTCCCGGTGGGCGCGCACGCCACCCGGTTCCCCGCCCGCCCCGACGTCGTCTACGTCCCCTTCCACGACACACCGCCGCTGGACTGGGGTCCGGTGTGGCGGGCGTCCCGCGCCACCGCCAGGATCCGCGCCTTCACCGAGGCGGCGGCGGCCGACCAGATGGCGTAGCGCCGTACCCGGCCGCGCGGCCGTGCCGGCGGGCCGCCGCCGCGCGTACGGTCAGCGGGCGTAGACGGCCACGAAGTCGCGGGTGGCCTGGGTGTAGTAGCGGTCCGGCGGGTCCTCGAAGTCGAGGATGTTGGTGGGTTTCGGGTCCGCCGGATTCTTGCCGCTGTCGTAGGACATGAAGGACGGCCACGCGCGGTTCATGTCCAGCGGCATGGCGCGGACCGCCCCGGCGTGCTGCATCAGTTCGGCGAGGGTCCGCGCGGACAGGGCCTGGCCGACCACCATGATGATGTCGCCCTGCGCGGTGATGCCGACGCCCGAGCGCTCGACGAACATCTTGCTCTGGTCGGTGACACCCCACTTGGAGTCGTCGCCGATGTCGGACACCACCCGGCCGTCGTCGACCATCAGCTCCAGGCACTGGCGTACGCCGACGACGTCCTTGGTCATGTGCACATCGCGGCCCCAGACCCCGATGCGGATCGAGCCGTCCTTGTAGAAGACCTCGGACGCGGTGCCGTCGCGCAGGTCGCCCGCCGTCTGTCCGTTGAGGTAGAAGCCGCCGCGCGAGCCGCCGTCGGTGACCCGGAAGCCGCCGTTCCAGGTGGCGACCAGACCGGTGCGCTGTCCCTTGGGGATGTTGGGCGGTACGGAGAAGGTGCCGCCGGGCTCGCGGAATCCGGGGTGGAGCTGGAAGCGCGCGTGCTTGCCGCTGATCCAGGCGACGGCCGCCTCGTACGAGGTGTGGTCGCCGTCCGGCCTGACGTACGTCCCCTGGACGATCGGCTGGCCGTGGGCGCTGGACAGGGTGCGGAAGACGCCCTCGCCCGGCAGGCCGGGGGTGACCAGCGGGCGCATCGGGGCGCGCAGCGGGATGACCGGCGCCGCGGGGGCCGCGGGCGCTCCCTCCGGGGCGGTGCCCGCGGCGGTGGTGGCGGGCGCGGTGGCCTTCATCCGGGCCAGCGCGTCGGCCGACAGCGAGCCGCCGACCTTCGGCGGGTCCATCTTGTACTGGACGTCCTCCAGCTTGTTGACCACGAAGCCCAGCTCGTGGTCGCGGGCCCACTCGGCGAGCCTGGCCACGTTGCTGTCCTTGCCGGGGTAGGTCAGCGCCTGGCCGACCGACCAGCCCACGGTGCCGACGCACACCACGCAGACGCCGAGCGCGCCGCGGGTGACCAGCCGGCGGCGGCGGAGCTGCGCCGGGGTCAGATCCCGTTTGTGCTTCCACGGCAGCAGTCGTCTGCGGCGCGTGCGTCCGCCGCCGTCCGCCGCTTCCGCGGAGTCGGCGCCGTCGCGCGGTTCCGCGATCCGGCCGCCCGTCTGCTGGGTCATGACACTCCTCGCCCTCGCTCCTACCGCCCCTGTCGCCTGCGCGACCCGGGGAGACCTTTAAGCATATTTTCAGATGCTATGACCGTTCTGCGACCAGCCCAATCACGGCACGCCCGGAACCACCCGACCGCCGGACCCTTCTGACGGCCGATCAGCGGTGCGGGGGTCCTGAAGGCGGGCGCGTACTCCACCGGGAGCAGCGCGACCGCCTCCCGCGCGACGACGCGGCGCGCCCCGCCCGCCGCCTACCGTGAGCGCGTCCCGGCCGCGCCGCGTCCGAGACTCCCCGGCCGGGAGCACCGCCGGGGCCCCCTCGGTCAGGAGTCCCGCGCCATGTCCGCCACGGCAGCAGCAGTCGTCCCGCCGCCCGGCCGCCTCCCCGTGCGCGGCGCCGAGCGGGCGGCGTACGCGGTCGGCGCCGCGCTCATCGTGTCGGGCCTGTTCCACCTGGGAGTCTTCGCGGTGGACGGCGGACCGTGGGACGGCCCGGTCTCCTGGCGCAAGCCCTTCACCTTCGGGGTGTCCTTCGGCCTGACCCTGATCGCGCTCGCCCGGGTGACCTCGTACGTGCGGATCGGCGAGCGGACCCGCTCCACGCTGCTCGCCCTCTTCGCGGCCGACTGCGTCCTGGAGGTCGCGGGGATCACCGTGCAGGCGTGGCGGCACGTGCCCTCGCACTTCAACATGGAGACGCCGGTGAACTCCGCCGTCGCCATGTCGCTGGCCGTCGGCGGCGCGCTGCTCGTCGTGGTCCTCACCGCCTTCGCGGTCGCCGCCTTCCGCGCCCGGCCCGCCGGACCCGCCGGAATGCCGCTCGCGCTGCGCGCCGGATTCGCGCTGCTGCTGGTCGGCCTGCTCTCGGGCGCCGCGATGATCGCCCGCGGTGTCGTCGACACCAGGACCGGCGACCAGCAGGCCGCGTACCACTCGACCGGCGCCCTCAAGCCGCTGCACGCAGTGAGCCTGCACGCGGTCCTCGTACTCCCCGCGCTGGCCTGGCTGTTGGCCCGTACGCCCTGGTCGGAGTCCGTCCGGCGGCGGATCGTGCTCGCCGCCGTGTGGGCCTACGCGGCCGCCGCCGTGGGCGCGCTCGGCTGGGGACTGGCGACCGCGTAGGGTTCGGCCCCACGGAAGGCGACCACGGGGAGGGGCGGATGGCACCGCTGACGCGGGACGACACGGTGACCGGAGCGCTGGAGCGCGCCGGAATCCCGGCGGCCGGGATCGCCGGACACGCGCCGCTCCAGGGCGGCACGTACAACGCGATGCACCGCGTCGAACTCACCGACGGCGCCGTCCTCGTGCTCAAGGTCCCGCCGCCGTCGCGGGTCCCGAAGCTCGGCTACGAACGCGAACTGCTGCGCGGCGAGGCCCGGTTCTACGAGGGCGCCGCCACGGCGGGGGTGCCCGCGCCGCGCGTGGTGCACGCCGAGTACGACGACGGGAGCGAACAGGCCGCTCCCTTCCTGCTGATGACGCACTGCCCCGGTGTCACCTGGTCGGCGGCGGGAGAGGCCGCGGAGGGCGTCGGCGAGGCCGAGAGCGCGCGGCTGTGGCGGGAGACCGGCGGCCTGCTGGCCCGGCTGCACTCGGTGCGCGGACCGGCCTTCGGCTACCCGGCGCAGACCCTCGCCCCGCTCAACTCCCGCTGGCGGCCCGCCTTCACGGCCATGACCGACGCCGTCCTGGCCGACGCGGAGCGGTACGGACCCTGGCTGCCGCTGCCGGTCGCCGAGATCCGCGCCGCGCTGGCGACGGCGGCGCCCGTGCTCGACGAGGTCACCGAGCCCGCGCTGGTCCACTTCGACCTGTGGCCGGGCAACATCCTGCTCCACGGTCCCGCGGGCGCCCGTACGGTCAGCGGTCTCATCGACGGCGAGCGGATGTTCTGGGGCGACCCGCTGGCGGACTTCGCGTCGCTGTCGATCGGGCGCGACGACATCGAGCGCGACTCCGCCTTCCTCGCCGGATACGGCGCGGGCGGCGGGCGTACGGACTTCGACGCGGCGGCCCGGCGGCGGATCGCGCTGTACCGCTGCTACCTCTTCCTGATCATGCTCGTCGAAGTGGTGCCGCGAGGGACCGGGGGCGAGCATCTGGCGTGGGTGAGGCAGTACACGGGACCGCGGCTGGAGGCGGCGCTGCGGACCGCGGCGGGGTGACGTGCCGGGCCCCGCGACGAGGGGCCGCGGCCGAGCCCGGCCTCCTTATCGCGGGGTTCGCCCCGATCGGCGCGGAAGTCGCCGCCGCCGCGGGCCTCGGGGTTCCTGAGGAGGAAGCACCGTGACAGGCGTCGGTGCCACCATCTGACCACGTACCCGCGCACGCACTCATCAGGAGGCACGCATGAGTACCTACACCCCGTCGGATGCGCAGTCCCGGCTCGACTTCACCATGATGTACGCGGTGCACGACGCCTTCCGGCGCGACCTCGGCAGGCTGGTCACGGCCGCCGACCACAAGGCCGGGAGTCCGCGGGCCTTCAAAGAGGGCTGGAAGAACTTCACTTACTACTTGGACATCCACCACACCGCCGAGGACACCACCTTGTGGCCCGCCATGCGCGGGCGGATCGGAAGCGACCCCGAGCGGGTCGCGCTGCTGGACGCGATGGAGGCCGAGCACGCGGTGCTCGATCCGCTGATCGCGGCGGTCGATGCGCGGCTCGCGGCGGGTGACACGGCCGGGTTGAGCCAGGACGTGGAGCGGCTGCGGGACGCGCTGACGGCGCACTTCGACCACGAGGAGGACGCGGGGCTGCCGCTGGTGGGGGCCGTGGTGACCGCCAAGCAGTGGGACGCCTTCGGGGCGGAACAGCGCAGGCAGGTGGGGACGAAGGGGGCGGCGACGTTCTTCCCCTGGCTCCTGGACTCGGCGCCGGCCGCCACCGAGCAGAAGGTGCTGGCGCTCGTTCCGCCGCCGGTCCGCTTCCTCTTCCGCAAGACCTGGCGGCCCCGCTACGAGAAGCAGTCCCCCTGGGCCAAGTAGCCCCTGGCGCTGACGCGTTCACCGCGCGGAGGTCGCACGATCCCTCCGCGCGGTGAACATCCGGGAGCTGCCCGGGTCAAAGGGCCAGCACCACCTTGCCGTTGACCTGACGGCGGTCCAGACACCGCAGCGCGGGCGTCGGATCGGTCCATGAGCCGACCAGGGCGACCTGGGGGTCCAGCCGGTCCTCGGTGACGAGTTGGAGCAGGAAGGCCAGGTCGTGGCCGACGTCGTGGCGGGTGATCTCGTCGAAGAGGAAGACGTAGTGGAGGCTGACACCGGGCCGGGCGCGCCCCCAGTCGCGGGGAAGGCGTAACTCGGCCCGCGCGGTGTTGCCGTAGACGACCACGCTGCCGCCGGGGGCGACGGACTCGAAGGCCCAGGTCAGGACGGAGCCGCCGCAACTGTCGAGCAGGATGTCGACGGGCACGCCGGGGTCGGTGCCGTAGGTCGCGACGACATCGGCTCCGAGGGCGGCGAGACCGGTCGCGCGGTCCGGGGAGCCGACCCAGGCGATCACGTGGGCGCCCGCGGCGGCGGCGAGCTGGACGGCGGCCCGGCCGACTCCCCCGCCCGCGCCGGTGATCAGTACGGTGCGGCCGATCAGACGGCCGGCCCGCTGGAGGGCGTAGAGAGCGGTGAGGCCCGCGACGGGAAGGGCCGCCGCGGCGGCCCAGTCGACGGCGTCGGGCAGCCGGGCGAGCCTGCGGGTGTCGAGGGCGACGCGCTCCGCCCAGCCGTCGCGGTCGGCGAGGCCGACGACGCGGGTGCCCGCGGCCGGGCCCGATCCGTCGGCCGCCGGGCGCAGTACGGTGCCCGCGACGTCCCAGCCGATCCGGGAGCCGGGGGGCAGCTCGTCGAGCACGGACAGCTCGCCGCGGTTGACGGCCACCGCGCTGACCGCGATCAGGGCCTGTCCGGGCAGCGGTTCCGGCTCGTCGACCGGGTCGAGCCGGAGTCGGCCGTCCGCGTTGTCCGTTGTGACCAGGGCTTTCATCAGCTACCCGCCTTCTTCGTCACACGCCACCAGTGGGGAGAGGGAGAGCGGTGCGCGCCCGGTCGCGCGAGATTCCGGGCGGGTCCCGTTCTCCTCCTGGTACGTAGAGTCATTAACTCCGGCAGCTGTGACGGCCGATGATCGTTCATTTCGGAACGGCGGGTGTCGCGGGCGGAAAAGGCGCCGGCCGCCGCCCCTGTGTGCCGGGGCGGCGGCCGGTGCCAAGTGGTCGCGCTGCGCGCTGTGCTGGAGTGCGGTGGGTCAGGGCAGGGTGGCGACCACCGCGGCGTAGGACAGGCCGGAGCCGTACCCGAGCAGCAGTGCGGTGTCGCCGGAGTTGGCCTCGCCGGAGGCGAGCACCGCTTCCATGGCCTGCGGGATGGACGCACCGGAGGTGTTGCCGTTGGTCACGATGTCCTTGGCGACGGTGACTTCGGGCGGCAGGCCGATGGACTTGGCCATGCTGTCGATGATGCGCTCGTTCGCCTGGTGCGGGATGAACGTGTCGAGGTCGGCCGGGCCGACGCCCGCCACGTCCAGCGCCTGCTTGGCCACCTTGGCCATCTCGTAGACCGCCCAGCGGAAGACCCGCTGCCCGTCCTGGCGCAGTGCGGGGAACGCGTGGCCGGGGTCGTCCTTGAGCACGTCCCAGGGTGCCGTCTGCTCGATCGCGTCGGCCTGCGAGCCGTCCGCGCCCCAGACCACCGGGCCGATGCCCGGTGTGTCCGACGGGCCGATTACGACGGCCCCCGCGCCGTCGCCGAAGATGAATGCCGTCGAACGGTCGCTGAGGTCGAGCAGATCGGTCATCCGCTCCACGCCGACGACCAGGACGTAGCCGCCTCTGGCGCGCACGGCGTCGGAGGCGAGCACCACGCCGTGGACGAATCCGGCGCAGCCCGCGGTGATGTCGAAGGCCGCGGCCTCGGTGGCGCCGATCCGGTGGGCGATCTCCGTGGCGACCGCGGGTGTCTGCATGAGGTGGGTGAAGGTGGCGGCGATCACGCAGGTGATGCGGTCCGGGGTGAGCCCGGCTGCCGCGATGGCCTTGCTGGCGGCCTGCTCCGCCATCACGCCCAGGGTTTCGTCGGGACCGGCCCAGCGGCGGGTCACGATGCCGGTTCTGGAGCGGATCCATTCGTCCGAGGAGTCGATGTATCGACATACTTCGGCGTTGTCGACGACCGACCGGGGGCGATACGCGCCGACACCGAGAATTCGGGTGTGCCGTGCGCCGTCGGGCACGGCGATCTCAGCTTTCATGGGAGCCTTTCAGGCCATCGGCCATGGATGGGGGTCAGACCTTGCATCAGGCAGTGACCCATCGTCCTCGACGTGGTGTACGTCGCTCAACGCAGGGTCGCCATACGAATGATCCCGCGATTCAGCAGGAAAGAAGACCAATCCTTCCTCCACGCCGAGAGGTGGCCTGGAATCGACGCAGGTATGGCACACCTGTCCGAGACCAACCGCCCCGACCTGCGGCTTCTCCGTCCGAGCCCGCTTCGGCGCCGTCACTCGCACGGCCGGATCACCCCCCTTGCGGCGCGTCCTGCGGATCTAATCCCGTACGGTAAACGGCAAAAGGCGCACAGTGGTTCCGCCGAAAGGGCAATTGACATCAATGCGATAACGTGAAGCGCCGGAGTCGGCTCCGGGAACACACGATATTCGTTACCGATCAGTATCGGCCAACGCGCCGTCTCCACGGCGGCGACCCGTGTCACGCGTCACACCCGCCGGGTCACGGCGGTCAGCGTTGCGCCGGGGGCTCCTCGGCGAGAGCGGCGGCCAGCGCGGTGCGGCCGTACTCCGTGGCGCCGCGCCGGTACGCCCTGTCGTACGCGGCGTCGCCGACCAGAGCGCGGGCGGTCGCCTCGCACTGCTCGCGCACCCCGCGCAACTCCGGCGTGCCGCGCTGCGGGTGCCCGACGCTGCGCCAGTACGACTCGCCGACGCCGTAGACGGTGGCCGCCTGCTCGCCCCTGCCCTCGGCGGCCAGCGCGGCGGCCAGCAGGTCGAGGCCGAGCGCGATCCCGAAGGCGTCGCCGAGCAGCCGCTTGCTCTCCAGCATGGTGCGGGCGTGTCCCGCGGCCTCGTGCGGCGCCGACTGGAACAGCGCGATCAGCGCGAGTTGGTACTCCAGGTAGGACAGCGTCCAGACCTCGCCGAGCTGGGCGCAGTGCTGACGCAGTTCGCGGGCCCGCGCCCGCGCCTCGGGGAGCCGGCCGAGGCCGGTGAGCGCGAAGACCGCGACGAGGTGGCAGCGCAGCCGGGAGGGCGAGTCGAAGGCCCAGCCCGGTACGGCGGCCAGCGCCGCGTCCACGGTGTCGCGGGCGTCCTCGGCGCGGCCGGTGAGCAGGGCCAGCAGCCCGGACAGGTACGCGGCGGCGAACTGCGCCTCCTTGTCCCCGTCGTACGCGGCGGCCCGCGTGGCCAGTTCGCTGACCTGGAGCGCCGAGGGGTAGTCGCCCTGGAGGGTGATGGTCACTCCCAGCGCGCACAGCGCGCGGGTGCGTTCGGGGCCCTGGGTGTCGTGCGCCATCAGCGCGCGCTCCAAGTAGCCGCGAGCTTCCTTGAGATGGCCGCAGCAGGTCCAGAAGAAGCAGAGCAGTCCGGCGAGTTCGGCGGCGCGGGCGGGCTCGGTGGCCAGCAGGTGGTCGAGCGCGGTGCGCAGGTCGGTGTGGACGTCGTCTATCTGCCGGTAGCAGCGGGCCTGTTCGCTGCTCGACCACAGGGCGTCGGCGCGCCGGGCCAGTTCCAGGAAGTGCCCGGCGTGCCGGTCGGCCAGGGCGTGTTCCTCGCCCAGCTCGCGCAGCCACTCCTGGCCGTACTCACGGATGGTGTCGAGCATCCGGTAGCGGTGGCCGTCCCTGCGGACCACGGACTGGGCCACGAGGCGCTCCAGGGTGGCGGCGACCGCGTGTTCGGCCAGCGGGCCGCCGGAGGTCACCGCGCGCGCGGCGGTGAGGTCGAAGGAGCCGCGGAAGACGGTGAGCCGGGCCCACAGCAAGCGCTCGACCGGCGCGCACAGTTCGTGGCTCCAGCCGATGGTGGTGCGCAGGGTGCGGTGCCGCGGCGGCCAGACGAAGTCGGCGCGGGCCAGCACGTCGAAGCGGAAGCCGAGCCGGGAGGAGACGTCCTCGACGGTGGAGGGGCCGACCTGGGCCGCGGCCAACTCCAGTGCCAGCGGGATGCCTTCGAGGCGGCGGCAGATCTCTGCGGCGGCGCGGGCGGCGCCGGGGCCCGCGAGGGCGTCGGGGTCGGAGTCGGTCACGCGCCGGGTGAACAGCGCGAGCGCGTCGGCGCCGTCGCCGTCCAGCGGCCCCACTTCGGTCAGTTCCTCGCCCACCAGGTTCAACGGGCGCCTGCTGGTGGTCAGTACGGTCAGCCCCGGCGCGGAGGTGAGCAGTTCGCCGACCAGGTGCGCGCACTCGTCGACCAGGTGCTCGCAGGAGTCCAGGACCAGTAACAGGCGCTTGTCCGCGAGCCATTCGCACAGCGCTTCCACCGGCATGCGCGGTGAGTGATCGGAGAGGTCGACCGCGTCCGAGACGGTGGCCAGCAGCAACTCGGCGTTCTCCAGGGCCGACAGGTCGGCCCACCACACCCCGTCGGGGAACCGCGGCGCGGCCCGCTGCGCGGTGCGGGCGGCGGAGCGCTGCGCGATACGGGTCTTGCCGACGCCGCCCGCACCGGTGAGTGTGACCAGCCGGTGGGTCGCGAGCGCGGTGTCCAACCGCGCCAACTCCTCCTGTCGCCCCTCGAAGCTGGTCGTTTCCTCGGGGATGTAGCCCATCATGGGGACAGCCTGGCATCGTCCGGCCACACAGGGCAGCCACACGACCGGAGCAAAACGGGCCGGTGGACTTCCGGAACGATCTCGTCCGGTGTTGGCGATCATTGCCGATCATCGCGTGATGCCCGAACTTTACCGCTATCTCCGGCAATTCGGGCGCGTGGATGTCGAGTTCACCGGGGGCGCGCCCCCGCGACTCGGCCATGGCGTCGGAAGCACGCAATATCAAACATTAGAAGAGATGGATCTTCAGGGCCCGTTGCCCCTTTGGTGCATGTTGTTCCATCCGGTTCGATCGTGCTCGGACCGCCTCCGAGCTGCCACGATCCGACCGCTACCCTGAACCGTCCCTCTCATGCGGGGCGGCAACGGAATTGGGCGGCCAATCAGCACGCTACCTGCACATCACGGTCCGGCAACGCATCCGTAATGGGGCGTTGACGCTCCTGGGTATCTGGCGTAGAACTACCCCTGCGGTTGAGATGGCGTTTCATCTTGGTGACTTCTGTTGGAAATCGATAGGCTACAGGCCCTCCAGAAACGTCCACTCCGCCATCGCTCGCCTACCGCACCCGGAACGGCCACACACACATGGAGGCACCATGTCGGACGTCGAATCAACGGGAAGCAGCACAGCGGGAAGCGGCCTGGACAGCGGTACGTCGCCGTCGCGCAGAAACGTGCTCAGAGGCGTCGCGGGCGCGGCCGGTCTCGCCGTCGTCTCCGGCGGCCTGCTGACGGCCTGCGGCAGCGACTCCAAGGACTCCAAGGACAAGAGCAGCCCCAGCGCCTCCGGCGGCAAGGTCGGCGGCACGGTGACCTTCGGGTCCAACTACTCCGACTCCGCGCCGAAGGCCGCCTTCGCGGCCCTCACCACCGCGGCCGCCGCGAGCACCAAGGCGCAGGTCAAGATCAACACGGTCGACCACAACACGTTCCAGGAGAACATCACCAGCTATCTCCAGGGCACCCCGGACGACCTGTTCACCTGGTTCGCGGGCTACCGCATGCAGTACTTCGCCGCGCAGGGCCTGGCCCAGCCGCTGGACGACGTGTGGGACAAGATCGGCGGCAACTTCGGCGACGCGGCCAAGAAGCTCTCCACCGGCCTCGACGGCCACCAGTACCTGGTGCCGCTGTACAACTACCCGTGGGTGGTCTTCTACAACAAGAGCCAGTTCGCGGCCAAGGGCTACTCCGTGCCCACCACCTGGGACGCCTACGTGGCGCTGGCCAAGAAGATGAAGGGCGACGGCATCATCCCGATCGCCTTCGGCGACAAGGACGGCTGGCCCGCCCTCGGCACCTTCGACATCCTGAACATGCGGATCAACGGGTACGACTACCACACCAAGTTGATGAAGCACGAGATCCCGTGGACCGACCAGGGCGTGCACACGGTCTTCCAGCACTGGGCCGAGATCCTGCCCTACACGCAGACCGGCGCCAACGGACGGATCTGGCAGGACGCGGCCAAGACCCTGGAGACCAAGAAGGCCGGGATGATGTTCCAGGGCACCAACCAGGTGGCCGCGCAGTACGTCTCGGACAAGGCTGACCTCGCCGACCTGGACTTCTTCACCTTCCCCGCGATCAACCCGTCGTACGGCCAGGACTACATGGACGCGCCGACCGACGGCTTCATGCTCAGCAAGAAGGCCAAGAACCCCGACGCGGCCAAGGCGATCCTGGAGTACATCGGCACCGGGCAGGCCGAGTCGGACTTCCTCAAGACCGACCAGTGGGACGTCGGCCTGGCCACCGGCCTCCAGGTGCCGACGTACAACGCGATCCAGAAGAAGTCGGTCGCCGAGATCGCCAAGTGCAAGGCGGTGGCGCAGTTCATGGACCGCGACGCCGACCCGGCGATGGCCACCGCGATGATCTCGATCATCCAGAAGTTCATCGACGACCCGAGCACGGGCAACATCGCCGGCCTCCAGAAGAGCGCCGAGGCCCAGGCGAAGGCGATCTACTCCTGATGAGTTCCCCCCAGACGCCCGCCCCGGCGGCGGCGGAAACCACGGCCACGCCGAAGGTCCGCCGCCGCCGGGGCATACGCAGGCTGAGCGCGCGCGACCGCGTGGTCGTCGCGCTCCTGCTGGGCATACCGCTCCTGCTCGACCTGGTCTTCGTCTGGTTCCCGGCGCTCGGCACGGTGCTGCTGTCGTTCACCAAGTGGAACGGCGTCGGCAGTCTGCACACCAAGACCTGCCAGCCGAATCTGCCGTCGATCCTCAACAACGGCTGTGTGTACGGCGTCCAGAACTACCACCAGGCCGCCACGATCTACCCGGAGTTCTGGCCCGCGGTCCGGCACAATCTGATCTGGCTGGCCGTCTTCGTCCTGATCGCCACACCGCTGGGCATGCTCTTCGCCGTCCTCATCGACCGCGGCATCCGGGGCAGCCGGATGTACCAGAGCATCCTCTTCCTGCCCGTGATGCTCTCCCTGGCGCTGGTCGGCATCATCTGGGAGTTCATGTACTCGCAGAACTTCGGGCTGATCAACACCGTCATCGGGCGCAACGGCAACGACAACGCCATCGACTGGCTCGGCAATCCACACCTGAACCTGTGGTCGGTCCTGGTCGAGGCCACCTGGCGGCAGGCCGGATACGTCATGGTGCTGTACCTGGCCGGGCTCAAGGCCGTGGACCCGACGCTGCGCGAAGCGGCCCTGGTCGACGGCGCCAACGCCTGGCAGACCTTCTGGCGGGTGATCTTCCCCGTGATGCGTCCGATCAACATCGTCATCATGGTGGTCACCGTCATCGAGTCGTTGCGCGCCTTCGACCTGGTGTACATCACCAACAAGGGCATCAACGGCCTGGAGCTGCTCTCGGTCCTGGTCACCTCCAACATCGTCGGGGAGACCCAACGGGTCGGCTTCGGCTCCGCGCTGGGCGTGGTGCTGCTGGTGATCTCGCTGGTGCCGATCAGCGTCTTCCTATACCAGACGTTCAGCCGTGAGGAATCGCGATGACCACCGATACCCTGCCGCGGCTGCACACCGAACCCGCCGCGCGGCCCCCGGGCCCCGGGAAGCCGCGCCCCTGGGGCCAGATCGCCTCGCAGGTCTTCCTGATCTGCGCCTCGGTCCTCTGGCTGCTGCCGATCGCCTTCGCGCTGTACGTGGCCGTCCGCCCGTACTCCGACACCCGCAAGTACGGCTATGTCTCGCTGCCGCACCACCTGACGTTCAAGAACTTCACCGACGCGTGGACCCAGTCGGACATGAAGCACTTCTTCTGGAACTCGGTGCTCATCACCGTTCCGGCGGTGATCGTCGTGCTGGCGCTGGCGTCCGGTGTGGCCTTCGTGCTGACCCGGGTCAACGTCAAGCTCAACATCGCGCTGCTGATCCTCTTCACGGCGGGCAACCTGCTCCCCCAGCAGGTCATCATCACCCCGCTGTACCGGATCTACCTGAAGATCTCGCTGCCCGGCTTCCTCAGCGGCAGCGGCCTGATGTACAACTCGGTCTTCGGCCTCATCGTCATCAACGTGGCCTTCCAACTGGGCTTCTGTGTCTTCGTGCTGAGCAACTACATGAAGTCGATCCCCGACGAGATGTACGAGGCCGCGCTGGTCGACGGCGCGGGGCTGTGGACCCGGTACTGGAAGCTCACCCTGCCGCTGTGCCGTCCGGCGCTCGCGGCGCTGGCGACGCTGCTGACGACCTGGATCTACAACGACTTCTTCTGGGCCATCACCTTGATGTCGTCGGGCGACAAACGCCCGGTCACCTCGGCACTGGCCAATCTCCAGGGGCAGTTCGTCTCCAACCAGAATCTCATCGCCGCCGCCGCGATGATCGCGGCGGTGCCGACGCTGGTGGTCTACATCCTGCTCCAGAAGCAGTTCATCGCCGGTCTGTCGCTGGGCTCCAGCAAGGGCTGAGCACACGGGCAGGGGCCACGCTTCCGCTCCCGTCCCCCAACGGCCGCCGCCGGGAACCCCGTTCCCGGCGGCGGCCGTCCGTCGCGGAGGCGGTCACGCCCGCTTCGCGGCGCCGCCGGCCCTGACCCGCGACGGCAGCCGCAGCCACCAGGACGCCGCGGCGCGGGTCTTGGAGGGGATGCGCAGGTCGCCGGAGACGCGCCGCAGGAGATCGGTCTCGCCGCTGATGCCGAGCCCGTAGACGGCGGCGGAGGCCGCGCGCCCACCGGCCGGGCGGGAGGCGCCGCCGGCGGCGGGGGCCAGCGCCAGCGCGTTCTCCCAGAAGGACCGCGGGCTGACCCCGCCCATGTGCGCGAGCGCCGACGTGGCGGCCCTGACCACCGCCTCCGGCAGGGTGGGAGCGAGCGCCAGCCGCTGGACCAGCGGCCGTTCCGCCGTGCCCCCGACGATCCGCAGGGCTTCGAGCAGCCGCCCGGCGAGCGTGACATCGCGGGCGACGGCCAGCCGGGACAGCTCGTACGACATCGCGGCGGCCACCGGCGCCCGGTAGGGGGTGGCCGCGACCATCATGGCCGCGTACAGGCGCATGTCGAAGACCGGGTGCAGCAGCATCTCGCGGATCAGCAGGGGCAGCAGCGGGTCCGTGAAGCGCGGGATCTCGCGGGAGACGGCCGACAGGGCGGAGGCGGTGACGCGGGCGGCGATGTCGGAGCCGTACCGCTCCCCGGCACCGGTACGGGTGCGGGCCGGGAGCGACGGCGGCGCGCCGTCCAGCATGCGCGACACGACCGCGGCGAGCGCGCGTTCCTCCGCCTGGCGCCCGTCGGCGTCGTACGCCACCTGCTTGACCAGCCGGGCGAGCACGGCCGACTGCGGCCGGTCGAAGTGCTGGAGCCGGACCTTGCGGACGCAGGCCAGCAGCGCGCCGAGGAAGGCGCTGTCGTTGGTGGGCCTGGCCAGTTGGGCGAGCACGCCCGAGGCCGCGTCCGGGTGCGCGCTGGAGTCCAGGAGGCAGACCGGTTCGAGGAAGACCTGGTTGTGGGCGTCCGCCGCCCAGGCGATGCACGCCGAGACCGCCGCCACCTGACCCGAGGGGTGGCCGAGCACCCGGTTCAGCGCCTCGTGCCGCTGCTGCCAGGCCAGGCCGTCGGAGACCAGCGACTCGGTGAGCAGGCGTTCGGCCAGGGCCGTCCAGTCCCGTGAGCGCAGCCGCAGTTGGGGGTGGAGGACGAGCAGCACGGTCAACTCGTCCCAATCGGCCCCGGTGACCGGCGCGTCGTCCAGGGCGCGGTCCAGGAGGGTGTCGACCCGCCGTTCCGCCGCGCCGAGATCGCCCGGCGCGCGGGCCAGCAGCGGTACGGCTCCGGCGGACGGGGCCGCGTACCGGTGGAGGATGTCGATGGTGGCGGTCAACTGGCCCGGCGGCAGGCCGAGTAACTGCTCGTAGCGGCGGACCGCGGAATGGCCGACCCTCGTCACGCCGGTCTCCCAGCGGGAGATGGAGCTGACGCTCACCTGCGCGGGCCAGGAGCCGCCGTGGAAGGAGCGGGCGAAGGAGTCGCCCTTCGCCCAGCGCGGTTCGCGGCCGTAGAGCCGGTTGACCCGCAGCAGCCACGCGGCGCGGTCCTGGGTCGTCGGCAGCGGGGCACGCGCGGGGACGGCCGACCGCCGCCGTCCGACCGATCCGTACGGCCGCCCACGCGTGCTGTTCGCCATCGCCACCCCGGTGATCCCTACGCGTCGCGTATTTATTGCAGTGCCCCCCGGCCCGCGCAACGCGCAGTCACATTAGACCCGGCCGACCGTACTGTCGCCATAATCCGGCCAGTCGCGGGAGGGCGAGCCGGATCGCCGGGGCGCACAAAGGGGGCGCGCGCCCGGAACACGCTGTGCGCACAGCGCCTCACCCGACAATTCGGCACGGAATTTCGCACAGGAACACGCAACAAGCGCCACGCACCACCCGAGACAGGGACGCCCATGGCTACCAGCCTGGCTCTTGCCGGAAAGACATTCGACATCTTCACCGCGGAACCCATTCTGCTGTCACGGATCAACGCGAGCCCTCGCCGGTGGCTCTGGCTCTGCGGAATTCCCGTCGTGACCATCGTCCTGCTCTTCGAGTTCTCCGGTCTGTACGGCGCGGTGACCATGCCGCACCTGGGCGGGCAGCTCTGTTCCGACCTGGCCCAATTCCTCAGGTTCGACCGGCCGGACTGCCGACGGCACGCGTCGGCGGGAAATCGGTTTCCGCTCCTGCGCGACCTGCTCTCGCTGAGCGCGATCGTCATCCTGCTGATCACCCCGGCCCTCGTCCAGCGGCAGTGGTCCGCCTTTGAGAACCTGCTGCCGGGAATGGAACGCGACGGATCGCTCACCGTCCCGGCGAACGCCGCCGCGCGGGCGCGGATCCACGCCGAGATCGACCGGACCAATCTGCGATTTCGCCGAATAAGGAATCTGGCGCCGATCATGATCGTCGGTTCGTTCGTCTGCGTCTTCGTCATCTCGCTCAGCGAGAAACGCCTGGGCATCTACTACGCGCTGGCGCCCGCCGGACAGGCGCACGCCTGGGGCAGGGCCGCGTACGCCAACTGGTGGGCGAGCTGGCAGACCTCGCCGGTCGGCGCCATCGTCTACCTCACGGTGGGCACCGCGGGCGTCTACTGGATCGCGGTCATGAACTGCGCGGGCAGCCGCGTACTGCTGTGCCTGTGGCGGCTCCGCGGAGACCTGCACTACGGCGTCGACCCGGCCAACGCCGACGGCAGTTTCGGCTGGGGCCGCGCCCGCGCCGTCCTGGTGCCGACCTACACCTCGATGGCCCTGCACGGCTTCGCCCTGATCGCGGTGGGCATCTCACTGCCATTCCCGTGCAGCGTCGTGGTGCTGATCCCGGTGGTCGGCCAGTGGCTGCTCGCGCTGCCCGTCTACACCGGGCTGCCGCTGCTGCTCACCCGGCGCTGGGTCCGGGGATTCAAGCGGCGCGAGGAGGCCCGGCTGCGGATCGCGCTGCGGCGGCTGGAGGCCGACCGCGCCGCTCTGCTGGCGGCGGGCCGCTACTTCACCGAGTGCGAGGCGCTGAGCGGGCGCCTGGCCCGCGTCCGCGACATCCGGTCCTTTCCCTTCAACCGGCCGCGCGACATCGTGCTGGCCGCCGCGAATCTCCTCGCCACCGCCGGTGGCGTCTACTCCCTTTTCCTCGTCTGGTACTGACCAGGCGTCACTTCTCGTCGGCCCGCCATCACTTGGCGCCGGCCCGACGTCACTTCGCACGGACTCGGTCGCACCGAACAGCCCGCTCCACATCCGTCTGGGGGATTCATGCGCAAAGACCAGGAAAACCAGCTCCAGGAAGTCTTCGACGCCTACGCGCTCACCTGGGGACCGGTGCAATGGCGCTCGCGAGTCGCGGCCGTCCGCCGTACCGGGAACGACACCTTCGCCTCGATGCTGTACGCGCTCGCGGCCGTCGAGACCGATTCCGCGCTGATGCGCAGAAAGGTGCACGCGATCCGGGGCGACCGGGCGAACGCGCTCGCGCAGTTCAACATCCTGTGGCTGGCGGAGGAGGCCGAGCACGGTTACGCGCTGCGCGCCGCCGCTTCGGCGCTCGGCACTCCGAGGAAACCGTCGGCGGTGCGTCGCAACACCCGTCACATCCGCGCACTGGTGACCTGGCCGACGCTGTACGCGGCCGGTCTGCTCATGCCGCACATCCAGGCGATGTACTGCGTTCTGGGCGCGATGCAGGAGTACATCGCGCTGACGACCTACCGGCGGATCGGCGAATTGGTGGGAGATCCGGCGCTCGACGATCTGCTGAAGGCGATCGCGCGCCAGGAGTCGCACCACATGAAGTTCTACCGCAAGTGCGCGCTGATCCTGCTGGAGGAGCCGGGCGCGCGCAGGACCGCGCGGCTGACGATGCCCACGCTGTGGCGTCCGCCGGGCATCGACCTGCTCGGCCTCGGCCAGTGGCTCGACGTGTTCGGCCCGCTGCTGCGCGACCCGGTGTACGCCGACCGGCTCGCGCGGGCCGACGCCGTGCTCGGCGACCTGATCGAGGACCACTCGGTGACGCCGATGACCTCCTTCCTCGCCAAGGCCGGACCCCGGCTGCACGCGGCGGCGGACACCGCCCCTGCGCCCGCCGGGAGCACCGCGGTCCGCCTGCCCCTCGTCGGGGCCGCCGACCGGTCCGTCGGCGGGCGGCGCCGATGAGGTCGTTCCGCTCCGGCGGCTGGGAGTTCCCGGTCGGCGACGCGGGGCCGCGCGACGGCGAGCCGGTGGTGCTGCTGCACGGCTTCCCCGCGGGCCCGGCGTGCTGGACGCGGGTCGCGCGGGCGCTGGGCGCGGCGGGTGTACGGACGCTCGCCCCGCTCCAGCGCGGGTACGCCCCCGGCGCCCGCCCGCGCCGGGCGCGCGACTACCGGCTGCCGCTGCTGGTCGAGGACGTCCTCGGCCTGCTGGACGCGGCGGGCCTGGAGCGCGCGCATGTCGTCGGGCACGACTGGGGAGGCAGTGTGGCCTGGGCGCTCGCCGAGCGGGCGCCGGACCGGGTCGCGTCACTGACCGCCGTGTCGATGCCGCACCCGGCCGCCCTGGGCCGGTCGCTGCTGACCAGCCGTCAGGCCCTGCTCTCCTGGTATCTGCTCTTCTTCCAACTCCCCTGGCTGCCCGAGGCGGTGATCACCCACGATCGCGGGCACACCGGGGCGCGCTGGCTGCGCCGGCTCGGCCTGGAGGAGGCGACGGCCCTCGGGTACGCGCGGCGGTTCGTGACCGACCGGGCCGCGCTGACCGGCGCGCTCGGCTGGTACCGGGCGCTCCCCCGCGAGGCGGCCCGCGGGCTGCGGGCCGCGCCGGTGTCGGTTCCCACGCTGTTCGTGTGGGGTACGGCGGACGCCGTGATCAGCGCGCGGTCGGCGTGGCTGACCGAACGCTGGGCGGCGGGACCTTACGCCTTCCACCCGCTCGTCGGCGGCACGCACTGGCTGCCGGAGCAACGTCCCGACCTGCTGGCCGAGTTGATCCTCGGACAGCTCGCGAACCACCCCGCCGCCCGCTGAACCGGACCCGCCGCGATCCGGAAAACAGGCCGACTCCGACCCCAAAAACCGTTATCCATACGGGCGTTGGCTCCGACGCTGTCACGGGGATTGACACTGTTCAGGCGTTGCAAGAGACTCCCACGGAGAGCGCTCTCCGCCGTCATCTCCGGCCATTGTGCGACGAGTCCGGAGCAATTCGCAGCCGCCACCGTGGATGCCGCCGCCTGCCGCCCGTCGCCCGTCCGGCGACGGCCTCCACGGTGATCAGAGTCATCACACCCCCACGTGGAGATGCACATGAGCCTCCTGTCCACATTTCTGAGGTCCGTCAGACGGCGCAGACCGCTGGTGGCCGTCGCCCTCGCGGCGGCCCTGGCGACCGGCGGTGCCATCGGCACCACGACCGGTACCGCGCACGCGGCCGACACCCTGCTGTCCCAGGGCAAGACCGCCACCGCCTCCTCGACCGAGAACGCGGGCACCCCCGCCTCGGCCGCCGTCGACGGCGACGTCGGCACCCGCTGGTCCAGTGCGGCCGGTGACCCGCAGTGGCTCCAGGTCGACCTCGGCGCGTCGGCGACCATCAGCTCGGTCAGCCTCAACTGGGAGACCGCGTACGCCACGGCCTTCAAGATCCAGGTCTCCGACACCGGCACGACCTGGACCGACGCCTACTCGACCACGACGGGACCCGGCGGAAAGCAGACCCTTTCCGTAAACGCTTCCGGGCGCTATGTCCGGATGTACGGCACCGCGCGCGCCACCGGATACGGCTACTCCCTGTGGGAGTTCCAGGTCTACGGCTCGACCGGAGCCGCGGGCGGCACCTGCGGCACCACCAACGCCGCGCTCAACCACCCGGCCACGGCGTCCTCCACGGAGAACGCGGGCACCCCCGCCTCCGCGGCCGTCGACGGCAACGCGGGCACCCGCTGGTCCAGCGCGGCCGGTGACCCGCAGTGGCTCCAGGTCGACCTCGGCTCCTCGCAGGCGGTCTGCAAGGTCGGTCTCACCTGGGAGGCGGCCTACGCGACCGCCTTCAAGATCCAGGTCTCGGACAACGGCACCACCTGGACCGACGTCTACTCCACCACCACCGGCACCGGCGGCACCCAGAACCTCACGGTCAGCGGCACCGGGCGCTACGTCCGGATGAACGGCACCGCGCGCGCCACCGGATACGGCTACTCCCTCTGGGAGTTCCAGGTGTACACCACCGGGAGCGGCGGGACCGGCGGCGGCACCGGGGGCACCGGGGGCACCACCACCCCGCCCACCAACGGCGGCGGCGGGGACTTCTCCGGCACGGTGATCTCCGCCTACAAGCAGGTGTCGGCCTCGTCGTACGAGGGCGGCAACGCCCCGGCCGCCGCTCTCGACGGCCGTACCACCACCCGCTGGTCCAGCCTCTCCACGGACAACGAGTGGATCCAGGTCGACCTCGGCAACATCGGCAAGATCAGCGGCATCGTGCTCAACTGGGAGTCGGCGTACGGCAAGGGCTACCACATCGACGTCTCGGACAACGGCACGGCGTGGACGCCGATCTACACCACGACCAACGGCCCCGGCGGCATCGAGCGGCTGCCCGTCACCGGCCAGGGCCGCTACGTCCGGCTGACCGGCACGGCCCGCGCCACCGGATACGGCTACTCGCTCTGGGAGTTCCAGGTCTACGGCACGGTGGACAACTCCACCGCGACCCCGCCGCTGCTCTCGGCGCCCACCAAGGCCCCGGCCACGCTCAACCAGTTCGCGCTGTCCGCACCGGCCGACAAGGCCATGGTCACCAACACCCGGCGTCCCGCGCTGAGCTGGGCGGCCGTCGGCGGCGCCGCGCACTACGAGGTGTGGCTCAACATCAGCCGCGCCGACTACGACTTCACCGCGTCGGGCAATCTGCTCGACCTCTACACCAAGGTCGCCGAGCCCACCGGCACCACCTACACGCCGAGTTGGGACATCACCGACCGCTGGACGTACAAGTGGTTCGTCGTCTCGGTCAGCGGTTCGGGCGCGAAGACGACATCCAACATCCGCACGTTCAGCGTCTATCTGCCCGACGTCAAGCAGGCGGCCGACGGCATCAGCATCATCAACGGCGCGCGGGACCTCAACAAGGACGGCTCCATCGAGCCGTACGAGGACTGGCGGCTGCCGGTCGACACGCGGGTCGGTGATCTCCTCGGGCGGATGACGCTGGAGGAGAAGGCGTTCCAGATGTTCTACAACGTCCAGTCGTACCCGATGTCCGGCTGGCACTTCGGACCGGCGCAACCCGCCGACCTGGACAACGTCCTGAAGTCCACGGCGGCCACCCGGCTGGGCATCCCGCCGGTCTCGGCCGGTGACACCACCGCCGGTTACCAGACCACGTATCCGTTGCAGAGCACCCTGGCGGCGGGCAAGGACTATCCGCTCGACTACAAGCTCGGCGACATGCAGCGCAAGGAGGAGCTGGAGGTCGGCGCGCGCGGCACGCTGTCCCCGCTGGCCGAGGTCGGCACGAAGGTGCTGTACCCGCGGATCCAGGAGGGCGGCGGCGAGAACGCCGATGTGGCGGCGGCCCAACTGCGGGCGCTGGTGGCCGGTTTGCAGGGCGGCCCGGAGCTGAACCCCGGCTCGGTGCTCGCCACCGTCAAGCACTGGCCCGGTGAGGGCGCGGGCGGCGAGGCCGGCATCGTCTACGACGGGGTCACGATCAAATACCACATGATCCCGTTCAAGGCCGCGATGGAGGCGGGCGCGGTCAACATCATGCCCGGCTACGCGGGCAGTTCGTATCTCGACCCGGGCGGTCCCGGCGCGGGCGACAGCGCGAAGATCCTCACCTACCTGCGGCAGAATCTCGGCTACACCGGTCTGATCACCACGGACTGGCTGCCGTCGACGGCCTGGATCAACGCGGCCAACGCGGGCTCCGACGTGATGGGCGGCGCCGACCCGGGCGCTGCCGACTTCACCATGGCGAGCTTCGAGAACAGCGTGCCGCTGGCCCGGATCAACGACGCGGTCACGCGCATCCTGAAGCTCAAGTTCGAGCTGGGCATCTTCGACCACCCGTACGGCGACCCGGTCAACGGCCCGTACCGCTTCCACCAGCCGAGCTACACGGCGCTGGCCAACCAGGCGTCGCGGGAGTCCAACACGCTGCTGAAGAACAACGGTGTGCTGCCGATCAGGCTCAACTCCGGTGACAACATCGTGGTCGCGGGTCCGCGGGCGACCGACGGCGCCGCGTGCTGCATCTGGTCCAGCTACTTCCACCCGGACTACGGCTCGCTGACCGTGCTCGACGCGATCAAGGCGAGAGCGGCGACGGCCGGGGTCAACGTCTACCAGGACACCGGACCGGCCCCGAAGCTCGCGGTCGTGGCGGTCGGCGAACCGTCGTACACCCACGCCACCTCGTGGCCCGACACCCAGCCGTATCTCCCGGCGGACCAGCTCGCCCTCATCCAGAATTTCAAGAACCAGGGAATTCCGGTGGTGGTCGTGCTGACCCTGCCCCGACCCATCGTCATGAGCGACTGGAACAACCTGGCCGACGCCATCGTGGTGACCTACCGCGGCGGTGAGGAGGTCGGACCGGCGACGGCCAGCCTGCTCTTCGGCGACTACACCCCGCGCGGCAAGCTGCCCTGGCAGCTGCCCAGAAGCCTCGACCAGGTGCTCAAGCCCGGTGGCGGCGACAATCAGGCGGACGCCAACGAGGCGTGGGACCTGCCCTACGACCTCGGCGCCACCGCGGCCGAGCGGGCCGACATCCGGGCGAAGATCGACGCCGGTCAGACGGTGCCGACGACGTACGGGAATCCGCTCTACCCCTACGGTGCCGGTCTGACGAGCTGGTAGACCGCACCGGTTCGTGAGATCGCAGCGCCCCTCGTCGGCTCCGGCCGACGGGGGGCGCTCCCCGTTCAGGCCCGGGCCGGGACGTGCTGCTCGACCCAGATCGTCTTGCCGTCCTCGCTGTAGCGCGTCCCCCAGCGGTCGGCGAGCTGCCCGATGAGGTAGAGGCCGCGCCCGCCCTCGTCCAGGAGTTGGGCGTGCCGCATGTGCGGCGAGGTGTCGCTGCCGTCGGAGACCTCGCAGATGAGCCCCGCGTCCCTGATCAGCCGGAGCGAGACCGGGCCGCGGGCGTGGGTGACGGCGTTGGTGAGCAGTTCGCTGACCACCAGTTCGGTGGCGAAGGCGTGGTCGGACAGGCCCCACTCCTCCAGCCGGGCCATGACGGCGGCGCGGGCGGCCGGGACGCTCTCCGGGAGCGCGGGGTACTCCCAGCTCGCGACGTTCGCGCCGTCCAGGGTCCTGGTGCGGGCCAGCAGCAGCGCCACGTCGTCGTCGTGTTCCGCGGGCAGCCCCGACCAGACGCGGTCGCACAGCGCGTCGAGGCTGTCGGTGGCGGGCAGCAGGGCCCGCGCGAGGGCGGCGACGGCCGCGTCGGTGCCCTGGTGGCGCAGGTCGAGCAGGCCGTCGGTGTAGAGCGCCACGACCGTGCCCTCGTCGAGGGTGAGGGTGCTGCTCTCGAAGGGCGTGCCGCCGACGCCGAGCGGCGGATTCTCCGCGAGCCGCTGGAATTCCACCCGGCCGTCCGGGTGGACGAACGCGGGCGGGGTGTGGCCCGCGCTGGCCACCGTGCACTGCCGCGAGATGGGGTCGTAGACCATGTACAGGCAGGTGGCGCCCAGCTCGCGGTCCGCGTCGTCGTCGGCGAGGCGTACCGCCAGGTCGTCCATGCGGGAGAGCAGTTCGTCGGGCGCGAGGTCGAGGTCGGCGAGGGTGTGCACGGCGGTACGCAGCCGCCCCATCATCGCCGCGGCGTGGATGCCGTGGCCCACCACGTCCCCCATGACGAGCGCGACCCGTGTGCCGGACAGCGGGATCACGTCGAACCAGTCGCCGCCGACGCCCGCCGCGGTGTCGGCGGGCACGTAGCGGTAGCTGGCGTCCACGGCGCTGTTGCGCGGCACCTTGTGCGGCAGCAGGCCCTGCTGGAGCCCCAGGGCGATGTCGCGGCTGCGGGTGAGCTGCTGCGCCCTGACCCTGGCCTGGCTGATCAGGACGGCGACCACGGCGGAGGCGGCGAGGAACGCCAGCTTGACCAGCCACAGGTCGGTGCCCTCGGTCAGCCAGTGCCGCAGCGAGGCGTACATCGCGACGGTGAGGGCGCCGAGGACGGCGGTGACGGTGACCGAGTGCACCGCGGCGGCCAGGAAGGGCACGACCGCCAGGGCCAGCCCGAAGTGACCGTCGGGGGCGGTGCCGACGATGGCGGAGCCCGCTCCGACCAGCACGGCGGAGGGCACGACACGCGCGACGCGAGCGAGCAGGCGGCCGGATACGTTCGGCCCCCCTGCGTACACGACGTCCATTCCGGCCCACTTTCGGTTCGGCACGGCGCTGTCCCGCAGCCCGAGCCCATGACAAAAGCCTACGTCACGGACGTATCCGGTGATCCTGGACAGCGGTGGGGCGGGAGAACACGCGGGATACGGATGAGGCGCGCGCCGGGGCCAGGGGCGGGATCGCGCCGATCTCCCGGCGGGAAGCCCCGAACACGCGGTGCGACGGCCCGTGACGCCGTAACGTCCCCTCGGCACGCTGCCCAGCCTCCGGCCGGACTCCCGGCCGCTGTCCCCGGGGAGGACACGTATGACCACGGACGCCGTCGTCGATCTCGGCGCGCTCGGCGAGGAGTTCAGACGCGACCCGTATCCGGTCTACGCGGAGCTGCGCGCGCGGGGGCCGGTCCACCGGGTGGTGATCCCCGAGGGCCACGAGGCGTGGCTGGTCGTCGGGTACGAGGCGGGCCGCGCGCTCCTCAACGACGCCCGGCTGTCGAAGGTGTGGTCCAACGCGGCGCCCGAACTGGGCGTGCGGACGGTGGCGTCCGGCCTGTCCATGCTCAGTACCGATCCGCCGGTGCACAGCAGGCTGCGCAAGCTGGTGGCGCGGGAGTTCACCCCCCGCCGGGTGGACGCGATGGCGCCGCGGGTCCAGGCGCTCGCGGACGGCATGCTGGACGCGATGGCGAAGGAGCCCTCGCGCCGCGGCGACCTGGTGGAGTCGCTGGCCTTCCCGCTGCCGATCTCGGTCATCTGCGATCTGCTCGGCGTGCCCTTCATGGACCGCGAGCAGTTCAGGACCTGGTCGAACATCGCGCTGTCCACCTCGTCGGCGCGGGCCAGGGCGGACGCGGCGGACGCGATGAACGACTTCCTCGTCCGCCTGGTCGCCGACAAGCGCGAGCGGCCGGGCGACGATCTGATGAGCGCCCTGATCCACACCGCGGACGAGGACGGCGACCGGCTCAACGCCGAGGAGCTGCTGGGCATGGCCTGGGTGCTGCTGGTCGCGGGCCACGAGACCACGGTCAACCTGATCTCCAACGGGGTCCTGGCCCTGCTCACCCACCCCGAGCAGCTCGCCGCGCTGCGCGCCGACCCGGAGGGTCTGATGGAGGGCGCGGTCGAGGAGATCCTGCGCTACGACGGCCCGGTGGAGACGCCCACCTACCGCTTCTCGACCGCTCCGGTCGAGGTGGGCGACACGGTGATCCCCGGTGACGGGCGCTTGGTGCTGGTCGCGCTCGCCGACGCCGACCGCGACCCCGCGCGCTTCCCCGACCCCGACCGCTTCGACATCCGCCGCGACGCCCGGGGCCACATCGCCTTCGGGCACGGCATCCACTACTGCCTGGGCGCGCCGCTGGCCCGCCTGGAGGCCAGGATCGCGCTGCGCGGCCTGCTGGACCGCTTCCCCGGCCTGGCGCTCGACGCGGACCCGGCCGGGCTCGAATGGCGCGGCGGCCTGCTCATCCGGGGTCCCGAGCGGCTGCCGGTGCGCTGGTGACACCGCCCCCGAGTGGCCCGCCGGTGACGGCGGGCTACTCGCCGTGCCAGGAGTGCCACAGCGCCGCGTAGCCGCCGCCGGCCGTGACCAGCTCGTCGTGGGTGCCCAGCTCGGTGACGACCCCGGCCTCCATGACGGCGACGCGGTCCGCGTCGTGGGCGGTCTGGAGCCGGTGGGCGATGGCGATGACGGTGCGGCCCTCCAGCACGGTCGCCAGCGCGCGTTCCGTGCTGCGGGCGGTGGCCGGGTCCAGCAGGGCGGTGGCCTCGTCCAGGATCACCGTGTGCGGGTCGGCGAGGATCACCCGGGCCAGCGAGAGCTGCTGCGCCCTGGCGCCGTCCAGGTGGCGGCCGTCGCCGCCCAGGCGGGTGTCGAGGCCGTCGGGCAGGTCGTCGGCCCAGCCGGTGTCGACCGCGTCCAGCGCGGCGCGCAGCTCCTGGTCGGTGGCGGCGGGCCGGGCGATCAGCAGATTGTCGCGCAGCGTGTCGCGGAAGACGTGGTGGTCCTGGGTGACCAGCACGATCTGGCGGCGCAGGCGGTCCGGCGGCAGGTCGGCGACCGGCACCCCGCCCACGGTGACCGAGCCCGCCCGCGGCCGGTCGATCCCGGCCAGCAGCCTGCCGAGCGTCGACTTCCCCGCGCCCGAGGGACCGACGACGGCCAGCCGCTCCCCCGGCCGCACGTCGAGGTCCACGCCGTGCAGGATGTCGCCGACGTGGTCGTAGGAGTAGCGGACGCCGCTGACCTCGATCCGGTCGCCGGCCGGCACCGCGTCGGCGTCGGTGCGCGTGCGCGGCAGCATGTCCAGGCCCTCGACCCGCGCGTACGAGGCGCCGCTGCTCTGCAACAGCTCGACCCGCATCAAGATCGTGTCCAGCGGCCCGACGAGCTGCCGCAGGTAGACCGCGGAGGCGACGACCGTGCCGAGCGAGACACCGCCGTGGTCGTACAGCGCGCCGCCGACGAGCAGCACGCCGAGGACGGGCAGCGCGTACGAGATGTCGACGCTCGGGAAGTACACCGAGCGCAGCCACAGGGTGCCGAGGCGGGCGCGTCCGGCGCCGGCGATGGCCGCCTCCGCCGTGGCGATCCGCCGCTCCTGGAGGCCGAGGGCCTCGACGGTACGGGCGCCGCCCGCGGTCGCGGCGAGGACTTCGGCGAGTACGGAGTTGGCCGCGCCCTCGGCGAGGTACGCGGTCCGCGCGCGGCGCAGGTACCAGCGGGTGGCGACCGCGATCACCAGCAGGCAGGACAGCCCGCACAGGCCGAGCAGCGGGTCGAGCACGAGCACGGCGACGATGATGAACAGCGCCTGCATGGTGGCGATCAGCACGGTCGGCACGTCGCTGCGCAGCGTCGTCGCCACGACGTCGATGTCCGTGGTGCCGCGCGCCGCGAGGTCGCCGGTCGGCGCGTGTTCCACGACGGCGGCGGGCAGCGCGAGCGTACGGTCCACGAAGCGCTCGCGGATCCGCGCGGCGGCGCGCTCGCCGAACTGGGCCGCGAGGTTGAGCGCGTACCGCGACAGCACGGTCTGGACGACCGTGGCGACCACGATGGCCACCGCCAGCCGGTCCACGGTGGACACCGCGGCGTGGCCGGTCGAGCCCCTGACCGTGTCCACGATCCGGCCCAGCAGCCACGGGCTGACGAGGCCGGCCGCGGCGGCCAACGCGTTGAGGCCGAGGACCGCGGAGAACGCGCGCTTGTCGGCGGCGAGCTCGCCGACGGCGGCGCGCCGCACCCGCTCCTGGTCGGCGACGGGGAGCGCGGCGGACAGGGCGGCGGGCGCCTGCCCGGCGGGCGGCTCCCCCGGCGCGGTCAGGACTTCGGTACCGGCGGCAGGGCGCGGGACGGGGACGCCGTCCCGCCGGGACGGCTCGGTGTCCGCCGCGGGCGGGTCGCTCGGCGCGGTCATCGGATCGCCTCTTCCTGTGCGCCGCGCGAGACCAGCGCGCGGTAGCCGGGCTCGGTGTGCAGGAGTTCGTGGTGCGGGCCGACCGCGACCGCGCGCCCTTCGACGAGGTAGACGACCTCGTCGGCCCGGTCGAGCACCAGCGGCGAGGTGGTGGTGACCACCGTCGTCCGGCCGGTGCGCGCGGCGCGCAGCCCGGTGGCCATCGCGGCCTCGGTGTGGGTGTCCACCGCGGAGGTGGGTTCGACGGCCAGCAGCACTTCGGGGTCGGCGCAGACCGCGCGGGCCAGCCGGAGCCGCTGGCGCTGGCCGCCGGAGAGATTGCGGCCGCCCGCGCTGAGGGAGGAGTCGAGGCCCGCGGGCAGCGCGTCCACGATGTCGGTGGCCGCGGCCGTGCGGATCGCGGCGCGCACGGTGGCGTCGTCCGGGTCGGCGCGGCCCGAGACGGCCTCGCGGACGGTGCCGCTGAAGAGCGCGGCATCGTTGTCGGCGACCAGGACGCGCTCGCGTGTCTCGCGCAGCGCGACGGTGTCGAGCCGCAGGGCGCCCCACTCGGCGTCGGAGGCGGCGAAGCGGCCGAGGCGTTCCACGACGGCGGCGGTGTCGGCGGGGCGGGCGGAGGCGAGCGCGGTGAGGACGCCGGGGCGGACGACGACGCCGGAGAGCGGGTCGCGCAGCGCGGCGGGCGACGGCGGGGCGGCCACCGGGTGCGCGCCGTCGGACTGTTCCGGCGTCAGGGCGAGGAAGCCGGTCACGCGGCGGGCGGCGACCAGCGCGCGGGCCACGTCGTTGCCGCCCTCGATGAAGAAGAAGACCGGGACGACGAGCATGGCCGCGTAGCCGTACACCGCGACCAGTTCGCCGATGGCGAGCGAGCCGTCGGCCGCCATGCGCGCGGCGAGCCAGGTGACCAGGGCGAGGAAGAGGGCGGGCAGCCCGACGGCGAGCGCGCCGACCCAGCTGGTGACCGAGCCGACCCGGTAGCCCTGGTCGCGCAGCGCCTGCGAGCGGCGGCGGTAGCGGGCCGCGTAGACGTCCTTGCCGCCGAGGCCGTTGAGCACGGGCAGCCCGGTCGCCACGTCGACCAGCAGCGCGGTCAGTTCGCCCTGCTCGTCGCGGTAGCCGGTGCCGACCCGCTGGAGGCGGCGTTGCAGCGGGCCGACGGTGACGGCGACCAACGGCACACCGGCCAGCACCACGAGGGCGAGCAGCGGCGAGATGGACAGCAGCACGGCGGCGACCGCCAGATACGAGACGGCCGCGCCGATTCCGGGCCCGGTGACGGTCAACGACTGGGCGATCACCATGACATCGGCCATCCCGATCGCCACCACCTCGCCCGCGCTCATCCGGTGCGGCAGCGTGGCGCCCAGTTCGGTGGCCCGCCGGACGGTGGCGCGTACGACGCGGAAGGAGGCGTCCATCCGCACCTTGGTCATGGTGCGGTGCCGGGCGATGCCGATGAACGCGTTGAGCACCCCGACGCCGAACATCGCCGCGGCCCAGCCGAACAGCGCGGTGTGGTCGCGCGGTCGGAGACCGTCGTCGACGGCGCGGGAGAGCAGATAGGGCGGTACGGCCAGGCCGAGCATCCACACGGTGCCGAGGGTCGCCCCGGCCGCGACCCGGCCGGGCTGGTTTCTGACCAGCCACAGCAGGAAGCGGACAGGGCTTCGGATGTCCCCCGGGGTGGGTGGGGAGAAAGTGTCGGCCATTCCCGCACCCTATGCGGGGGTGCGGGACGGGTCCGAGCGGTTATTCGCCGGGCGCGGGCAGCGTGGCGGAGGTCTCCAGGAAGAAGGCGTCGATGCGCTGCACAGCCTCAAGGAAATCGTCCAGATTGACCGGCTTCGTCACATACGCGTTGGCGTGCTTCTGGTAGGCGTCGGCGATGTCGTCCGGCGCCGCCGAGGTGGTCAGCACGACCAGCGGAATGGAGCCCAGTTCGTCGTCGTCCCGTAGGACGGCGAGGAATTCGCGGCCGTTCATGCGCGGCATGTTGAGGTCGAGCACGATCAGGTCGGGGCGCTCGTGCTCCGGGTCGCGCAGGTACTCCAGCGCCTCGATGCCGTCGCCGACGTGCGAGAGCTGCCGGGTCATGCCGCCCTCGGACAGCGCGTCCTCGATGAGCAGGGCGTCCGCGGGGTCGTCCTCGACCAGCAGGACGCTGTATGTGCGGCGCGGGGTGAGGGCGTTCATCGGGTCGCTCCTGATCATGAGGGGCCTCGAGGGGGGATTCGAGGTGAAGACGAGTCCTGGCCAGCGCCGCCGGGCGCCCTGCCGGGTGATGCCCCACGCCTGGCCGAGCCGCGGGTAGTTCGCGCCGAGCCGGACCGCGGCCGCGGCCTCCTGCGCCGCGCACCGGTCGACGGCACGCATGAGATGGGCCAGCACGCGCAGCCGGTTCAGCGGCGCGGCGGCGGGCTCGGGGTCCTGCCCCCACGACGTGTCGCCCGGCGCCAACTCGTCGAATCGCGCGGCCAGTTCACCGACGAGGTCGCGTACGGCGGCGTCGGTCAGGCCGGTCATGGCCCGCTCGACGGAAGCGGTGGGCTCAGCGGCTCGACCGGGTCCCGCGGCCTCGGCGGGAGGGGCGGGGACGGCCGCGGACTGCTCCCGGCCGCCTGGTTCGGTGGCCGTCACGGGGATCGGCATGCTCCGCATCCTAGGGAGGAGATCGACATCATGACAACATTCGTTGTCGAGGGGCGCGGGCGCGGAGGGCGTGCGGACGCGACGAATCCGTCACCGTATGCGTCGCTCTGTCCGCCGGGGCGGTGCGCGGTCAGATGTGCGCGAGCAGCCCGTCCAGCGGGCGCGGGACCTGGTGCGGCTCCAGCGCGTCGACCAGCGCGTGCGCGTACTGCGACTTGCGTCCGCTGTGGGTGCCGATGAAGCGCCGGAGCTGGCGGTCGACCGGGCGCTCACGCTGCGCGGGCTGCTTCTGGAAGATCCGGAAGGAGCGCGCCTCGCCCAGTTCGGCCGCGACCTCCCGTACCGCGTCGGTGCCCAGGGACCGGATCAGCTCCTCCTCCAGGTCCGCGACGCAGACGTGGAAGCCGAGCGCCTCCATCTGCGGACGGTCGCGGGGCGAGCCGACGCCCGCGCGGTCCAGGGCGCGCAGGAAGTAACCCTCCTCCGCCTCGTCGCACAGGCCCGCCAGCGCCAGGTCGAGCCCTTCGGGGCCGACCAGGCTCAGGAAGCGTCCGATGCTCATGGCGCCGCCGAGCGGCACGACGACCGTTCCCTCGGCGGCCAGGTCCCGGCCGCGCCGGACCGCGAGCGCCTCGACCGCCGCCTGGTCGCTGGTCCCCTCGACCAGCACCGCGGTCCTCACGTGCGTGGCCGCGGCCAGCTCGCGCGCCGCCGCCTCGGCCGCCGCGGCTCCCGTACCGCCCGCGGCCCACTCCACCACCGCCAGGCCGAAGCGCGTCATCGTGTCCACGCGGCCCAGTCTCCCCCCGGTGCGCGGCGGGCCCCGCATGGTTTTTCACGGCGGACGGCGGTCCCGGCGGGGTCCCGGCGCGGTCCCGGTAGGAGCGACCGGCGCGGTCCCGGCGCGGTCCCGGTCGGAGCGACCGGAGCGGTCCCGGTCGGAGCGCGGGCGGAGCGCGGGATCGGGGTCCGCCCAAGGTCCCTTCCCCGGTCCCGGCGAGGCCGGGTACCGCGGCGCGGGCGGCTGGTGCCAGACTGCGCAGACGTCCGGCGCTGCGTATACACGGGCGCGTATACGCAGGTCGGACGGGCGAAGCGGCGGGAACCCCCATACGACGGGGGCTCCGGCCGGTCAGGCACCGGACAGGAGGAACATGCCCGAAGCGGTGATCATCGGCAGTGAGCGCAGCGAGGTCGGACTGCCGACCGGGATGGACGTGCTGCGGCGCGGCGGCTCGGCGCTGGACGCGGTCGAGGCCGCGATGCGCCGCTGCGAGGACAATCCGGCGGACCATTACGTGGGCACCGCGGGACTGCCCAACGCGCAGGGCGTGGTGGAGCTGGACGCCTCCCTGATGCTGGGCTCCGGGCGGCAGTTCGGCGCGGTGGGCGCGCTCAAGGGGTACCCGAACCCGATCTCGGTGGCCCGCGCGGTGCTGGAGAGACTGCCGCAGCACAGCCTGCTGGTCGGCGAGGGCGCCGCGCTGTTCGCGCGGGAGTGCGGCTTCGACACCGCGGACCTGCTGACGGACGCCTCGCGCGAGCAGTGGCGCAAGCAGGTCGCCGACTCCCAGGAGTCGGTGGAGGGTGAGAACACCGCGGCGACCGACGGCGACGCCCGCTACCGGGAGAGCGCGCTCGCCCTGATCCGCCGGCTCGCCCCGCACGACGGCCCCTGGGGCACGATCAACATCATCGCGCTGGACCCGTCGGGCGAGATGTGCGTCGGGGTCTCGACCTCCGGCTATCCGTACAAGTACCCCGGCAGGGTCGGCGACTCCGCGCTGCCCGGCGCGGGCAACTGGTGCGATCTGCGCTCCGGTGGCGCCGCCTGCACCGGCCGCGGCGAGCTGAGCATGCGCGGCGGCACCGCCCGTACGATCGTCGACCTGCTGGCGGCGGGGCTCGATCCGTCCGACGCGTGCCGGGACGCGCTCGCCGACGCGGCCACCCTGCCGGACGAGTTCCGCTCCGAGCTGCGCGCGCTGGCCCTGACCCCCGACGGCAGGCACGGCGGCGCGGCCGGACAGGAGGGCAGCGTCTACGCGTTGATGACCGACGCGTCGACCGAGCCCGAATTCCGCCCCCGGACCGTGCTGTGAAGATCTTCGTCTCCTCCGACATGGAGGGCACGGCGGGCGTCGTCGACTGGTCGCAGTGCCGTCCTGGGCAGCCCGAGTACGCGTACTACCGCACGCTGCTCCAGGCGGAGGTCAACGCCTCGATCGAGGGCGCGGAAGCGGGCGGCGCGAACGCGTTCCTGGTCAACGACTCGCACTCCACGATGGCCAATCTGCGCCCGGACGAGCTGGCCGGGCGGGCCCGCTATCTGTCCGGCCGCCACAAGCCGCTGTACATGATGCAGGGCCTGGACTCCTCGTACGACGGGGTCTTCTTCGTCTCGTACCACGGCTCGATGTCGGGCGAGCGGGCCGCGCTGTCGCACACGTACAACCCGGCGGCGATCAGCGAGGTGCGGCTCAACGGGGTCGTCGCGGGCGAGAGCGGGATCAACGCGCTGGTCGCGCTCGGGCACGGGGTGCCGGTGCTGCTGGTCACCGGGGACGCGACGACGGCCGCCGAGCTGGAGCCGTTCTGTCCCGGCGCGGTGGGCGCGGTCGTCAAGTCGTCGGTGTCGCGGTTCGCGGCCGACAGCCTGCACCCGGAGGAGGCGCGCGAGGTGATCCGGGACGCCGCCCGCAGGGCGGTCGAAGGGCTGCCGGCGGCGGCCCTGCCGGACATCGCGCTGCCCGCGACGCTGACGGTGCGGATGCGCAATCCGGACCTGGCGGAGATGGCGACCTGGATCACGGGCGTCGAGCGGGACCCGGCGGACACGGTGACGGTACGAATGACCGACGAGGATCCGGTGCGGCTCTACCGCACCTTCGTGACCGTCGTGCTGCTGACGCGCGGCATCGCGGAGTGACGACGGCGGGGCCCGGTCGTCCGGGCCCCGCCGTGTCCGCGCGGGTCGCGGGCCGTCAACCGCCCACGCCTACTGGTTCGGAAGCCCGCGCCTCAGAAACTCAGCGCCGAATCGCGCACCACATAGGCGCACTCCGTGTAGATGTAGCCGCTGCGGAGCTTGACCGTGTCGCTGCCGGGCGTCGCGGAGTCGCCGGAACTGGTCGACTTGTGCAGGAAGTACGTGGTGCCGACCGGCAGATTCAGCGTCTTCTTCGGGTAGTTCCTGCCGCTGTTGTTGCACGCCGAGGTCTGCGCCGACGCCTGGCTGGAGTACGTCTTGCAGGCGCCGCAGCCCTTGAGCGTGAAGCTGCCGGTCACCGGTCCGGTGAACAGCACCTCGACCTGGTCGGGGCTGTCGTTGCTGACCGTCACGGAGATGCTGCCACCGGAGTCCTCGGTCGGCATGCGCTTGCCCGCGGCGGGCACCGTCACGGCGACCTCGGCGGCGATGGCGAGCTTCTTGGCGTACGCGGTGTTCTTGTCGCGCGGGTACTTCTTCACGAAGTCGCGGATCTTGTCCAGCGCGCTGCTGAAGTCGCCGCCCTTGTACTCGTGGACGGCGCAGGTGTAACTGCCCGACTGCACATAGGTGTCGGCCCGGCGGGCGTCCTTGTCGAAGGCCGCGGCCACGCCCGCGTCCCCGCCCTTGAGGTTGCCCGCGCGGACGCCGAGGGCGCGCACCTTGTCGGTGGCCGCGCACGGGTCGCCGCCGTTCAGGTCCCTGGCCGCCGCGTCGATGGTCGACTTGAAGGCGGGCTCGACCTTCGCCGCCTGCGGCGACTTGGGGTACGTGGAGAGCAGGTCGCTCAGATACCCGTCCTTCGCCTCCGCGCCGCTCGCGTCGGCCAGGTCGGCCGTACCGCACGCGTACAGCGAGGTCGCGAGCCGGTCGTCCGGCCATCCGGTCAGCGTGCCGAGGGCCTTCCTGTCGAAGTGCTCGGGCACGGTCCGCAGGTACTTCAGCGGCTCGATGGCGTCGCAGTACCTCTTCTGCTCGTAGGGCGTGCCGACCGCCGTGTAGTACGTGGTCAGCCGGTCGGGTACGCGCTTGGCGGCGCGGGAGCCGCCGTGGTGGTCGCTGAGGTCGCGGTACGCGGCCAGCGCCGTGGTGTAGTCGGTGCGCGCCTCGTCGAACGGCTTGCTCTTGGCCGCCTGGACGAGCTGGTCGGCGGTGTCGAGCCGGTCGAGCAGCATCTTCTGGGTGGCCTCGTCGCGCGCGCCGTCGTAGTAGACGACGCCGCCGACGGGCGCGGCGAGCAGCACGAGGCCGAGCACGATCGCGACGGGCGTCCGCGGCGGCCAGGACAGCGGGGTGCGCAGGCCGCGATAGGCGCCGTGCGCGGCCGCGAGGACGAGGAAGACGGCGTAGGCGACGACGACGACGCCGGACACGCCGTCCGCCGTCGCGGGCAGCGCGACGAAGAGCAGGACGCCGGTCGCGACCAGGCAGGCCGCCGTGGCCAACCAGCGGCGGGTCAGCGCGTAACCGATGCCGAGGCCGCTGAGATTGAGCAGGCCGACGGCGACGGCCCGCAGCGCGTTCGCCGGGGCGGGCGGCGGCGCCGGTGGTGCGGGCGGGCCGGCCGGGAACCCGGGCGCGTAGCCGGACGGATATCCGGACGGGATGCCGGGCGGCGCGGCGGGCTGCCGCGGCAGCCAGGCCGGCGGCGCGGGCGGCGGCGGGGGCCCGAAGCCCTCCGGCGCGCCGCCGCTCCCCGGTGTGCCGCTGCCGCTCGGTGTGTCGCCGGCGCTCGACGTACTGCCCGCGCCTGGTGTGCCGTCAACGCCCGGCGCGTCGGCGCCGTCCGGTCTCCCGCCGCCGCCCGGCGTACCGCTGGCGTCCGCTCCGTCCCGCTGGTCCCAGGTCATGGCGAATTCCCCCCTGCTCCTGCGCGGACGGGATCACCGCCCGTCGCGCTTCCCCACCCCACCGCGGGCGCGCCCGTGCGTCCGGCCGCTGGAGGACAAGACGCGGGTGCCGACGCGGCAGTTCCCGCTCGGCGCGGGACATGCGCGTACCCGCCCGTGCGGTATGCGTGCTCTTCTGCGCGTGCGCGCACAGCTCCGCGTGCTGCTGTACGTGCCGCTCCGTGTACGGCCAGTATCGGGGGCCGGGGGCATACGCCACAAGCGAGTTGGATCACACCCCGTGCGGGGTCCCGAGGCCGACGCGGCGCAGCGTCGTGGACGCGAGGGCGACGACCGCGGCCAGAAGACAGACGGCGGCGAAGGCCGCGAAGAGAACCCCGGAGCCCAAGGCGGCGACGGTGAGGCCGCTGCCGACGCCGACGACCGCGCCGAGCACGACGGCGGACTCCAGCATGGGGGCACAGCCGAGGGCGGCGGTGCGGACCGCGCGCCGCCTCCCCCGTCAGACCGTCGCCGCTCTCCCCCGTCAGACCGTCGGCACCCAACTCCCGTGCAGGCCGAGCGGAATGGTGGCCGGGAGGTGGATCCTGGCCAGCGGGGCGGCCGTGAAGTCCTGGGCGGACAGGATGACGAGGTCGGCCGCGCCCCGGTCGGGGTTGTGGACGTAGGACAGGATGTAACCGTCGTCCTCGGCCTTGGCGTGCTCGTGCGCGGGGACGAAGACCGGCTCGCTGACGGCCGCGTCCTTCGGGAAGCGGTGCGTCTGGGTGGTGCCGCGCAGCAGGTCGTGCTTGATGAGCGCGTTGCCGAAGTGGGTGTCGGGCGGCACGCCGTCCAGCGTCTCGTACGCCGTCCACATCGCGGCGGCCGTGGCGGCGTAGCCGTAGCGGTGGCGGCGCGAGACCAGGCTCTCGCGGATGCGGGGGAACTCCTGCGGGCGGTCGTCGATCCGCCGCGGGCGGGCCCGGCCGCGCTCCAGGTCGATCGTCAGCCGGTCGAGCCGGGGGGTGCCCAGCGCCGAGGGGCCGTCTCCGAGGGTGCCGCGGCCCGCCGCGAAGAACGGCGCGGGGAAGGTGATGAAGTCGACGACCACCGAGTGCCCGTCGTCGTAGGCGTTGAGCGTGTGCGAGTAGTACGAGCCGGGGTCGGCCTCGAACCAGCGGACCCGGCCGCCCCGGCGCGGCATCACCCCGACCCGCGCCGGGTGCTTGTCGTTCCAGACGTACGGCACGATCGCGCCCGCCTCGGCCGCCGCCGCGTCGAAGGTCACCGGGGTGTCGAAGATGATCACATACCGCTCGGTGAGCGCGAAGTCGTGCATCATCGGGCTGTCCGCGACCGGAATCCTCGTGGTCCGTACGACCTTCCCCGTGTGGTCGATCACCAGGTGCCGCACATGGTCCCAGGTCGGGTAGTACGTGATCGCGTGCAGTTCGTCCGCCCGCTCGTCGTACTTGGTGTGCGCGGTGAACGCCCCGCTGAGCGTGCCGCCGAAGTCGTACGGGCGGACGGTGTTCAGCTCCTCGTCGAGTTCGTACGGCGCCGGGCCGCTCTCCTGGACCGCGAGGACCTTGCCCTTGTACGGGATCACGTGCGTGTTGTTGGCGAAGTCGTCGTCGGGCACGGGGCCGTGGTAGGGCTCCCCCAGTTGCGCGGCGACGCCCGCCGACCTCACCCACCGGTTGCGGTACCACTCGGCGCGGCCGTCCCTGAGGCGTACGCCGTGCACCATGCCCTGGCCGAGCATCCAGTGGTGGGTCCGCGGGTCCTCCAGGCCCAGCACATTGGGGCCGTTGCGCAGATAGCGGCCGTCGAGTGCGGCCGGGACGCGGCCGGTCACCGGCAGGTCGAAGGCGGTGACCTCCTCGGTGGCCGGTGCGAACGCGCCCTTGAGGAAGGGGTAGGGCACGGTGCCGCGGCGCGCGGCGCCTTCAACGACCCTCCCGCGCCGCGGGGTTCCGGGTCACTGCGGCCCGCGCCCGAACGGGGGTGGGGGCATCCCCACCGGGACATCCCTGATGCGGGCGCCGAAGAACCGGGGCCGGGGACGCGGCCGGGGGCCGCGACATGGTGTCGCGGCCCCCGGTCTCACACGGGTCGTACGGACCTGCCGGTCAGTGCCCGTGGCCTCCCTGCCCCTGCTGTGCCAGCAGTTCCACCTCGGTCAGCGTCGTGGACGCGGCACCGTTGTTGGCGGTCACCACCAGGCGGTACGTGGAGTACGCGCCGGGGTGGGCTATCTGGAACGGCCGGGTCTGGAGGCGGCTGTCGAAGCTCTCGCCGCTCCTGGAGTCCAGCGTGCTCCAGTGCTTGCCGTCGGTGGTGCCCTGGAGCTGCCAGCTCTTCGGGTCCTGGGCCGCGGTGCTGCCGGAGGTCAGGGTGTAGAAACCGGCCTGCTTCTTCGCCGCGCTCCCGGTGAAGGTGTACTGCACCGTCGGGTCGGCGGCGGGGAAGGTCACCCCGGTCTTCGAGGTGTTGTCGAAGAGCGCGGCGACATCAGTGCCGTCAGCGGACGTCGCGGTGCCCAGGTCGGGCCCTGTCAGGTCCGCCAGCGGCTGCGGCGCCTTGCCCGCCGGGGTCAGCGACGCGGGCAGCGCGTTCTTGCCCGTGCCCCACTTGGACGGCTTGGAGCCCATGGTGAAGTCCAGGCGCGCACCGGACGAGAGCTGGCTCTGCGTCAGGTACACCTTGTTCCACGCCTTGCCGTTGACCTTCAGCGACTGCACGTAGATGTTGCTGCTGCTGTTGTTCGGCGCGTTGACGACGATGCTCTTGCCGTTGTCCAGGTGGACCGTCGCCTTGGTGAACAGCGGGGAGCCGATCACGTAGTTGTCGCTGCCGACCTGGAGCGGGTAGAAGCCCAGCGCGCTGAAGATCTGCCAGGTGGCGGTGGCGCCGTTGTCCTCGTCACCGGGGAAGCCCTGGCCGATCGAGCTGCCCGTGAACAGCCGCCGGGTGGCCTCGCGCACGACGGCCTGGGTCTTGGCCGGGTCGCCCGCGTAGTCGTACATGTAGGGGATGGCGAACGACGGCTGGTTGCTCAGGCCGAGTTCCCCCATCCGGACGTCGCGGGCCTCCAGCATCTCGTGGATGGTGCCGCCGTAGCCGCCCGCGTCACCGTCGGCGGTCTCCTGGGTGTTGAAGAACGCGTCGAGCTTCTTCTCCAGGCCCTTCTGGCCGCCGTAGAGCGCGGCGAGGCCGTTCGGGTCCTGCGGCACCGTGAAGGCGTAGTTCCAGGCGTTGGTCTCGGTGTACTCGTTGCCCCACTGCTGCGGGTCGTACTGGGCGTCCGGGACGCGCCACGAGCCGTCGGCCTTGCGGCCCTCGAAGAAGCCGACACCGGTGTTGAACAGGTTGGTGTAGTTCTGCGCGCGGCCCAGGAAGTACGCGGACTCCTCCTGGTAGCGCTGCCGGTCGGCCTTGGAGGTGTGCGGGTCCTTGGCGAGCTTGGCGGCCATGGTGGCGATGCCGTAGTCGTTGATGTAGCCGTCCAGCGACCACGAGACGCTGCCGTCGACCGAGGTGTTGGTGTATCCGGTGAACACCGAGGTGTCCAGGCCCTTGCGGCCGACACCGCCCGCGGTCGGGAACACGGTGGCGTTCTTGACCGCGGCCTCGTAGGCGGCCTTGGCGTCGAAGTTCTCCACGCCCTTGGCGAAGGCGTCCGCGAAGGCGACGTCGGAGCTGGTGCCGGTCATCAGGTCGGCGTAGCCCGGCGAGGACCAGCGCGAGATCCAGCCGCCGTCCTTGTACTGCTGCACGAAGCCGTCGGCGAGTTCACCCGCGGTCTTCGACTCCAGCAGCGAGTAGGCGGGCCACTCGGTGCGGTAGGTGTCCCAGAAGCCGTTGTTGACGTAGACCTTGCCGTCCACGATCTTCGCGCCGGTCTCGGTGGGCGTGTTGCTGCCGGTGGCCTTGGAGAACGGGCTGGCGTACTTGTACACCGGCTTCTTGGCCGTACCGGTGTTCTCGGAACCGGAGTTGGGGTACAGGTTCATCCGGTACAGGTTCGAGTACAGCGTGGTGAGCTGGTCGTCGCTGGCGCCCTGGACCTCGACCTTGCCCAGCTTGGCGTTCCACAGCCGCTCGGCGCTCTTCTTGACGCTGTCGAAGGACGTGCCCTGCGGGATCTCCAGGTCCAGGTTCTTCTTCGCCTGGTCGGCGCTGATGAACGAGGTGGCCAGGCGCATCGTCACGGTCTTGCTCTTGGACGTGTCGAACTGCGCGTAGCCGGTGACGTTGTCGCGGCCCTGTCCGGTGACCTTGGTGGCCGTGCCGGGGGGCCGGTCGAACTCGGCGTGCACGAACATCCGCGTCGCGGCCTCGCCGCCGCCGATGTTGACGTCCGAGAAGCCGTCCAGGGTGCCTTTGGCGGCGTCGAAGGTCAGGCCGCCGTTGTTGTTCACGTTGTCGAAGAGCAGGTCGCCGTTGTCACCGGGGAAGGTGAAGCGGTAGACGGCGGAGTGGTCGGTCGGTGCTATCTCGGCCTTCACGCCGTTCTTGAACGTGACGCCGTAGTAGTGCGGCTGCGCGACCTCGTCCTTGTGGTCGAAGGCCAGCGCCCGCTTGCTCCGGTTCAGGTCCGGGGTGCCGGACACCGCGGACGGCATCACCTGGAAGGTGTCGCGGTCGCCCATCCACGGGCTGGGCTCGTGGCTGATGCCGAGCGCCTGGAGCGTCGGCAGGTTGTCGGCGTTGTTCTGGGCCGCGTAGCTGTACTCCCAGCTCGTCGAACCCGCGTCGGTGACCGGCGTGAAGAAGTTGAAGCCGTTCGGGACCGCGGTCAGCGGCAGGTTGTTGCCGCGCGAGAAGGAGCCGGAGGCGTTGGTGCCGCGCCGGGTGTCGACGTGCTCGGCGTAGCTCTTGGCGGTGGGCGCCGGGGCGGCGCCGATCGTCAGGTCGTCGATCCAGCCCTTGAACTGGGTGGACGCGCCCGCCTCGGAGCTGCCGGCCGGGTCGTCGTAGCCGAGCAGGACCCGGTCGATCGTCTTGCCCGCGGCGACCTTGCCGATCGCGGAGACCACGGCGTTCCACTGCGAGGCGTAGAGGATCTTGCCCGCGCCCTGGCCCTGCGGGCTGAGCGTGGTGCCGTACTCGTCGAGCGCCGGGGTCCGCAGCTTGCTCAGGTACGTGCCGTCGGTGAAGTGCAGGTCTATGGAGGCGTACGTGCTCGGGTACTTCAGGTCGCCGCCAGTCAGCTCGGGGAATATGTCGTACGAGAGCTGGGTGTTGCGGCTGACGGGGATGCGCACGTCGTAGAGCTTGTTATAGGCGTGCACGGCGCCGGACTTCGTGTGGGTGCCCGAGTACTGGAGCGCCTTCAGGCCGCTGAAGCCGACGCTCGGCTTCACATTGGGCCCGGAGGCGGGGCCCTTGCCGATCTCGGTGGTCATGCCCGCGACAGGCGTCGGCGCCGGGGAGCCGTCGGACAGGATGAGGTCCGCGAGCTGCACGATGTCGCCGCTGTTGTTGGCCGAGACGTTCAGCCGGTAGTAGCGGTGCGGCGCGGGGTCGGCGACGTCGTAGATGTTGGACTTGTACCGGCCGCTGAACTTCACGCCGCTACGGGTGTCCACCGTCGTCCAGGTGCTGCCGTCGTCGGAGCCCTGGAGGGTGAAGTCCTTCGGGTCGCGCTCGGGCGAGTCGTTCGCGGACGTCAGCGCGTACTTCTTGACCGTCACGTCCTCGGACAGCTTGTACTGGAGCCAGCCGGTGTTCGCGAAGGTGAGCCACTTGGTGTTGGCGTCCTCGTCGGCCGCGTTCTTCGCGACCTCGTTCGGCGGATTGTCCGAACTGGCCGTGACCTCGGCGATCTTGTCCTTGACGCTGCCGGCCAGCACCGGGAGGGTGCCCGCGGTCACGCCGGAGACCAGGGGGTTGCCCTTGGCGTCGGTCTCGGCGGTGCTGCTCCACGTGGGCTGCGTGTCGCCGGACTCGAAGGAGGTGGTGAAGGCGGGGGCGCCGCCCGACTTGGCCGCGTCCGCGTCCGCGTGCGCCACGGCGGACGCGGGCACGGTCAGGGTCATCGATACCGCACCTGCCAGCAATGTTCTGGTGAGGGTGCGGCGAAGTGGGCCACGTCTCATGGGTGTTGCCTTTCTGCTTGCGGCTCCGGGTCGTGCTCCGGGACGTTCTGTTACGGGTGCGGGTGCCGCTGTGGGTACGGGTGCGGGTTCGGATACGGGTTCAGGGGCGTCGCTCGTCACGCGTCACGTCCGCTGATCGCGTACAGCGCCAGCCGGGCGTCGTCGGGCAGGGTGAGGGAGACGGCGGTCTTCGCGCTGTCCAGCGGGACCGCGATGTGCCAGATGTCGACCCCGACACCGTCGGGCGCGCCCTGCTTGTCGTAGCGGGAGTCGGCGTGGATCGCGGCGTCCTCGCCGAGCCGGGGAGCGCCGGCCGCCCAGTCGGTCGCGGTCAGGGTGACGGGCGCGGACGTGCCGTCCGAGTAGTGCACGGTGGCGGCGCCGGTGACGTCGCCGTGGTGCGCGGTGAGCAGCACGTCGAGCGCGGAGTAGGAGCGCCGCACGAGAGCGACGCTCTGGCCGTGCGCGGTGGCGAAGTTGGCCGCGGCGCCGGTGGTGTCGGGGAAGGTGTAGGCCCGCCCGCCGAGCACGCCGGGGCCCGGCGCCGGAAGCTGTTCCGCGGGGAAGCTGGTCCCGGTGCCGTCGAAGTCGGCGCCGGTCGCGCCCGCCGTGCTGACGCCGTCCACGTCGTACTGCGCGGACAGGTCCTGCGGGCAGTACCCGCTGCCGCCCTGGCAGGTCGAGGTGGCGACCGAGACCGGGACGGTCCTGGTCACCGAGGGGCCGCCGGACTGCGTGACCTTGACGGTGACCTGGTAGGTGCCGTCGGGGGTGCCCGCCGGGGCGGAGATCCGTACCGGCACCACCTTGGTGGTGGGCAGCGTCCCCGAGTCCACGCGGAAGCCGCTCGTGCGCGGGCTCGCGGTGAGCCCGTGCGGCGCGCTGACCGTGACGGTGCCCGAGACCTTGCCGGGGGCGGTGAGGACGGCGGAGACGTCCACGTCCGTCCCGGGGCCGCCCGCGAGGACGCCGGGCGCGGCCGGGGAGAGCGACGCGGCGGTGTGCCGTACGGGCGCCGCCACGTGGGCGGGCGCGGGCGGCCCGTCGTTCTTGCCGGTGCCCCAGCTCGACGGCTTGGCGCCGACGGTGAGCGAGAGGTCCTTGCCCGCCTTGATGTCCCGGGTGCTGATGTACGTGGTCCGCAGGCTCTTGCCGCCGAGCCGCGCGGACTGGATGTACCGGTTGGTGTCGGTGCTGCCCGGCGCGGTGATCGTCATCTTGCCGCTCGGGTAGTAGTGCCGGTCGAGGGTCAGGTCGACCCGGTCGAAGACCGGCGTGGACAGCCCCCACAGGTCGGTGCCCGGCGTCATCGGGTAGATGCCGATCGCCGAGAGCACCTGCCACGACGACATGGTGCCGAGGTCGTCGTTGCCGGTGACGCCGTTCGGCGCGTCCGTGAAGAGAGTCAGCCCGGCGTGCACCACATCGGTGGTCTTCCACGGCTGCCCGGTGGACAGATACGTGTACGGGGAGCTGAGGTCGGGCTCGTTCTGCGGGTTGTACTTGTCCTGGTTGTAGTACGAGTACGGGCCGTTGACCCAGACATCGCGCGCGGTGCCCGCCGGGTCCTTCACCAACTGGTCGTAGGCGAAGAAGGAGTCGAGCCGGGCGTTGGCGGTCGCGTTGCCGCCGATCAGATCCACTATCCCCGGCACGTCCTGCGGGACGAGCCACATGTACTGCCAGGACGTGCCCTCGTGGAAGCCGACGCTGGAGGCGGGGTCCGCCGGGCCGACGAAGGCGCCGTCGGTGTTCCTGGCCCGGAAGAAGCCGGTGCTCGGGTCGAGGATGTTCCGGTAGTTCTGACCTCGCGTCAGATAGCGCCGGGCGTCCGCGGTGTGGCCGAGCGACTGCGCCATCCCGCCCAGGGCGGCGTCTGCGAGCGCGTATTCGAGCGTCGCGGACGGGCCGTGCTGGAAGTCGTTGTCACCGGGCTTGCCGGGCCGCGCCGGGTCGTACGGCACATAGCCGTTCGCCAGGTACTCGACGTCGGCCTGACGGCCCGCGGACGGGGAAGAGGCGGGCGGCACGGTGTCCGCGTGCTTCTTCAGCGCCCGGTACGCCTCCTCCTCATGGCCCTTGAGCAGGCCCTGCCGGTAGGCGTCCACCAGGAACGGGGTCACCGGGTCGCCGGTCATGATGTTCGTCTCGGCGGTGGCGTACCCCCAGCGCGGAAGCTGTCCGCCCTCGTCCGCGACGCGCAGCAGCGACAGCGCCATGTCGCGGGACTCGCTCGGCGCGAGCAGCGACAGCAGTTGCTGCTGGGTGCGGTAGGTGTCCCACAGCGACCAGTTCTGGTAGTACGTGATGCCGCCCGCCGGGTGCACCTTGTCGTCCCAGCCGGTGTAGCGGCCGTCGACGTCGCTGCCGACGTTCGGCGCGAGGAAGGAGCGGTAGAGCGAGGAGTAGAAGGTCCGCTGCTGCTCCTGGCTGCCGCCCCGCACCCGGATCCGGCCGAGCCGGTCCTGCCAGGACTGCCGCGCGGCGGCGGCCGTCGTGTCGAAGGTGCCGCGCCCCTCGGCCGCGAGGTTCTTCGCGGCGCCGTCCTGGCTCACCCACGACAGCGAGGTGACCGCGGTGACCTGCTGGTCCTTCGTGGTGTCGAAGCGCGCGTACGCACCGCCGAGCCCGGTGGAGGTCGAGGTACGGCTGCCCGCCGTCACGGTCTTGCCGCTCCACGTCCCGTACGACTGGAAGGGCCGGTCGAAGCGGGTCTCGGTGTAGACCGTGTACGGCTGGGTGTCCTGGCAGAAGCCGCGGCCGGTGATGGCGGTCAGCACCGTACGGTCGTCGAGCACGGTCACCGTGCTGCTGGTCACCTTGTGCAGCGCCTGGCCGCTGTTGAGCAGCACGTTGGCCTGGTCGGTCGCCGGGAAGGTGTAGCGCTGCCAGCCGGTGCGGGTGGTGGCGCTCAGTTCGGCGGTGATGCCGGTGTCGAGCTTGACCTTGTAGTAGCCGGGGGAAGCGGTCTCGTCGGCGTGGCTGAACTTCGCGGCGTAGGCGGCGTCGTCGGTGGCGGTGATCGCACCGGTCGTCGGCAGTACGGGCAGGTCGCCGCCGAGCCCGCAGCCCACGCCTGACAGGTGCACGGAGCTGAAGCCGCGGATGTGGTCCTGGTTGTAGTCGTAACCCGTGTTGTGGCCGGTGTCGGGCGAGAGCTGCACCATTCCGAACGGCACGGCGGCGCCGGGGTAGGTGTTCCCGTCGTCCTGCGAGCCGATGAAAGGGTTGACCAGGTGCGTGAGATCGCCGCCGGCGGCGGCGGAACCGCCGTCGGCCGACGCGGTCTGCGCGGGCAGCGTCGCCGCTCCGGCGGCGAGCAGCGCGGTGAGCGCGGCCAGCGCCGCGGAGCGCAGACGCGGCATCCGTGGAGTCATTTTGTCCTCTACTCGTTTGACAACGTTGTCAGAGCACACCTGGGATACAGGTGGTGGGAGGCACGGGGACATGCCAATGAGACGTCAGGAATCTTTGCCCGAAGAGCCCCTGGCGTCAATGGCGCAGCGCAGGATGATCAAAGGACGGGGTGCATACCCCCACAATGGCGGGTATTTGTCCGTCAAATCCCTTGAATCGGCACCGACTCGACAGAGGACGCGGTCGCCTTGCGGGCATTTTGTACCTAGTTGGGCGAATTCGCGGTGTGGCTGGATGCCTCGGGAGCCGGGCCGCGAAAACCCGTGGAACCGTGCCGCCACGCACGGTTATCGTGCTGCCGCACCTGTCGCCGTGGCAAAGGAACCCCGTTGTACACCTGTTGAGACACCCCTGGCGCTGATCTGTCGCACGTCGCCCCCGGGCGCCGTGCCCCTTTTCGCTGCGGTTTTTCTCACCGAACAGGTGTTCATTCGTGTCACAAACCTGGGTGGTCGCTCCCACCTGCCCGCCTCTTGTCGTGCGCCGTTGCCACTCGTGCCCGTCCGATCGCTTCCGGGCGAGCGGCAGATTCCGGGTCAACGCGCACCACAAGTCCCTCGACGTCTGGCTCCTCGTCCTGTGCGCAGGATGCGGGGAGACCGCGAAGCTCACGGTCTTCGAGCGGGTCAACGTGCGTTCCCTGCGCCCCGACCTGCTGGACAGGCTCCACACCAACGACCCCGGACTGACGGCCGAACTGCTCCGGCACCCGGCCGTCCGGCACCGCAACGGCGTCGCCCTCGACTGGACCGACGCCTGGCGCCTCGACATCACCGGCCCCGGTCACGCGGACGACGAGGCCCTGGAGGTGTCCGTGCGCTTCGCGGCACAGATCCCGCTCCGGCCCGTCCGGCTGATCGCCGACGGGCTCGGCGTCCCACGCGCCGAGGTCAAGCGGCTGATCGACGAGGGGAAGATCGTCTCGGCGCACCGCCTGAGCGGAAAGGCGGGTGGCGACTTCACCTTCCTGCTCAAGCTCTGAGCCCTGCCGGGGGCCTGTTCGGCGCGGTCCGCCGGGCAGGCCCTACGGGGCGCCAGGGGGCCGCCGGACAAGCCTTACGGGTCCGCCGGGCAGGCCCTACGGGGCGTCCGTGACGTCGAGGCGGGCACCACGCGCGGCGCCCGCCGAGGCCGCCACCACGCACAGCACCGCGATCCACTGCGTCCAGCGCAGCGCCTCCTGGAGCACGATCAGGCCGATGAGGGCGGCCATCGCCGGTTCGAGGCTCATGAGGATGCCGAAGACCCGCGGCGGGATCCTGCGCAGCGCCTCCAGTTCCAGCGAGAACGGGACCACCGACGACAGCAGCGCGACGCCGAATCCGGCGGCCAGCACCCACGGGTGGACCAGCGCCGTACTGCCGCCGGCCACACCGAACGGGACGGCCACCAGGGCCGCGACGACCATGCCCAGCGCGAGACCGTTGCCGTGGTCGGTGTGCCGGCCCAGCGCCGCGCCGACCGGGATGTACGCGGCCCAGCACGCGGCGGCGGCGAGCGCGAACAGGAAACCGACGAGGTCGATGTCGCCGCGTCCTCCGACCAGCAGGAGCACACCGGCCGCCGCGAGCAGTGCCCAGAAAGCGTCCAGCCACCGCCGCGACCCGGCCAGGGCCACCGTCAGCGGTCCGAGGAATTCGGTGGTCACCGCGATCCCGAGCGGGAGCCGGGTCAGCGCCTGGTAGAAGCAGAGGTTCATCACGCCGATCGTGACGCCGTAGCCGATCACCACGGCCCACGCCCGGCGGTCCATCCTCAGCGACGGCCGCCACAGCGCCGTCAGCACGACCGCGGCGAAGAACAGCCGCAGCGCGACCGTACCGAGGCTGCCCACCGCGCTGAACAGGTGCGTGGCCACCGCCGAGCCCAGTTGGACGCTGAGGGTGCCGAGCAGCACCAGCGCCGTCGGCGGGATCGCGCCGAAGCCGCGTCGGGCCCGCGCGGCCGGCGAGAAGCGGAGGTACGGGGCGCGTTCGGTCCTGCCGATGTTCATGGTGGCCACGCGCGGAGTATCGACGATCGGGCGCCGCGCGTCGCGTGGTTTTTCCCGGAAGCTTGACCTAGGGAACTAGATTGCTAGCATGGGCGATGTGGGCGACGACGACGTCAAGCAGTTCAACGTGTATCTGCCGATAGGGCTGATCAAGCAGGTCAAGCACCACGCCATCGAGTCGGAGAAGTCGCTGTCGGCGCTGGTCGCCGAGGCGCTGCGCGCGTATCTCGACGAGGCGGCGGAGCCCCGCGACCAGCGGCGGCGAGCGAGTGACAAGGAGAGTTGAGATGACGACGCGGGGCATCGAGGCCGTGTTCTTGGAAACGCACAATTGGGGCAAGGCGGCCAAGTTCTTCCAAGGGCTCGGCTACGAGCTGGAGTTCTCGACCGATCACAATTCGGGGCAATTGCGCAACGGCGAAGGACCGTATCTCTTCATCGCCGAGATCCCGGAGAGCCAGGAGCCGCGGGCGCCGCGGATGGTGCTGACCGTGGCCGACGCGGACGCCTTCGAAGCCGCGCCGGGCGTCGAGGTCGTCACGCCGTTCGAGGAGACCCACTTCGGGACGCGGGAGATGACCGTACGGGACCCGGACGGCCGGCTGTGGAGCCTCCAGGCCCCGGCGAAGAGCTGACCGTCCGCACGGCGGGCCGTGCACCACACCAGGCGACAGGCAGCACCGACAGGGAGCGCGACATGAGCGAGCGGCACGAGCGATCGACGGCGGGCCGCGCCGTCCCGGAGGCCGACGGCGCGGCGGCCGAGCCCGACAGCACCGCCGTACGGGTGGCGCTGTGGCGGGCGGTCCATGTGCTGCACGACCCGCCGCCGCATGTGCTGGCGGACGAGATCGGATTGCGGCTGGCCGACCCCGAGGGGGGCTGGCGGGAGCGCGGGGACATGCACCCGGAGGGCACCAGCCGTTTCCGGGCGGGTGTCGTGGCCCGCGCGCGCTTCGTGGAGGACCTGGTCGTCGAGCGGCTGGACGAGGGCGTCGGGCAGTACGTGCTGCTGGGCGCGGGGCTCGACACCTTCGCGCAGCGCAGGCCGGATCTCGCCGACCGGCTGCGGATCTTCGAGGTCGACCGGCCGGAGCCGCAGGAGTGGAAGCGGCGGCGGCTGACCGAACTCGGCTACGGCGTCGGCGACGGGCTGCGCCTGGTGCCGGTCGACTTCGAGACGGCCGGTTCCTGGTGGGATCGGCTGAGGAGGGCCGGATTCGACGCCGGACGGCCCGCGGTGGCGGCCTCCGCCGGGGTCAGCATGTACCTCACGAAGGAGGCCAACGCCGCCACTCTGCGTACCCTCGCCTCGCTCGCGCCCGGCTCCACCGTCGTCATGACGTTCATGCCGCCGCTGGACCTGATGGAACCCGACGAGCGCGCCGTCCGCCAGGCCGCGGAGAACGGCGCCCGCGGCTCCGGCACCCCGTTCATCAGCTTCTACGCCCCCGCCGAGATCCTGGCCCTGGCCCGCGCCGCCGGATTCACCGACACCCGCCACGTCTCGGCCGCCGCCCTCAACGAGCGCTACTTCGCCGACCGCCCGGACGGCCTGCGCACCTCCAACGGCGAGGAGCTGCTGGTCGCGACGGTCTGACCGGCTCCCTCAGATCCCCCGCGGGTCCCGCCGAGCCGCGCCGATGACGCGAAGGGCGTCGGCGCCGTACACGGCGGATTCCCGCAGGGTGCGCCAGGTGCGCAGGTACGTCTCTACGCTGACCTCGTCGTCGATCCACAGCTCCGCGTGCCAGGGTCCGGCTGGACGAGCCACGGCACTCGATCCGCCTGATCCGCTGAGAGGGCACTTCTCCCTCCCGGGCGGGACGCCTCCCCCGCCCCCACCGCCTCCCTGGTCACAGCCCCCATGGCCGCTCCGCGGCCCGGATCCGCCGCGATCGGCCGGGCAACAACTCCCCGCACGGGTATGGACGGGCCGCGAAACACCGACGTAGTGTGCTCGGCGGCCCAGGAAGATCAGTGAGGGTTTCCGCGTCCGCGATCTTGAAACGATTCATCCGGGAGAGACATGCCGCACAGCGAAGTGCAGGGACCGACACGGCGCGTACTCGTCACGACGGGGCTGGCCGCCGCGTTCGTCGCGGCGACGGAGGCGGGCGGGGGCCGGGCCGTCGCCGCGGAACCGGCCGCGGGAGCCGCGCCGCAGGGCGCGTCGGCGGTGCCCGCGGGCGCCTCGGTCCCCGCCTCGCGGCCCGGCGGCAAGGCGCCCTCGGGCAAGTGGGACGCCTTCAACCTCTCCCCCGCCAGCCGTACGGTGCGCCCGGTCGCCGTCTACACGCTCACCGGTGTCGTGCGGCGGCCCGAGGCGCTGGTGACCAAGGGGCGCGGCGCCAAGGCCGTCACCCGGATCACCGGCAAGGGCTCCTCCGTGACCTTCGACTTCGGCAAGGAGGTCGGCGGATTCGTCACTCTCAGCTTCGGGCCGGGCGGTGAAACGAATCAGACGGTCGGGCTGACGTACTCCGAGCTGTCCGACTTCGTCAGCACGTCGTCCAGCGACGGGTCCAACGGCGGCAGCAACAACGAGCCCGCCGTGCGCTACGCGGTGACGCCCGGCGGGCGGATCAGCACCGACAAGGACACCCCGGTCGCGGGCGCGGGTCCCGCCGCAACCGCGCACCCGGCGTCCCAACTGCGCGGCGGCTTCCGCTACTTGACGGTGGTCAACGAGACCTCGGGCTCCGTGGACCTGACCGATGTCTCGGTGCGGATCACCTTCGCGCCGAACGCCGCCGACCTGTCGGCGTACCCCAACTACTTCTACTGCGACGACGACATGCTCAACCGGGTCTGGTACGCGGGCGCCTACACCGTGCAGACCAACATCATCGCCGCCGACCAGGGCCGGGTCTGGGGCCCGCCGGACCTCGGCTGGGACAACAGCGCGAAGGTCGGCGAGGTGGGCGGCACGGTGCTGGTCGACGGCGCCAAGCGCGACCGCACGGTGTGGCCGGGCGACCTCGGCATCTCCGTCCTGACCGACTACGTGTCGCTGGGCGACCTGGTGACCGTGCGCGACTCGCTCCAGACGCTCTACAACCACCAGGACGCCGACGGCGCGCTCCCGTACGCGGGGCCGGCCGTGAACTTCATCGGCAACTCCGACGCCTACCACCTGTGGACGCTCATCGGCACGGCGAGTTACGTCCAGCTCAGCGGCGACACCGCGTGGGCGCGTACGGCGTACGACGCGTACAAGAAGGCCGTGACGTACATCGTCGCGAAGATCGACGGTGACGGGCTGCTGAACGTCACCAGCGCGGCGGACTGGGCGCGTTCGGACGCCGACGGCAAGAACCTCGAAGCCAACGCCATCATGTACCGGGCGCTGGTGACCGCGAGCGCGCTCGCCACGACGCTCGGCGACCCGGCCTCGGCGGGCGCGTGGAAGGCGAAGGCCGCCGCGCTCAAGTCGGCGGTGGAGAGCGGCGGTTACTGGGACGAGGCCGTGGGCCTGTACCGCGACAAGCCGACCGGCGGCGGCGCCTCGCTGTATCCGCAGGACGGCAACGCGCTGGCCGTGTGGTTCGGCCTGGTGGACTCCGCGGACCGCGCGCGGACCATCAGCGCCTCACTGGCGTGGCGTTGGACGGCGGTCGGCGCGCTGTCGCCGGAGAAGAGCGGTTCCTCCGTGCACCCGTTCCCCGGCGGCATGGAGGTGCACGCGCACTTCGCCGCGGGGCAGGACGCGACCGCGCTCGACCTGATCCGCCGCGAGTGGGGCTTCATGCTCGACAGCCCCACGGGGACGGCCAGTACGTTCTGGGAGGGCTACCGCACCGACGGCACGTCGGACTACTCCGGTTCGTACATGAGCGCCGCGCACGGCTGGTCGACGGGCCCGACCTCGGCGCTGACCTACCGCTTCCTGGGCATCTCCCCCACCGGCGACGCGGGCGCGGGGCACCGCGTGGAGCCGCACCCCGGCCAACAGCGTTTCGCACAGGGCCAGTTGACCACCGCGAATGGTGTGATCGGCGCGTCGTGGCAGCAGCGCGGCGGCGGTGAGTTCGACCTGACGGTGAGCGCGCCGGGCGGCGCCGTGGACGAGATCGCGGTCCCGGTGACCGACGCGCGCACCTGCGTCGTACGCCTCGACGGCCGCACGGTCTGGCAGGGGTCGGCGCGGCGCACCGGGGTGACCTTCTCCGGCGGCTATGTGCGGATCGCGGGCGTGGCGGCGGGCACCCGCAAGGTGACCGTGCGCCGCCGCTGACCGGCCGCCCGCCCGCGCCCCACAGGGATCGCGCGGGAACGCACCCGCTTCCGCAGAGGGACACAGAGAGGGAACGACGTATGCCCATTCATGTCCGCAGGAGCCGCGCGGCTGCCGCGGCCGTCGCGGCCGGGACCGTCATGCTGGGCCTGCTGCCCGGCTCGGCCTTCGGCGCCGACGCGCCGACGACGACCGCGGCGGCGAAGGCGCACGACCCCTGGACGCAGCACGGCTACACCCCGCGCCCCGGCGACTGGCGCCCGTACGTCCTGGCGCCGGCCGGGCACACGGTCACCCCGGTCCGCGTGCTGTCGGCGACCGCGAGAGGCGGCGCGATCCAGGGCGACCCGAAGGCGGTGCTGGGCGACGGTCGCAGGGCCGTACGGCTGGTCAGCACCGGCGACCGCACCCAATCCCCGCTGCTGGCACTGGACTTCGGCAAGGACGTCGGCGGCCGGATCAGCGTCAAGGTGGCGGGCGCGTCCAAGACACCGCCTCGACTGCACGTGTGCTTCAGCGAGTCGGTGCAGTACGCGGCCACCGCTCCGGGCGACAACAACGGCGAGGCGGCCCATGCGCCGGGCTGCGACACCGCGAACATCTGGAACGGCTATCCCGGCCAGCCGTACACCTACGACGCCGACAGCCACACCATCACCCTGGACACGGCGAAGCTGCCCGCGACCTTGACGGACACTCAGCTGCGCGGCGGTTTCCGCTACGCGACGCTGTTCCTCGACGGGCCCGGCTGGGTGGACCTCGGCGCGGTGTCCGTGGAGTTCGACGCGGCGCCGCGGCAGAAGTCGCCCGCCGCGTACCAGGGCTGGTTCCTGTCCAGCGACGACGAGTTGAACAAGATCTGGTACGCGGGCGCGTACACCGTGCAGCTCGACACCTGGATGTCGGACACGGCCAAGAGCTGGCCGTACGCGACGGGTGAGGGCGATCACGCGGACAGCCAGGTGCCGAACGCCGATCCCGCCAAGGAGGTCATCTTCGACGGCGCCAAGCGGGACCGCATCGTGTGGCAGGGCGACCTGGCGGTGCAGGTCCCGGTCACGTATCTGAGCACCAACGACACGGACGCGGTGGACAATTCGCTGTCCTCGCTGGCCGCGCAGCAGTTGCCGGACGGGTACATGCCCGGCGAGAGCCTGGTGGGGCCGCACAATCAGGACGAGATCCGCACGTACGGCGAGTACGTGACGTGGTTCGTCTACAACCAGTACCAGCACTGGCTCTACACCGGTGACCGCGGCTATCTCGACAGGTGGTGGCCCGCGCTGACGAAGGCCACCGCGTGGCTGGAGTCGGTGCGCGCCCAGGACCCGCAGGGGCTGATCGCCTTCGGCGCGGTCAACTCCTGCGGCCACTACGGCTACAGCGACTGCGGGCACGAGACGTATGTGAACGCGCTGTATGTGCGCAATCTCCAGGAGATGGCGGAGCTGGCCACCGCCCGGCACGACAAGGCCGCGTCCGGGGTGTACGCGGACCGCGCGACCGTGGTGAGGAAGGCGGTCAACGACCAGCTCTGGGACCCGACCGTCGGTGCGTACCGGCTCTCGCGGGAGATCCCCGGCGCCTATCCGCAGGACGCCAACGCGGCGGCGGCTCTCACCGGGGTCGCCGACCAGCGGCAGGCGAGCAGCGCGATGGACTATCTGCGGCGGACGAGTTGGGGTCCCTACGGCGCGCTGACGATGGCGCCGAGCACGCCCAACGCGTCGATCGGGCCGATCTACGAGCCGCTGCCCAGCGGTTTCGAGGCGAGCGCGCGGCTGGGTCTGGCCGACGCGAGCGGCGCGCAGCAGACCGGCGGCCTGGATCTGATCCGTACCTTCTGGGGCTACCAGCTCTCGCAGGACCCGGGCGGCACCTTCTGGGAGAAGGCCGACCTGGCGGGACAGCCCGCCCTTTCGCAGTTCACCAGCCTCGCGCACGGCTGGGCTTCGGGGCCGACGGTCAGCCTCACCAACCAGGTGCTGGGCATCCGGCCGACCGGCGCGGGCTTCGCCTCGTACGCGATCGTGCCCACGCCCGGCGACCTCACGTGGGCGCAGGGCAAGGTGCCCACCCCGCACGGCGCGATCAGCGCGTCCTGGCGCGCGAACGGCGGCGGCTTCACGCTGGCCACCGACGCGCCGCGCGGCACCACCGGCAGGCTCGCGGTGCCGACCGGCGGCGCGAGGGTGCGGGTCACCCTGGACGGGCGGACCGTCTGGGACGGCACGCGGGCGGTCGGCGGCGCGCGCGTGAGCGGTGACGGGGTGAACGTGTACGTGGACGCGGTCGGCGCCGGGCACCACACGCTGGTCTCGCACAAGGCGCTCCAGCGGCACAGGAGTTGAGTGACGACGGCCCGCGGGCGGTGGGGAGACCGCCTCGCGGGCCGTCGGCGCGTACCGGCCGGGACCGGATCCGGCGCGGTACGCCGCTCCCCGCTACTCCTCGTCCGCCGGGGCGCCGGAGGACGAGCCGCCGGGCAGCCGTTCACGGATGGTGTCCATCACCGTGGAGTCGGTCAGCGTCGTCACGTCGCCGAGGTCGCGGTGTTCGGCGATGTCGCGCAGCAGTCGGCGCATGATCTTGCCCGAGCGGGTCTTGGGCAGTTCGGCGACGACGAGGATCTGCCGGGGCCGGGCGATCGGCCCGATCTCCTTGCTGACGTGCGCCCGCAATCGCCTGGCCACGTCGTCGCCGCCCGCCTCCCGCGCGGCCTTCTCGCCGTCGGCGCGCAGGATCACGAAGGCGACGATGCCCTGCCCGGTCGTGGCGTCGGTGGCGCCGACGACGGCCGCCTCGGCGACCAGCGGATGGGACACCAGCGCGGACTCCACCTCGGTGGTGGAGATCCGGTGCCCCGACACGTTCATCACGTCGTCGACCCGGCCGAGCAGCCAGATGTCGCCGTCCTCGTCCTTCTTCGCGCCGTCGCCCGCGAAGTACCAGCCGGGGAAGCGCGACCAGTACGTGTCGATGTACCGCTGCTCGTCGCCCCAGATGGTGCGCAGCATGCCGGGCCACGGCTCGGTCAGCACGAGGTAGCCGCCGGAGCCGTTCGGCACCGGACGGCCCGTGTCGTCCACGACCTCCGCCGAGATGCCGGGCAGCGGCCTGAGCGCCGAGCCGGGTTTGCAGACGCTGACGCCCGGCAGCGGGCTGATCATCTGCGCGCCGGTCTCGGTCTGCCACCAGGTGTCGACCACCGGGCAGCGGTCGCCGCCGATGGCGCGCCGGTACCACATCCACGCCTCGGGGTTGATGGGTTCGCCGACCGAGCCGAGCAGCCGCAGCGACGTCAGGTCGTACCGGCCCGGGATCGTGTCGCCCCACTTCATGAAGGTGCGGATCGCGGTGGGCGCGCAGTACAGGATCGTCACCTTGTACTTCTCGACGATCTCCCACCACCGGCCCTGGTGCGGGGAGTCGGGCGTGCCCTCGTAGAGCACCGAGGTCACGCCGTTGGCGAGGGGGCCGTAGACGATGTAGGAGTGGCCGGTGACCCAGCCGATGTCGGCGGCCGTCCAGTACACGTCCCGCTCCGGCTTGACGTCGAAGACCGCCCAGTGCGTCCAGGCGGCCTGGGTGAGGTAGCCGCCGGTGGTGTGCAGGATGCCCTTGGGGCGGGCCGTCGTGCCCGAGGTGTACATGATGTAGAGCGGGTGCTCGCTGTCGAACGCCTCGGCCTCGTGCTCGGCCGACTGCGCGTCCACCAGGTCGTGCCACCACACGTCCCGGCCCGAGGTCCACGTCACGTCCTGGCCCGTACGGCGCACGACCAGGACGCTGCGGACGTCGGGGCAGCCTTCCACGGCCTCGTCCACGGCGGGCTTCAGGGCCGAGGCGGCGCCCTTGCGGTAGCCGCCGTCCGCGGTGATCACCACCCGCGCGTCGCAGTCGAGGATCCGGCCGCGCAGCGCGTCGGCGGAGAAGCCGCCGAAGACGACGGTGTGCGGTGCGCCGATACGGGCGCAGGCCAGCATCGCCACGACCGTCTCGGGGATCATCGGCATGTAGAGCGCGACCCGGTCGCCGGCCCGCACGCCCAGCGAGAGCAGGGCGTTGGCGGCGCGGCAGACCTGTTCGTGGAGGTCGGCGTAGGTGAGCGTGCGGGTGTCGCCGGGCTCGCCCTCCCAGTGGAAGGCGACCCGGTCGCCGAGCCCGGCGCGCACGTGCCGGTCGACGCAGTTGTCGGCGACGTTGAGCTTCCCGCCGACGAACCAGCGGGCGAAGGGCGCCCGGCTCCAGTCGCGTACCCGGGTCCAGGGCTCGGCCCAGTCCAGCCGGGCCGCGGCGGCGGCCCAGAACGCCTCGACGTCGGCCGCGGCCTCCTCGTACGCGGCCGCGGTGACATTGGCCCGCGCGGCCAGTTCGGGCGGCGGGGGGAAGCGCCGGTCTTCTCTGAGCAGGTTGGAGAGGGTCTCCTCGGTCATGAGTGGGGCTCCTCCACCGGTCCGCCGCGGCGGCCGACGGGGAGTCCTGACAGCGGGAGCACGGGGACGACGGCGCGCTTCCAGGTGCTGTTGGTGACGACGGCGAAGGAGGCGTACCAGGCGAACACGGCGGTGACCAGCCCGATCCAGCCGCCGACCTTGGTGATGGTGACGGACTTGTCGAATTCCGCGACGGTCAGCACGATGAAGGTCGCCGACAGGGCCACGAAGACCGCGAACAGCGCGGCGTTGGTCCGCAGGGCCGCGACCGTCATGTAGACGGTGAAGATCGCCCAGATCAGCAGATAGAGGCCGGTGGCCTGGTTGGCCGTGTCCGGGGGCAGATCGCCGACGACGAACTTCACATAGGCCGCGTAGGAGAGCCAGAAGGCGCCGTAGGAACCGAAGGCGGTGGCGCCGAAGGTGTTGCCCTTCTTGAACTCCCACATTCCGGCGAGCAGTTGCATGAGTCCGCCGTAGAACAGCGCGAGCGGCAGGACCACCGTGAGCAGATTCTGGTCGATGAGGTGGGCGTTGAAGGAACTCAGGACGAAGGTGGTGGCGGCAAACGCGGCGAGGCCGAGCGGTCCGGGGTCGGCGATGCCGTCCACGGGCGGCCGTTCGGTCGTGACGGGGGTGCTCATCTGCGGTTCCCTCCTCGGTGAGGAATGGCGGCGCGAAGCGCGGTACGTACGCCGCCGCGGGCCGTGCTGGGCCCGCTCCCACGCTAGGAACGCCGACGTCGGGGGGCCACAGCCCCACAGCGGGCGTCGCCCAGCGGTCGGGTCCGGGCGACGGACGGTCCGTCAGATACGGCGAGCGGTCGGTCAGATACGGCGAACGGTCGGTGACCGCTCACCGGCGGGTCCCGGCGCGCCGGGCGTCTCCCGCGGCGCGGGGACGCCGAGTCGACCGGGCTGACCGGGTTCCGGCTGCGCGCCGACCTCCTCGGGCAGGTGCATGCGCAGCATCACCCGGTCGACGTCCGCGCGCGAGATCCGGCCGCGGGTCAGCAGCGACCCGACGACCATGACGGCGAAGGCCACGGGGACGGTCCAGGCCGCGGGCTCTTCGAGCAGCGCGGCGCTCCAGCCGCCGCCGGGTCCGCGCACGCTGGTCAGCACGACCGCGACGGCGGCGAGTCCGCCCCCGGCCACCAGGCCGAACAGCGCGCCCAGGTCGGTCAGTCCGCGCCACCAGATGCCCAGCACCAGCAACGGGCAGAAGGACGAGGCGGCGACGGCGAAGGCCAGGCCGATCGCGTCGGCCACCGGCAGGCCGGGGGTCGCGACCGTCATCGCCAACGGCGGTACGGCCGCCGCGAGCGAGGCCCAGCGGAAGCCGTGGGTCGAGCCGCGCAGCAGATCCTGCGAGACCACGCCCGCCACCGACACCGTGAGTCCCGACGCGGTCGACACGAAGGCGGCGAAGGCTCCCGCGGTCGCCAGCGCCGCCAGCAGCCGCCCCGCCTCACCGGCCTGTGTGATCTGCGGCAGCACCAGTACCGCGGTGTCGGTCTGCCCGGTGAGCAGCAGTTGCGGCGCGAAGATCCGGCCGAGCGCCCCGTAGACCGGCGGCAGCAGGTAGAAGCCGCTCAGCAGGATCAGGACGAGCAGCGTCGTCCGGCGGGCGGCCCGGCCGTCGGGGTTGGTGTAGAAGCGGACGAGGACGTGCGGCAGGCCCATCGTGCCGAGGAAGGTGGCCAGCAGGATCGAGTAGACGGCGTACAGCGGGTGCGATCTGCCGCCCGCGCCGGACAGCGGGCTCGCCCACCTGGCGCCGGTCGCCGGTGCGAGGCCGACCTTGTGCGGTACGGGGACGCCTTCGGGGAAGGTCAGGCCGGTGCCGCCTTCCGCCGTGTGCTCGCCGCGCACCAGCCGTACGGGCACGCCGTGTCGCTCCGCGCGCGAGGCCCCCTTGGCGCCGTAGGCCGTGCCGTCGAGGGTGCCGCTGACCGTCACCGTCACGGGTGTCGCCACGTCGAAGCGGACCTGGCTGTCGAGCCGTACGACCGTGGTGTGCGGGAAGCGCGGCACGTCGGGCGCGGTCAGCGAGGGGGTGCCCGCCGACCGCCAGGCCAGGACGAGGAAGACGGCGGGCACCGCGATGGCGGTGAGCTTCAGCCAGAAGTGGAAGCCCTGCACGAGGGTGACGCTGCGCATGCCGCCCGCCGCCGAGACGCCGACGACGGCCACCGCCACGACCACCGCGCCGACCCAGCGCGGCGCGCCCGTCACCGTCTGGAGGGTCAGGCCCGCGCCCTGCAACTGCGGTACGAGGTAGAGCCAGGCGATGACGGCGACGAAGACGCTCGCCACCCGGCGCACGGCGGTGGACCCGAGGCGTTCCTCGGCGAAGTCCGGCAGCGTGTACGCGCCCGAGCGGCGCAGGGGCGCCGCGACCAGCAGCAACAGCACCAGATATCCGGCCGTGTAACCCACCGGGTAGGCCAGCATGTCGACGCCGTAGGCCATCAACAGGCCCGCGACGCCCAGGAAGGAGGCGGCCGACAGATACTCGCCGCCGATCGCCGAGGCGTTCCACAGCGGTGAGATCTCGCGGGAGGCGACGTAGAAGTCCGAGGTGGCGCGGGACAGCCGCAGGCCGTAGAAGCCGACCACGACGGTCGCCACGAGGACGACGACGAGGGCGGTGAAGCCGAGCGCCGGATTCATCCGGCCTCCGGGCCGGGGGCGCTGGGCGCGGGTCCCGTCGCCGGGTCAGAGGCGGTGGGCGCGGGTCCCGCCGCCGGGTCAGGGGCGCTGGGCGTCGGGGCCGCGGGTGCCGGGTCAGGGGCGGTGGGCGCGGCCTGCGCCGCCGCGTCAGGGGCGGTGTCCGTCGGGGCCGCGGGTGCCGGGGCCGAACCCGGCGGCGTGTCCGGGGCGTTGAGCAGATCCGTGAAGTCCCGCTCGACGCGCTCCGCGTGCCGTACGTGGAACCAGGCCGCGCCCACCAGCAGCGGGTAGGCGACGACGCCGAGCAGCAGCCAGGCGAGCCGGACCCCGAGGACGTCCACCGTGCGCAGCCCCGGCGCGAGCGCGAAGGCGGCGGGCAGACCGCCGATGACGACCGCGAGGACGGCCAGCACGCCGAGCGAGAGCCGCAGTTGGTCCCTGACCAGGGAGCGGACATAGACCTGGCCGAGGCGCGGCTGTGCGTGCAGGTCCTCGGCGACGGCTCGCGCGGACCAGCCGCCGGTACGGTCGCGGCGCGGCGCGGTCACCGCGACCCGGCGCGGCGGTGGCGGTTGCGTACCGCTCATGACGGCCCCTCGCCGGGCGCGGGCGACCACTGCATCAGCAGGTCCCGCAGTTCCCTGGAGTGGCGTCGGCTGACCGGGAGTTCACCGCCCGCCACGCGTACCGTCCAGTGCCCGGCGTCCGAGCGCAGCTCCTCCACGTGGCGGAGCGAGACCAGGTAGCCGCGGTGGATGCGGACGAAGCCGTGCTGCGCCCAGCGCTCCTCCAGGACGGCGAGCGCTATCCGGACCAGTGGCGCGTGGCCGCCCGCGTGCAGGCGTACGTAGTCCCCCTGCGCCTCGACGTACGCGACGTCCTCGCGGCGGATGAAGCGGGTGACTCCGCCGAGGTCGACCGGGATGCGCTCGTCGGAGCGGCCGGCGGGCGCGGCTCCCGGTGTGTTGCCCTCGATGACGGCGGCGACGCGGCGGACCGCCTCGGCCAGCCGTTCCCTGCCGACCGGTTTGAGCAGGTAGTCGCAGGCCTTGAGGGCGAAGGCGTCGACGGCGAAGTCCTCGTAGGCGGTGACGAAGACGACCGCGGGCGGCCGGGCGAAGCGGCCGAGGACGCGGACCAGGTCGAGGCCGTCGAGGCCCGGCATCCGGATGTCGAGGAAGACGGCCTCGACCGACTCGTCCTCCAGCAGCCGCAGGGCCTCGTCGCTGCTGCCCGCGCTGAGCACCCGGCCGACCCGCCGGTCGCCGCGCAGCAGATACGTCAGGTCCTCCAGGGCGGGCGGTTCGTCGTCGACGGCCAGGACCTGCAACGGTTTCACGATGCGCGTACTCCGTTCCGGTACTTGGGCACCCGGACGTTGACCTTCGTCCCGGCGCCGGGGGCGGTCTCCACCACCAGGCCGTACTCGTCGCCGAAGACCGTACGCAGCCGCTCGTCGACATTGCCCAGGCCGAGCGAGTCGCCGTCGTCCTCTCCGGCGAGCCGCATCCTGACCTCCTCGGGGTCCATGCCCACGCCGTCGTCCTCCACACTGATGCGGCACTCCGCGCCCGCGTCCTCGGCCCTGATGGTGATGCGCCCCGGCGTCGACTTTGGTCCGAGTCCGTGGCGTACGGCGTTCTCAACGATCGGCTGGAGGCAGAGGAACGGTACGGCCACCGGCAGCACTTCGGGCGCGATGAGCAGATCGACGCGGAGCCGGGAGCCGAACCGGGCGCGTTCCAGGCGCAGATAGCGGTCGACGGACCGCAACTCCTCGGCGAGGGTGGAGAACTGGCCGTGCCTGCGCAGGCTGTAGCGCGTCAGCTCGGCGAATTCGAGGAGCAGTTCACGGGCCTGGTCGGGGTCGGTGCGGACGAAGGAGGCTATGGCGGTCAGCGAGTTGTAGACGAAGTGCGGGGAGATCTGCGCCCGCAGCGCGCGCAGTTCGGCTTCGATCATCCGGGTGCGCGAGCGGTCCAGCTCGGCGAGTTCCAACTGCGAGATGACCCAGTGCGCGACCTCGCCCGCGGCTCTGACCAGGCCCGCCGACACCTGGCGCGCGTACACCGACAGCGCGCCGACGACCAGGCCGTCCACCACCAGCGGTACGACGACGGCGCTGCGGATCGGGCACCGGTCGTCGCCGCAGTGGATCTCCTCGGCCGGGACCACCCACGGCCGCCCGGCGTCCATCGCCTCCCGCGCGTGTTCCACGGCCTGCGCCGCGTGTCGGCGGCCCGGACCTTCCCAGGCCAGCAGTTCGCCGTCGCCGATGACGGCCAGCGCGGGTGTGCCGAGCAGCGCCCGCAGATGGCGGGCGGCGCTGCGGGCCGACTCGGGGTCGAGGCCGTTGCGCAGCGGGGGCGCGGCCAGTGACGCCGAGTGCAGGGTGGCGAAGGCGGCCCGGTCGGCGGGCGTCCCGAATCCCCTGCGCCCGCGAACCAGCCAGAACAGGGCCGCCGCGGCGCCCGCGACCACCAGCGCGACCGACACCACGGTGATCACTGACCCCATGCCCCGCATTATCGCCAGGTGTGACGGCGTGAGACAGGTTCCGTTCGCAAGATTCCGTCGTGCGGGGGCCGTACCGCCGGTTTCGGCCCCGCCGTCGCGCGCCGGAGCCGCCGTGCCCCCTACGCTCTGTTCATGATTGCCGAATTGCAGTGCGTGGTGCTCGACTGTTCCGATCCGGCGGAACTCGCCAGGTTCTACAAGTCGTTGCTCGGCGGTACGGTCGACCGGCCCGATCCGCGCTGGTCGTTGAGCGACGGCTGGGCGACACTGCACACCGCGGCCGGGCTGGTGCTGGCCTTCCAGCGGGTCACCGAATACCGCAGGCCGCGCTGGCCGGAGCCCGCCTCCCCGCAGCAGTTCCACCTCGACTTCGGCGTGCCCGATCTGGCCGAGGCCGAGGAGAAGGTGCTGGCCAGGGGTGCGATCCTGCTCGACGACGGCGCCGGGACCCGGAGCTGGCGCGTCTACGCGGACCCCGCGGGGCACCCCTTCTGCCTGATCAAGCACTGAGTCCCGGCTGATCGGACACCGCGTCCGCGGGTCCGAGTACGGATTCCGCGTGTCCGGCCGCTGATTCCGCGTCTCGGCGCGGATTCCGCGTCTCCGGGCGGATTCCGCATGTCCGGGCGGCGATTCCGCGCGTCCGGGCGCCGGGCACACGCCCGGTGACACCGCATCACCCTGTGTGACACACGCCACGCGGCGATCCGGCAGGCTTGGCCGTCGCTTTACGTGAGCCCTGCAACCGCCGTGATCGGGTAGGGGTCTGTAGTAGACGTACCGTGGTGATCAGGCGTAGCGGACGCGCCGGGACACGACCGTACGTACCGGACGTAAGTGACGCAGTGATACGAGTGGAGCAGGGGCATGAGTCGGTTCAGGGGCAGCTTGGGTATCGCGCTGGTGGCCGGAGCGGTGCTCGCGGGCACGAGCGCGTGCGGCGGGAGCGGGCACGACGCCGCCTCGTCCGCTGCCGACGGGAAGGCGTCGGCGTCGGCGAAGCCGAGCGCCACGCCCTCGCCGACGAAGCCGACCCCGAAGGGGCCGCCGATGCTGCTCGACACGATCACCCCGCAGACCGGGACCACGGTCGGCGTCGCGATGCCGGTCTCGGTGCTCTTCACCAACCCGGTGGCGGCCTCGGCCCGCGCGAACATAGAGAAGCACCTCAAGATCACCACGTCCGTGCCGACCACCGGCGCCTGGCACTGGTTCAGCACCACCCGGGTCGACTTCCGGCCCGAGTCGTACTGGAAGCCGGGCACGAAGGTCACGGTCGACGCGAATCTGACCGATGTGCCCAACGGCAACGGGCGGTACGGGGTGCACGGCTACCACCACGCGTTCACCGTCGGCGACGACAACGAGGCGACCGTGTCGGTGCCGGGTCACACGATGAAGGTCACGCACAACGGACAGGTCGTGAAGACCCTGCCGATCGACGCGGGCAGCCCCACGTGGCCCTCCTGGGACGGGACGATGGCCGTCATCGACAAGGCGGAGAAGGTCCACATGACGTCCTGTAGCGTCCACATAACCTGCGACAAGAGCAATCCGGACTACTACGACCTGACCCTGCCGTGGGACGTGCACCTGACGAATTCGGGCACGTACATCCACTACTCGACCGGGGACCCGCAGCCGGGGCACAGCTTCGGTTCGCACGGCTGCGTCCACCTGTCGCTCACCGACGCCAAGTGGTTCTACAACTACGTCAAGCAGGGCGACCCGGTCACCATCACCGGCTCCCCGCGCGGCAAGGCCCCGGGTAACAACGGCTACGCCGACTTCAACCTGTCCTGGTCGCAGTGGCTCCAGGACAGCGGCACCGGCCAGATGACGACCACGACCGCCTGAGACCCGCCGCCTCCTGCCTCCTGACCGCTGACCCCGGACCCCGGACCCCTGACCGCTGACCGCTGACCGTCCGACGTGCGGCGTTCGCGTACCGGCGGCGCGGGACCGGCCGACCCGGTCCCGCGCCGTCAGCTCTGCGCGGTCGGGCGGACGACGATCTCGCCGACGTCGATGTCGGCGGGCTGCTCGATCGCGAAGGCGATGGCGCGGGCGACGGCGTCCGGCGGCATCGCGATCCCTTCCACCATCTCGGCCAGCTTGGCGCGCGCTTCGGGGCGCCGCATGCCGCCCGCGAATTCGGTCATCGTCATGCCGGGCGAGACGATCGTCACCCGCAGCTTGCCCCCCGCTTCCTGCCGCAGGCCCTCGGAGACGGCGCGCACGGCCATTTTCGTACCGGAATAGACCGACTGGCTGGGCACAATTCGGTGGGCCGCCGTGGACGCGGTGTTCACGAAATGGCCGAAGCCCTGCGCGCGGAATACCGGAAGCGCGGCGGCGATGCCGTACAGCACGCCTTTGAGATTGACGTCGACCATCTCCTCCCAGTCCTCGACGCGCAGTTCGTCGAGCGGGGAGATCGGCATCGCCCCCGCGTTGCTGACCAGCACGTCGAGCCGTCCGTAGCGCTCGGTCGCCAGGCCCACGAGCCCGGCGACGTCGGCGCGGCTGCGCACGTCGGTGCGCAGGTGGGCGACCTCGCCGCCCGCTTTCCCGATCCGTGCGGCGACTGCGGCGAGCCGGTCCGTCCCACGGGCGCCGAGCACCACTTTCGCGCCGCGTTCGGCGAGCAGCAGCGCGGTCGCCTCGCCGATTCCGCTGCTGGCTCCTGTGATCGCGACGACCTTGTCCTTGATTTCGGTCATGACTTTTCCGTCCCTGCGGGATTGAGGGTTCGAGTGTGCGGGGGGAGTTCCGCGCACGAGGAATGTAAGAGGGCTATCACTACGGTACGGTAAGAGGGCTATCACGTCCAGCGCGCGAGGAGGCGGCCCGTGTCGGGGAACGCGCAGGGCGGCCCCCAGCGGGGCCGCTACCACCACGGCGAGCTGCGCCCCGCGCTGATCGAGGCGAGCTTCGATCTGCTGGCGGAGGCGGGGCCCGCGGCCTTCTCGGTCGCGCGGGTCGCCCGCAGGCTCGGGGTGAGCACGGCCGCGCCCTACCGGCACTTCGCCGACCGCGACCACCTCTTGGCCGCGGTCGCGACCCGCGCCGCCGAGGAACTGGCCGAGCGGTTCCGGCAGGCGGCCGACGGCGCGGGCCAGGACCCGGCCGAGCGCTTCGCGGCGACCGCGGGGGCGTACGTCCGCTACGTCGGCGCGCGCGGCGCCGGTTTCGACGTGATCTTCGCCAGGCCCCTGGTGGCGCTCCAGGACCGCGACCTCGCCGACGCGGGCCGCCGGCTGGTGGACCTGCTCTTCGAACTGGCCCAGGACGCCCTCGGTCAGGGTCCCGCCGCCGCGCTGACGCTCCTGGAGCAGCACGTGACGGCCGCCCACGGCTACGCGACACTGCACCCCGGCGGCCTCTTCAGCCGCGTGAGCCCGCGGGAGGGGGTCGAGGGCACCGCGGACCTCGCGGTGGCCACGAGCCGCGCCCTGGTGCGCGGCGCGCCCGAAGCCGCCGCCCCCGGCCCGCCCTCCCCCGGACGCCCGCACGACTGACCGCGCGGGGCCGCGACCGGGCCGCGACGGGACCGCCGCAGCGCCGCGACAGGCCCGAGCCGGGCCGCACCGGGGCCGGCGCCGGGCCCCCTTCGACCCCGCTTCGACCCCGCTCCGGACCCCGCCGACCCGCCAGGGCCAACGCCACGTTCGGTCCTGCGGCCCGCAGGGCGTACCGTCATAGGCGGCGCGTACCGTCGTCCCAGCACGACCTGCCGTTTTCCCACGCACCAGGGCGGAGCCGTCAGCAATGACGGCGACGACCGCCGCGGGCGGACCGAGGCAGCGGCGACCGCCGTCATCACCACTCACTGGGGGATCTTCATGGACTCTTCGCCTTCGCTCTTCTCCAATCCGGAGCAGACCGCCCCACGCCCGGCCACCGTGCCCAACCCGGCGCCGGTCAACGACCCGTTCCTCGCGCCGCCGGAGGCCCCGCACGAGGAAGAGGACGAGGACGCCTCGTAACGACCGGCGCCCCCGTCCCGACCCGTCACCCGGTCACCCCGTCGTTCGGTCACTCCGTCACCCCGTCATTCGGTCCGCAGCGCCACCGCCGTCCGCGTCCTGGCCGCCCAGCTCGCCGGGAGCAGCGCCCCGCCCGCGGCGATGGCCAGACCCGCCACCGCGAGCAGGGCGATCTGCGGGGCGTGGTAGACCGCGAGGTCGGCGTGCGGGATACCCGTACCGGCCGCTTCGCCCATGATCGGCAGCACATGGCCGTGCAGGGCGATACCGAGCGGCACACCCGCGAGTCCCGCGACCGCGCCGACCGAGCCCGCCGAGGTGAGCACCATGGCGACGGTCTGCCGCGGCGCCATGCCGAGCGCTTTGAACACGCCGAGGCCGAGCGGGCCGAGCGCGGTGTCGAGGGCCGCGAGGTAGCGGTCGCGGTCAGTGCCCGCCGTCAGGCGCACGGAGAACGTGTCCGGTCGGAAGGCCAGTCCGACGCGGGTCAGCGTCGGTTCGTCCATCAGGACCCGCGTGCCCGAGTCGCCCGTGGAGAGCGCTTCGCCGACGATACGGACCGGCGTGCCGCGGCCGTCGTGCTCCAGGGTGACGGTATCGTCGACCCGGACCCCGGCCGCCTTCAGGAACCGGTCGGCGACGACCGCCTCGCCCGGCGCGGTGAACCAGCGCCCTGAGACCATCTGACAAGCGCCCCAGGACGAGTCGCCCTGGTACGCCACCACCGTCGTCGCCCCGGCGACGCCCGTGAAATTCGCGGCGACCGACCCGGTGCCGAGGTAGGAGCGGGTGCCCGGCTGGGCGGCCAGAATCCGGCCGACCGCGGCGGGATCGGCCTTCCCGGTCTGCCCGTTGTGCCCGTTCTGCCCCGAGCCCGGCGCCCCGACCGCGCCCGGAGGCGGGGGCGCCTGGGTACGGACCACGACCGAACGGTGACGGCGGCGCGGTCAGCTCCCGCTGACGGTGAAGTCGGTGATGCGCTGGGCGCCGTCGGGTGTGCCGGGGGCGGCGCTGGTCAGGTCGAGGCGCAGCCGCGGGGTGCGGACGGCGGGGAAGGTGATGACGGTCGGCGCGCCGCTCGCCGTCGCCCAGGTGATCGCCGGGTTTTTGACGGGCACGTAGCGGTCGCCGTCCCAGTAGGAGAGCGTGACGGCGCCGGGCAGCGAGTGGGTGGCGTCGACGGTGAAGGTGACCGAGAGGGTGTCGATCCGCTGCGGCGCGGCCCAGGCGACCGAGACCCAGTCGGCGGGGCGGGCGCCGCGGAAGGCGGGCAGCAGGGCGGTGGCGCTCTTGTTGAAGGCGTTGGACCAGCCGGTGGCGGGGTTGCCGTCGAGCATCGCGGCGGGCAGCGCGTTGCCCGCACCGGAGTAACTGGCGTCCGCCAGCGGGTAGCTGACGGGCCCTGGGCCCGGGTCGGGTGAGAAGCGGACCGGGGGTGTGGTGGCGACGGGTCCCGACGCGCGGCCGGTCCGTATCGAGATGGTCGCGGGGTGCAGCCCCGGCGCGCTCGCGGTCAGGGTGAGGCGGCCCGCCTCGGTGCCCGAGCGGACGATGGCGAGTGCCTTGCCGTGGAAGGCGGTTCTGGTGGTGGCCTGGTAGCGCTCGGCGCTCTCCTGCTGTCCGTTGTCGACTCCGGCCAGGGAGCCGCCGGTGGTCTTGAAGGTGATCAGGTGGCCGGCGCCGGGGACGACGGTGCCGTGCGCGTCGATCACCTCGGCGGTGACGAAGGCCAGGCGATCGCCGTCGGCGGTCAGGGAGTCGCGGTCCGGCGTCAGGCGCAGGCCGCGCGGCTCGCCCGCGGTGCGCAGCACGTCGGTTGCGACCGTCCTGCCGTTCTTCCGGGCGACGGCCTTCAACTCACCGGGTGCGAAGGGGACTTTCCAGGTCAGGTGGAGCTTGCCCGCGCTGCCGTTGGGGCTGGTGTAGCTGCCGGGGTACGGACCGCCGGTGACCGTTTTGTCGTCGCCGGTCGCCTCGGTGGTCTCCAGATACGTCCGCCCGTCGACGGTCTTCTTGGTGTCGAAGCGCCGCACCCCGAGCGAGCGGCCGTTGAGATACAGCTCGACGGTGTCCACGTTGGCGTACGCCCAGACCTCGACGGTCTCGCCCGGCGTGTGGTCGGTCCAGTCCATGGGCACCAGGTGGACCATCGGCTCGCTCGTCCACTGGCTGCGGAAGAGGTGGTACATGTCCTTGGGGAAGCCCGCGGTGTCGACGGCGCCGAAGAAGGACGCCTTCACCGGGAAGACGCCGTAGGGCGTGGGTTCGCCGATGTAGTCGGTGCCCGACCAGAGGAATTCGCCGGCGAAGAAGGCGCGGTCGCGGTCCTTCTTCAGGCCGTACTCGCCGCTCATCGTCCAGGACGCGAGGTTGTTGTCGTAACTGGAGGTGGCGCGCTTGCCCGGGGTGTGGTTCTCGCCGGTGTTGAGGTGTTCCGGCTCCTGGTAGGCGCCGCGGGTCGAGGTCTCGGACGACGACTCGGACTCGAAGAGGAACAGGTGCGGGTAGCGGGCGTGCAGGGCGTCCACGGAGGCCGCGGTGTTGTAGTTGAGGCCGAGGCCGTCGAGTTTGGCGAGCATGAGGTCGGCGGCGGAGCCGACCGCGGGCAGGCCGCGGTATTTGTCGGAGCCGATGACGACCGGACGGCTGGTGTCGCGCGCGCGGACCGCGGTGATCAGCCCGTCGGCCATGCCGAGGCCCGCGGTGCTGGTGGAGTCGGGGATCTCGTTGCCGATCGACCACAGGATGACGGCGGGCGAGTTGCGGGCCGCGTCGACCATCTCGGTGATGTCGGCGGCGCTGTGGGCGTCGAAGAACCGGCCGTAGTCGTAGGTGTTCTTGCCGCTGCGCCAGCAGTCGAACGCCTCGACCATCATGACGATGCCCAGTTCCTCGCAGACCTGGACGATCTCCGGCGACGGCGGATTGTGCGAGGTCCTGAAGGCGTTGACGCCCATCGACCGCATGATCGTCATCTGGCGGCGCACCGCGTCGATGTGGACGGCGGCGCCGAGCGCGCCCTGGTCGTGGTGCAGGTCGACGCCCTTGAGCTTGGCGTACCGCCCGTTGACGAACAGCCCGCGGTCGGGGTCGATCGTGACGTGGCGGATGCCGAAGCCGGTGGTGTACGTGTCCACCGTCCGTCCGTTGACGCGGACTTCGGTCAGCAGGGAGTACCGGTGTTCCGGGGTGTCGAACGACCAGAGGTCGGGGCGGTCCACGCGCAGTTCGGCGGTGACGTCCCGCGCTCCGCCCGCGCCGGGCAGCGTCAGCGGTGAACTGGCCTTCGCCACCTGGCGGCCGCGCCGGTCGAGGACGGTGTTGACGACGGTGGCGGAGGCCGCCGCGCCCGACTCGTTGACGACCGAGACCTGCGCGCGGACGGTGGCGTAGCCCTTGCCGTGCGAGGCGGCGAGGGTGTCGGCGAGTCCCGGCGTCGTCACATGGGTGCCCCAGCGCGCGACATGCACGGGGTCGGTGATGACCAGGCGGGCGTTGCGGTAGATGCCGCTGCCGGAGTACCAGCGACTGCTGGGGAGTTGGTTGCGGACCTCGACGGCGATGACGTTGGGGGTGCGGCCGTCGGTGTGCAGCAGGCCGGTGAGGTCGAGGGCGAACCCCGTGTAGCCGTAGGGGTGGTTGCCGACGAGTGTGCCGTTGCAGTAGACGTTGCTGTCCATGTAGACGCCGTCGAACTCGACCGAGACACGGCGTCCCGCGACCGAGGGCGGCAGGGTGAACGCCTTGCGGTACCAGCCGAGTCCGCCGGGCAGATAGCCGGTGCCGCCCGAGGTGCCGTTGGCGGTGGTCGGGGTCTGCTCGATGCTCCAGTCGTGCGGGACGCGGACGGTGCGCCAGCGGTAGTCGTCGTAGCCGGGCTGTGCGGCGTCGGCGTAGGCGCCGGTCGGGTCGGTGATGCCGCCCGGGTTGACGAGGGCGAAACGCCACCCGTCGGCGAGGTCGACCGTCCGCGGAATGGTGGTTCCTGTTGATCCGGAACGGGCGCTCGCGACTGCGGTGAGACCGGGGAGCGAGGGTACGGCAACGGCCCCCGCCACCCCCGCGATCAGGAACGACCTGCGATCGACCGGCATGGTGGATCCCTCCTCATTGAGGTACGCGCATTCCGGCGCCCTCGACCGAGCGTCGGCAACTCACGGGCGAACAACCGGCATTGAACAGAATCAACCAATCGCACACGGATTCTTGCAGGGCCGCACCGCCGGGGGTCAAGGGTCGCGTCACCGCCGGTTCGGCCAGCCCAGAAATCGCTGTCGCACACCTTGTCGTGGCACCGCCACACGCCGTATGAATCTATCCATGCATCTTGAAACGTTTCGATCGCATACCAGGAGAACACCGTGAAGCGGCCGGTCCGGACGACCGCCGCTCGCGTCGCCCCCCGGCGCCGCTCGGCGCTCCTCGCGGTGACCGCGGCCGTCGCGGCCCTGCTTCCCGCCGTCGGCTCGGTGACGCCCGCCCAGGCGTCGTCCGGGCACCTCGGCGCACTCGCGCCGACGTCCTTGCAGGTGGACGGGGAGTCCTCGGACGCGGTCGTCGGCGGTCAGCGCCCCACGTTGTCGTGGGTGGTGAACGACTCGCGGCGTGCCGAGGCGCAGACGGCGTATCAGGTCGTGGTCGAGGCGGCGGCCGTCGGGAAGGGCGGCCACGCGCATCAGGTGTGGGATTCGGGCCGCGTTCGTTCGGCCGATTCGGTGAATCGTTCTTATGGTGGTCCCGCGCTGGCGAGCAACACCACCTACACCTGGTCGGTGCGCACCTGGGACCGGGCGGGCGACCGCTCCCCCTGGTCGGCCCCCGCGCACTTCGACACCGCGCTGTTCTCCGCGTCCGACTGGTCCGCGTCCTGGCTGCGGGTCGCCGACGGCGCGCTGGTGCGCGGCGGCGTCGACCTCCCCAAGTCCGTCGCCCGCGCCCGGCTGTACTTCGGCGCGCAGGGCATCGTGGAACCGCACGTCAACGGCGCCGTGGCCGAACCCGGCCAGGTGCTCAACTCGACGGTGACCGACTACACCAAGCGCGTGCTCTACCGCGACTTCGACGTCACCCGGCAACTGGTGCGCGGACACAACGCGTTGGCCTTCATGGCGGGCAAGGGACAGTTCTCCGGGGAGCCGACCTTCGTCGCGCAGCTCAACGTCACCTACACCGACGGCACCTCCGCAACATTCGGCACCGGACCGGCCTGGCGCACCACCGCGGGGCCGGTGACCGGCGACGACTTCTACCTCGGCGAGACGTACGACGCCCGTCGGGCCGTGACCGGCTGGGACACCGCGGGCTTCGACGACAGCGCGTGGAAGCCCGTCGTGGCGGTCGCCGCCGCGACGCACCCGCAGAGCCTCGCGCAGGGCAGGCCGGTGACCTCGCGGGACACGACCGCCTGCTGCGGCTGGTCGCCCGCCGCCCTCACCGACGGCGTCGACGGCTCGACGGACGCCTCCCAGGGCTACCACTCGGCCGTCGCGACGACCGCGGACGACGCCAAGTGGGTGCAGGTCGACCTCGGTTCCGCGCAGCCGCTCTCGGGCGTCAGACTCTTCCCCGCCCGGCCGACCAACGACCCGGCGGGCGACCTGCCCGGCGCCGGATTCCCGGTCCGCTACCGCGTCGAGGCCGGTGACGACCCGACCTTCGCCACCGCGACGACCCTCGTGGACCGTACCGGCGCCGACCAGCCCAACCCCGGTACGGCGTCGGTTTCGATACCGGCCGAGGTGACGGCCCGTTATGTGCGCGTCACGGCCACCAAGCTGTACTGCAACGGCTCCGGGTGCAATCTCCGGCTCGCCGAACTCGGCGTGTACGGCGCCCGCCCGGCCACCGTCTTCAGCGCGCTGACCCGGCTCCAGGCCGACACGACGCCTCCGACACGTATCGTCAAAACCCTCAAGCCGGTGGCCGTCACGCACCCGGTGGCCGGGTCGCAGGTGTACGACTTCGGGCAGAACATCGTCGGCTGGGTGACGATCAGGGCAAGCGCCCCGTCCGGCACCACCGTTGACATCAAGAAGGGCGAGATCCTCGCCTCGGACGCCCAGGTCACCACGTCCAACATCAGCTTCGGCGACGGCGATCCGGTCCGGCAGACCGAGCATTACACCTTCGCGGGCAAGGGCGCCGAGACCTACGCCCCGCACTTCAACTACTCCGGCTTCCGGTACGCCCAGCTCACCGGCGTGCCCGCGGGCACCGCCGTCACCGTCACCGCGCAAGAAGTGCACTCCGACGTCGCCACGACCGGACAGTTCGACACGTCGAACAAGGTGCTGAACAGCATTCAGACCGCCCTCGTGCAGACCCAGTTGAACAACCTCCAGTCGATTCCGCTGGACTGCCCGACGCGTGAGAAGCACGGCTGGCTCGGCGACGCGGGCGACACCGACGTCGAGGCGATGAGCAACTTCGACATGCGGGCGTTCTACGACCAGTGGGCGCAGACCGTCGTCACCAGCGCCCACCCCGACGGCAGCCTGCCCTCGGTCGCGCCCACCCAGGGCGCCACCGACTGGTTCACCGACCCCGCGTGGGGCTCGGCCTACCCGCAGATCATCTGGGACTCCTACACGCAGTACGGCGACGCGGGCCTGGTGCGCGCCAATTACGCGCAGGTGAAGAGCTGGGTCGACTACCTCGGCACGATCAGCGACAGCGACCACGTCGTCACCGCCGCGCCCGGCTCCTGGGGCGACGACTGGGTGGCGACGGTCAGCACCCCGCACGTCTTCTTCCAGACCGGCTACTACTACCTGGACGCCACACTGCTGGCGAAGATGGCCGCGGTCGTCGGCGACACCGCGGACGCCAGGCGCTACACCGACCTGGCGCGGCAGATCGGGGCGGGCTTCACCAAGCGGTTCCTCGACGCCGACACCGGTGTGTGGAGCACCGGCACCCAACTGGCCTACGCCATGCCCCTGGTGCTCGGTCTGGTCCCGGCCGCTCAGCAGAAGGCGACCGTCGACCGGCTCGTCCAGGACATCGCCAAGCACGGCAATCACGTGACGACCGGCTTCGTCGGCACGTCCTTCGTTTACCAGGCGCTCGGCATGTCCGGCCGCAACGACGTGGCGCTGGCCGTCGCGGAGCGCACCGACTTCCCGAGCTTCGGCTACATGGTGGCCAACGGCCCCGGCACGATCTGGGAGAAGTGGCCGAACTCCTCGGCGGCGGACGGCACCTCGTCCAAGGACCACATCGGTCTCGCCGGTTCGATCGGCCAGTGGTACTATCAGCAGCTCGGCGGCATCCAGCCGGACACGGGACCGGCGGGCGCCGCGTACCGCGCCTTCACCCTCGCGCCCAGCGTGGTCGGCGACCTCACCCGGGTCTCCGCGCGGCAGCGGACCGCGCGCGGCACGGTCGTCAGCGCCTGGCAGCGCGACGGGTCCACGCTGACCTACCACGCGGTGGTGCCGGTCGGCTCGACCGCGACCATCAAGGTGCCGCTGCTCGGCGGCGCCCGGTCGACGGTGACCGAGAGCGGCCGGACGATCTTCGCGGACGGCCGCCGCGGCCGGAGCGACCCCGGCCTGAGCGTGGGCACGGCGGACGGCACGACGCTCACCGTGACCGCCGGGTCCGGTGACTACACCTTCACCGTCCGCCCGCCGCGGACCCCGTACACCCAGGTGTCGGTCTCCGCGGGCGCGCCCGCGCCCGCACTGGTCAAGGGGAACGGCGGTACGACGATCGGCGCGGTGGTCGAGGGCCACTCGACCGCGCCCGGCGCCACGGCGGCGGTCGGCGCCGACGTCCCCGCGGGCTGGACCGTGACGTCCACGCCCGCCCGCGTCCCGTTGACCCCGGCGTCCACCGCGACCTTGGCGAACGTCAAGGTCACCCCGCCGAGCGGGACGAGGAGCGGTACGTATCCGGTCACTGTGACCGTACGGTCGTCCGACGGTACGACGGCCAAGGCCGCCCTCGAGGTGCTGGTCCTCGGCAGTTGGCCGCAGGGCACCACGGCCGCCGCCTCCAGCGAACACGCGCCGAACGTCGTGGACGGCGCGACCCGTACGTACACCGCGGGCAATGCCGTCGACGGTGATCTGAGCACCTTCTGGAACGACGACACCGACTCCCGGTACCCCGACACCCTGACCGTCACCGCGCCCGCCCCGACCACACTGAACGGCGTGGGCTTCGCCTCGCACAGCGACGGCGTCCCGACCGCCTTCACCGTCCAGACCTGGGACGGCGCGGCGTGGGTGACACAGGCCGACCTCACCGGCAACACCGACCAGTACCGCTGGATCCCCTTCGCGGGCTCCGTCACCACCACGCGGGTCCGCGTCGTGGTGACAGCGGCGCAGAACAGCTTCACCCGGATCGTGGAGTTGACCCCCTAGGGCCGCCGTCCCAGGGCGCCTCACACGGGCGGCCCGGCTGTTCGTACCCGTTCGGCTCACCGGGTGCGGAACAGACGGGCCGCCCGTTCCGCTTGCATGGGTGATGGACCGCGCCCGGCCGACCGGGCGGGCGCGCGGCGCGCATCGAGGAAGGGCTCACATGGGACAGCACGACCGGCTGGGCAGGATCGGGATCTGGAGCGGCGCCTGGACGGCGGCGGTGAACGGCGCCGGAGTGACGTACACCGGCGCGTACGACGAGGCCGCCGCCGAGGTCGAGGCGCTGGGGTACGGCGCTGTCTGGCTCGGCGGGAGTCCCGGCGTCGCCGTCGCGGAGCCGCTGCTGAAGGCCACCACCCGGCTGACCGTGGCGACCGGCATCCTCAACATCTGGAACGACGAGGCGGCGGACGTCGCCTCGCAGTGGGCGGCGGTGGAGCGTACGCATCCGGGCCGGTTCCTGCTCGGGCTCGGCGTCAGCCACGGCCCGCTGGTCAAGCGCTACGCGCGGCCGTACTCCGCCATGGTCGACTACCTGGCGGCGCTGGACGCGGCGCCGGAGCCGGTGCCCGCCGGGCGGCGGGTGCTGGCGGCGCTCGGCCCGAAGATGCTGGAGCTGTCCCGTGACCGTGCGGGCGGCGCGCACCCGTATCTGGTCACCCCCGAGCACACCGCGAAGGCGCGCGCGGTCCTCGGTGCGGGGCCGCTGCTCGCGCCAGAGGTCAAGGTCGTGCTGGACACGGATCTGGAGTCGGGGCGTGCCAAGGCCAGGGACCATCTGAAGCTGTACCTGGCGCTGCCCAACTACACGAGCAATCTGCTGCGTTCGGGCTTCACCGAGGAGGACCTGGCGGGCGGTGGCAGCGACCGGCTGGTGGACGCGGTCTTCGCCGTGGGCGACGAGAGCGTCATCGCGGCGCGGGCGGCGGAGTTCCTCGCCGCGGGCGCCGACCACCTCGCGGTCCAGGTGGTCACCGGCGATCCGGCGCGGCCGTTGCCGCTGGCGGAGTGGCGCAGGCTCGCTCCGGTGCTGATCGAGGGCTGAGTCTCCGCTTCTTCGCGCGGAGTTGACCGGGACGCCCGCCCGCCGCGGACGGGCGCCCCGGATTCCCGCGGGATCAACGGCCTTGCAGCGCCTTGACGTTGTTGCCGAAGGTCCAGTTCTTCGAGCCGTCCCAGTTGAGCGACCAGGTCATCAGACCCTTGAGTGCGCCGCTGTAGCTGTTCCACGCCTGCGAGACCAGACCGGTCGTCATGTAGCCGCCGCCCGCGCCGGGTTGGGCGGGAAGGCCGGGGACCTGCTTGTCGTACGGGACGCGGATGGTGGCGCCCTGGACGACGAGCCCCTTGTTGAGGCAGGTGGTCTGCGCGGTGAAGCCGGCCACCGTTCCGGCCTGGTAGGAGTCGCCGGAGCAGCCGTACATGCTGCCGTTGTAGTACTGCATGTTGAGCCACCAGAGCTTGCCGTTGTCGGCGTACTTCTTCACGATCGGCAGGTAGGCGCCCCAGATCGAGCCGTAGGTGATGCTGCCGCCGGTGACGTACGCCGTCTCGGGGGCCATCGTCAGGCCGAAGCCCGCGGGCATCCGGGACAGGACGCCGTCGATGATCCGCTCCAGGTTGGCCTGCGAGGCGGAGAGGGTGTTGATGTTGCCGCTGCCGACCAGGCCGGTCTCGATGTCGATGTCGATGCCGTCGAAGTTGTACTTCTGGAGGATCGGCACGACGGTGGCGACGAAGCGGTCGGCGACCGCGCTCGAGCTGAGGTCGATGCCGGCCGCGGCCCCGCCGATGGACATCAGGATCGTGGCGCCCGCCGCCTTGGCCTGGCACATCTCGGCCGGGGTGGCGACCTTGACGCCGGTGTCCATGCCGTCCTGCCACAGGACGGTGCCGTCGGACTGGATGACGGGGAAGGCCGCGTTGATCACGTTGTAGCCGTGGGCGGCGATCCGGCTGTCGGTGATGGGGATCCAACCGAGGCCGGGGTGCACGCCGTTGGCGGCGCCGTCCCAGTTCTCCCAGTACCCCTGGAGCACCTTGCCCGAGGGCCGTGCCTTGGTCGCGCAGGTGTCGGCCGCGGCCGACGCCGGTTGTGCCGCGTGGGTCGCCGCGGCGACCGGAATCTGCGCCAGGAAGGCCATGGCGAGGCCGACTCCCAGCAGACGCACCCTCCGACCGATCATGTCGTACTCCTCGTGGTGTCGTCGCGCACTCACAGGCCGTAGTGGACCGGATCGTAAAGTGGTCTGAACCACTCGTCAATAGGTCTGGACCAAGCCCGTGGTGCGGCGACGACAGTGACGGGGGATACGGAAGGGTCAGCCGGTGGTCGGACGGTAGGCGTAGGCGGTGGTGGAGACCGCGCACACGCTCGGCGAAATGATCTCGACCCGCAGCACCTTCGCGTTCGCGTCGTAGTCGACGCCCTCGGTCTCGAAGCCGCCCGAGCAGACGCTGACGCGCGGCACCTGGAAGAGGGTGGCGACCCGGCCGGTGACGGGCGTGCCGTCGAGCGCGTGCGGCAGGTCGACCTGGAAGACGTCCTTGGCGTCGTTGTCGGAGACGCAGACCAGCCGGGTCGCGGAGACGAAGTCGCAGCCCTGAACGTCCGTGACGGCCTTGTCGAGGCTGATCTGTCCGGCCTGCGCGAGGGTGCCGCCGGTGGCCGGGGTGGCCGGGTTGGTCAGCGGGGCGGGGAAGACCTGGAGCCGGTTGACCGTGCCCCACTCCCCCTCGACCAGCCACCGCGCGTCCGGCGAGACGGTCGCGAAGGAGTTGTTGAGCAACTCGCCCTGGTCCAGCGGGTGCACGTAGTCGTAGCTGTGCCCGTCGGGCGTGGTGACCTCGAACATCTTCGAGGTGGCGCTGTCGCCGCCCTGGTAGGCGTCGAAGACGTAGCCGTTGACGATGTCCGGGTCTCCGACGTGGTTCCAGCCCGCGATGCGCAGCCGCAGCGGGATCGAGCCGAGGCCGCGGGTGAGGACCGAGCCGTCGGCGCGGGTGGCGATGCCCTCGCCCGCGGTGAGCGTGCTGTACACCGTGTTGCCTGCGGCCACCCACCCGCCGGGCGAGTCGGCGTGCGCGGTGGAGGTGCCCACGGCGGTCAGGGCCGCGGTGGCGAGCAGCAGGGCGGCGGCGCGGCTACGGAGTGCGCGTGCGGTCAACGGAACCCCCGGTGTGGACGGTGGGGGCCGCCCGCGGCACGGGGCAGCCCTGTGACAGCAGTGACCCTAGGGCCTGACGGGCCGACGCCACCACAGCGCGTGGGCCAACTCGGCCTGAACGGGCGGCGATCGGTTCGTTCGCGCCGGACATGGGTGCGGGGCGGGCGGGGCCGGTCGTGCCGGTCCTCGCCCGCCCCGCGCTCTCCGCGGTGGGCTGCCGGGGTCAGGCGGTCGCCACGGAGAAGATGTGCATGTCACCGCCGTTCGTGCTGGACGGCAGCGTCACACTGGCCAGTTGCTTGCCCGCCTGGAGCGCGATCGGCGCGGTGGAGAAGATCTCGATGCCCACCGGGTCCTTTCCGCCGCCCTGGACGTCGCGGTACGCGGTGTGCACCGCCACGACGTTGCCGTACGAGGGCTGCTGGGAGCCGCCGCCGAGCGTCCAGTCGCTGAAGCCGATGTCGGCCTTCTGAGTGGTGCCGTCGGTGTACGTCAGCGTCACCGTGCCGGTGGTCTGGCCCTCGCTGGCGCTGCCGAGCAGGCTCAACTTGGTAGCACCGGCAGCGGACTTGGAGACGTCCAGCACCTGGTCGCCGCCGCCCACCACGATGTTGTCGGGCGCGCCGGGCGCCACCTGGGGCCAGGTGAAGTCGAAGCCCCCGGAGGACACCGTGCCGCCGGGCGCGGCACCGGCCGCGGCGAGCGCCGCCGCCGAGTAACTCCAGCCCTCGCCGTCGAAGTTGGCGGACGGATTCGTGTCGTCGGCGGAGATGCCGTTGTTGTTGACGTACCAGGTGAGGGTGCCGCGTACGCCGACCGTCACCGACAGCGAGGCCGCCGGGGCGGTGCCGCCGTGCGCGGAGCCGAGCGTGATCGGGACCGTGTAGACCCCGGCCTTGGTGTCGGCGGCCACCGACACGGAGAACTTCGCGCTGGTGGCGCCGCCCTTCGGGACGGTCACCGTGCCGGACGCGGGCTTGAGCGTGATGCCCGCGGGCGGCTTCGCGGTCCAGCGGACGTCGACCTTCTTGTCCTGGATCGTGGACAGCTTGACGGCGGCGTCCGCGGAGCCGCCGGGCTCGATCTTCACCTGGCCGGGGTCGGTCGAGGCGAAGAACGGGGCCTCACCGTCGCGGAAGGACGGCGGCGCGTTCTTGGCCGCGCTCCCCCACGTGGTGTTCGCGGTGCCGCCCAGGGTGTAGTCCAGGGTGCCGCCGCGGGTGACGAACGAGGCGGGGACCCACGGCTGGTCGGACTTCTTGCCGTTGACGCGCAGGCCCTGGATGTAGATGTTCTCGGCCGACGCCCGCGGGGCGTTGACCGTGATCGTCTTCCCGAGCCCGGTGTGGATCACCGCGCGCGGGAAGACCGGGCTGGAGAGCACCAGGTCGGCGCGGCTGGGCACCTGCGGGTACATGCCGAGCGCGGAGAAGACGTACCAGGACGACATCGTGCCCGCGTCGTCGTTGCCGGGGATGCCGCCGGGCGCGTTGGTCCACAGGCCGTCGGTCTCGGCGCGCACGGTCTCCTGGGTCTTGTACGGGGCGCCCAGGTAGTCGTACACGTACGGCGCGTTGATGTCGGGCTCGTTGGTGGCGTCGTAGCGCGTGTCGTCCTTCGCGGAGAAGTCGAAGGTGCCGTCCGGGTTGCGGAAGAAGGCGTCGAGGCGGGAGATCGCGGTGGCGTTGCCGCCCATGGCCTTGGCCAGTCCGGCGATGTCGGAGTAGACCATCCACGTGTAGCGGGCGCTGCTGCCCTCGACGAAGCCGCTGCCGGTGGCGGGGTTGAAGGTGGCTCCCACCCACGACCCGTCGGACTTGCGGTCGCGCATGTAGCCGCCCTGCGCGGTCGCGTTCGGATCGAAGACGTTGGTCCAGTTGCCGCTGCGGTCGAGGAACTTCCGCTGGTTCTTTCGGTCGCCGACCTGTCCCGCCAGCTCCGCGAGACCGAAGTCCGCGGCGGCGTCCTCCAGGGTCTCGGCGGCGCCTCCCCAGCAGTGGCAGTTGTCGGACGGCACGTAACCGAGCGTCAGGTACTTGTCCAACGCCGGTCGCTGGCCCACGCATTCGACGTTGCAGCCGGAGCTGTCGGAGTCGTTGGCGGTCGGCACGGTGGCCGCCTTCACCAGCGAGGCGAGGGCGCCCCTGACGTCGAAGTCCCGGCCGCCGAAGGCGTAGATGCCCGCGAGCGCCGCGTCGGACGGGTCGCCGGACATGATGCTGGTCTTGCCGTTCTCCAGCAGCCAGCGGTCCCATTCGCCGTCGCGCTGCTGGGCATAGTTGAACAGCGACTGCGCGTAGTCACTGCCGACTCTCGGCTGAAGCAGCGTCAGCAACTGCACCTGCGCCCGGTACTGGTCCCAGCCGGAGAAGGTGCCGTACTGCTCGTGCTGTCCCCTGGCCAGCGAGTGGGTCTTGCGGTCGCCGCCCAGATACTGGCCGTTGACGTCGCTGGTGAGGGTCGGCTCCAGCATCGAGTGGTAGAGCGCGGTGTAGAAGGTGGTGTTCTGGTCGGCGGAGCCGCCGGACACCTGGATCTTGCGCAGCGCGGTGTTCCACGCGGCGGTGGCCTTCGACCTGATCGAGTCGAAGCCGGCGCGCTGCGGGTTCTCCGCCGTCAGGTTGGCCTCGGCGTTGCGCGCGCTCACGTACGAGATCGCGACCTTGGCCTGCACCTGCTTGGTGCCGGACGCGAAGGTCACATACGCGCCCGAGCCCTTGCCCGCGGTCGCGTTGCCGCTGGAGTTGTAGCCGGTGCCGCCGCTGGCCGATGTGGAGCCGGGCGTCAGGGTGCCGTCGGTCCAGGTGCCGACCTTGGCGAATGGCTGGTCGAAGTGGGCCGTGAAGTAGAGGGTGTAGACGTCGTGCCGGTTGTTCGCGCTCTGCGGTCCGCAGAAGTTGCCCGCGCTGACCGAGCCGGTCACGGTACGGGCCGCCGCGTTCACGGTGACGTCCGCCGCGGCGCTGCCGCTCTCGGAGTTGGACGTACGGAACAGCACGCTGGCGGGCTTGTCGGCCGGGAAGCCGAACTGGCCGGTGCCGGTGCGCTCGGTGGTGGTCAGCCGCGCGCTGGCCCCGCTGTCCAGGCCGACCTGGTAATAGCCCGCCTGCGCCGTCTCGTTGGCGTGCGAGAAGGTCGAGGCGTACTTCGCGTCCTTGGTGTCGGCGCTCGGCGAGGAGTCGACGTCGCCCACGTACGGCATGATCGGTATGTCGCCGTTGGCGCCGGAACAGCCCACGCCGTTGAGGTGGGTCAGGCTGAAGCCGCGGATCTTCGTCGCGTCGTACCGGTATCCGCCGGGGGCGGGTGTCGAGAACTGGTTGCCCGTCGAATTCTGCGGGCTCCACGCCAGCATGCCGAACGGCAGCACGGCGCCGGGGTAGGTATTGCCGGCGTTCGAGGAGCCGATCAGGGGGTTGACGTACGAGGCCGGGTCGGCGTCATGCCCCCCGGAGGCGCCGGGACTCGCGGTGGCGGGTCCGGCGCCGAGGCCCAGGCCGATGCCGAGGACCGCCGTCGCCACCGCGGCCACGGCGCGCACGCCGCGACCCTTCCACCGCCTTCTGTCCACGGGTCGCACTGATCTGTCCGACACGGTTCCCGCCCTTCGTGTGTATCGCTTACGACAACGTTGTCAAACGATCAACTGTAGATGTTCCTCCCGGGGTTGGAGGGTGTCAAGAGTTGTCAGGTACCCGCGGGCGGGGTGGGGCGGCGGCTCGGAGCGGGGTGGGGCGGCGGCCCGGAGCGGGGTGGGGTGGCGGCCCGGAGCGGGATGGGGTGGCGGCTCGGCGGGAGGCGGAGTCGCGGCGTCGGGGCGGTGTCGCGTACGGCTCGCGGCGGGCGCGCGGGCGGCGGTGTTCGGGCAAGCGGGTGAACACAGCGGGGTGCCGTGACGTCGATCGGGTAACTTTGCCCTGCGCGCCTGTCGCGTGGGCCGCGGGGCGGGATCGGGAGCCGCCCCCCGGAGGCCGGGCGACCTTCGCCGGGGCCTGGTCGGCACTGACCGGCACGGTCCGGCACTGACCGGGCACTGACCGACGCCGTCCGGCACCGTCCGACGCCGTCCGAGATGGGACTTGATGGACACCACCGCCGCCGCCGACCGCTTCGAACTGCCCGCCAGCGCCCGCGCCGTGCTGCGCGCGCTGGCCACCGACGGCCCGGCGACCCGGCCGCAGCTCAGCACCGCGCTCGCGCTGTCCCGGCCCACGATGTCGGTGGCCATGGCGGAGCTGTCACGGCTCGGGCTGGTCGAGGGGCAGGGCAGTTCACGCGGTGCCACCGGGCGCAGCGCCGTCCTCTACTCGCTCGCGCCGACCGCCGGGCACGTCCTCGGCGTCGAGATCGGCGCCACCGTGGTCCGGGCGGCGGCGTACACCCTCGACGGCCAGGAGATCTGCACCGCCGAGGTGCGGCTGCCCTCCGACCAGCCGACGGTCACACCGGAGGCGGCGGACGCGGCGGCGGGGGTGGTGCGTACGGTGCGCGAGGAGGTCGGGGCGCGGTACGGGCCGCTGCGCGAGGTGGTGGTCGCGGCGCCGACGCTGCCGAATGTGGGGGCTTCCGGTGCGGGACGCGGAGGCGGTGGCCTTCAGCCGGACGGCACGGTACGGATCACCGACGCGCTCGCCGTGCCCGACGGCGTGCCGGTCACCGTCGAGAACAACGTCAACTGCGCCGCCGTCGCCGAGCACCGCTTCGGTGTCGCCCGCCACCAGCAGATGTTCGCCTACATCCAGGTCGGCGTGAAGATCGGCGTCGGCATCGTGCTCGACGGACGCCTGATGCAGGGTGCGAACGGCGCCGCCGGTGAGGCCGCCATGCTGCCCTTCCCCTGGTCGGAGTCCCAACAGCCCCGGCGCGCCGGGCTCGAGCAGTTCCTCGGTTCCGACGCCCTGATGGAACGCTGCCGCGCCGCCTGGCCCGCCTCCGGCGGCGGACCCGTGCCACTGGACGCCAAGGCCCTCTTCGCGTCCGCCGCCTCCGGCCACGCCGCCGCCCGCCGCGTCGTCGACGAACACGCCGCCGCCATCGGCCGCCTCGTCGCCGCCGTCGTCGCCCTGCTCGACCCCGGCCTCGTCGTCCTCGGCGGCGGCGTGGGCCAGAACCAGCTGGTCCTCCTGGAAGTCCGCCGCACCGTCCACGAACTGACCTGGCCCACCGACATCACCATCGGCGGCCTCGCCGACCGCGCCACCCTCCTCGGCGCCGTCCACGTCGCCCTGACCCGCGCCCTGGACTCGATGACCTAGGGCCTCCGCAAGGTCCCGTCCGGCTGGCGGCGCCTGGCACGCACGCTCGCTGCGTTGTCGGGCTCATCCGAATAGGCCCAGGCGTGTCCGCAAGGTCTCGTCCGGCTGGCGGGTCAGACGATCAGGACTCTGCGGCCGCGGGTGTGGCCGGCCTGGCTGTCGGCGTGGGCCGCGGCGGCCTCGGCGAGGGGGTAGGAGGTGTCGACGGGGATGCGGAGCGCGCGGCGGGTGATGAGGGCGGCGGCCTCGGCGAGGGCGGCGGGGACGCTGCCCGCGGTGCCGGAGAAGCGGACGCCGTGGTCGGGGGCGGTGAGGTCGGCGATGGAGACGACCTTGCGGGGGTCGCCGGTGAGGGCGACGAGTTCGGGGACGACGCCGGAGCCCGCGAGGTCGAGCGCGGCGTGGACGGGGCCGAGGGCGCGGACCCGGTCGGTCCAGCCGTCGCCGTAGGTCGTGGCGAGGGCGCCGAGTTCGCGGAGGTAGTCCTGGTTGGCGGGCCCCGCGGTGCCGATGACGGTGACGCCGCGGTCGCGGGCGATCTGGAGGACGGCTGATCCGACGCCCCCGGAGGCGCCGCTGACCAGCAGGGTCTGTCCCGGCTCGACGCCGACCTCGCGGAGGATCCGCAGCGCGGTCTCAACCACGGAGGGGTATCCGGCCGCCTCTTCGAAGGTCAGCCCTTCGGGGATCCGGGCCCAGGCCGAGAGGACCGCGAACTCGGCGTAGGTGCTGGTCCCTTCGCCGAATACGTGGTCGCCGATCTCGACACCGTCGACGCCCTCGCCGATCTCGTCCACCACTCCGGCGGCGTCCAACCCGACGCCCGCGGGCAGTTGGACCGGATGGGCCTTGAGGATCTGGCCTTCGCGAACCCGCCAGTCGGCGGGGTTCACACCGGCCGCCCGTACGGCGACGCGTATCAGGCCGGGGCCCGCGTGGGGCTCCTCGGCGTCGATGAGGCGCAGGACATCGGGGCCGCCGAACTCGGCGAAGCTCACTTTCTTCATGCGACGGACCGTAACACTAACGGTTAGCGTTTTGAAACCGTTCCTGTTTCGTAGCTGATAGTGTGCGGTCATGACCGTGCCGACCGGGCGCCGTGAGCGCAAGAAGGCCGCGACCCGCCGGAAGATCGCCGACACCGCCCTGCGGCTCTTCCTGGAGCGCGGCTACGACGCGGTGGGAATCCGTGACGTGGCGGCCGAGGCCGACGTGGCCGTCACCACGCTCTTCTCGCACTTCGCCGCCAAAGAGGCGCTGGTGTTCGAGCAGGACGAGGACTTCGAGGAACGCCTCACGCGGGCGGTCACCGACCGGGCACCGGACGAGCCGGTCGTGCCCGCGCTGCGCCGCGAGATACACGCCCTGGTACGGCACTGCACGGCGGACGGCGCCGCGCCGGTCTGGCGGATGATCGACGGGTCGCCCGCGCTGCGGAAGTACGAGGAGTCGATGCGGCTGCGGCACGCGGAGTCGGTGGCCGCGGCCCTCGTCGCCGATCCCGGACTGCCGCAGAGCGCGACGGCCTGCCGGACGCTCGCGAGGTTCGTGATCGACGCATTCTCGCTGGCCCGCGAGTCGGCCGATCCGCAGGCCGCGGTGGACGAGGTCTTCGCGATGATCGACGCGGCCTGGGAGGCCGCCCGCCCCTCACGGCAGGCGTGAGGAACGCGAAGGACGCGGGGAACGCGACGACCGCCGGGAACGCCGGGAACGCCAGGGACGGGACGCAGCGACCCGCGGCTCAGGCAGAGAAAGCCCGCCCCCGGCTCACGGGCGGAAGGTGCGGCCCCGCACCGTCCCCTCCGCGATCCCGACGTAGACCTCCGCGACCTCGCGGACGGGGGTGCCCGCGGCGGGATCGGCGGCCATGGCCCGGAGGGTCTCACTGATCCAGCCGGGGCTGACGAGGTTGAGGCGCAGCCCGCGCGGGAGTTCGCTCGCGGCGTTGCGGACGAAGCCCTCGAGGCCGCTGTTGATGAGCGCGCCCAGCGAGCCGCCCGCCATGGGCGCGGCGAAGGTGCCGCCGGTCAGGGTGATGGAGCCGCCGTCGCGCACATGGCGGGCCGCGCGCTGGACCAGGGCGACCTGGCCCCAGAGTTTGGCCCGCACCCCGGTCGCGAAGTCCTCGTCCGTGGCCGACGCCAGCTCCAGCAGCGGGCCGTTGGCGGCGCAGCACACGACCGCGTCCAGACCGTCGACCTCACCGAAGAGCGTGTCCATCGTGGACGGGACTTCGAGGTCCACCTTCAGCGGACCCCGGCGCGAGGCCGCGACCACCTCGTGCCGTGCCGCTGTCAGCGCGGCGGCCACCGCGCTCCCGACGGTTCCGGAAGCTCCGATCAGCAGTGCCCTCATGCCCCCGATCATCCCCCACCGGCCCCCTCCCCCTCAACGACCCCACCCGACCCGGTCAGTACGGGTAGTGGACCGGCGTGGACTGCACGGTGAGCCACCGCAGTTGGGTGAATTCGTGGAGGTTGGACTCACCGCCGGAACGGCCGCCGAGGCCGGACGCGGCGAGGCCGCCGAAGGGCGCCTGGGGCTCGTCGAGGCAGGTCGAGTCGTTGACGTGGACCATGGCGGAGCCGAGCCCCGCGGCGAGGCGGCGACCGCGCGCGAGGTCGGAGGTGAGGACGGCGTCGACCAGGCCGTACGGGGTGTCGTTGGCGACGGCGAGAGCCTCGGCGTCGGTGTCGACGGCCAGCACGGGGGCGATGGGGGCGAAGATCTCCTCGGTCCACAGGGCCATGTCGCGGGTGACATCGGTGACGACAGTGGGCCGGTGGAAGAGGCCGTCGCCGTCGCCGCCCTCGACGACCGTGGCACCCGCGGCGACGGCCTCGGCGAGGAGTTCGCGGGCCCGTTCGCGCTGTTCCGCGCTGATCATCGGGCCGAGGCCGACGCCGTCCGTGGTCGGGTCGCCGACGGTGATCCTGGCGGCACGCGCGGCGAGATCGGCGACGTAGGCGTCGAAGACGGGCCGCTGGACGATGTGCCGGCCCGCGGTGATGCAGGTCTGGCCCTGGTAGTGGAAGGCGGACCAGGCGCCGATCTGTCCGGCCTGGTCGAGGTCGGCGTCGTCCAGGACGATCAGGGCGTTGTTGCCGCCGAGTTCGAGGGAGACCTTCTTCAGGCGCTCGCCCGCCTCCCGCGCGATGGTGCGGCCGACGGCGCTGGATCCGGTGAAGTGGACCATGGCGATGTCGGGGTGCGCGGTCAGCGTTTCGCCGGTGTCCTGCCCGCCGGGCACGACCTGGAGTACGCCCGCGGGGAGTCCGGCCTCGGCGAAGACATCGGCGATCAGCAGTCCGCCGCTGAGCGGGGTGTGCGGTGAGGGCTTGAGGACGACGGCGTTGCCGACGGCGAGGGCGGGCGCGAGGACGCGCATGGCCAGCACCAGCGGGAAGTTCCACGGGGTGATCACACCGACGACGCCCAACGGGACGCGCTGCGCGACGCTTTCCCGGCCGGGCGCACGCGTGGGCAGCGTCTCGGCCCGTATGTGACCGGCGAGCGCGGCGGCCAGGTGGAGTTCTTCGACCGCTCCGGCGATCTCGTACTCGGCCTTGCCGCGGATCGAGCCGGTCTCGCGGACGAGGAGGTCGGCGAACTCCCCCGCGCGGGCGCGCAGTCGGGCGGCGGCCTCGCGCAGCACGTCGGCGCGGGCGCCGAAGTCCGCGGCGGCCCAGGCCCGTCCGGCGACGGCGGCCTCCCGCGCGGCGCGGTCCAGGTCGGCCGGCGAGGCCCAGCCCGCCCGGCCGAGCGGTTCCTGGCGCGCCTTGTCGAGGACCGTCGACGTACGCCCGTTCTCGGCCGGGACGAAGGCCCCGCCGACGAAGAGAGCGCCGTCCCGGGCGCGCGGCGTGGATGGGGTCGGCATAACGGGCCTCCGTGTCGAAGCACTGGTCGAAGTACGGGTGTTGCGGTGCGGGTCCCGGTGGCGCCGCGCGTCGGGTACGGGCGCGCGGCGGTACGGCGGCCCGCGCGGCGGTGTCCTCGCGGTCCGCGCGCGCCCGGGCAGCACGACAGCGCCGGTCCGGCCGTCTGAGTTTGTTAACCTTCCGAACTCTCACCGTAGCAGCGAAGACCGGCTTTGAGGAGGGCCGTCCGGCAGGAGGGCCGTCCGGCAGGAGGCGTTCCGTCCGCGTCAACCGCTGAGCCGTGCCCCCTGGTCCTTCTCCGTGGCGACCGCGGCGGAGGACAGGAGCGTCGCGGCGGCGAGGCTGCCCCACAGAGCCGTCGAGCCGTACGGGGCGAGGGCGGTGATGGCCGCGGGAGAGACGGCGAGGCCGAAGCCGGTGGAGAGTTGGAAGCGGGCGAGGGTGCGTCCCAGGACGTGGGCCGGTGCGAGGGCGGTGACCAGCGCGGTGGCGCTTCCGGCGTAGATGATCTCGCCGAGCGTGCAGACCACGGACACGGTGGCCACGGCCGGGGCGCCCCAGCCGTGCCGCAGTTCGGTGGCAGCGAGGAAGCCGAGGTAGGACGCGGTGAGGACGACACCAGCGAGGGCGAGCACGGACCGCCGGGAGAAGCGGGACATCAGGACGGTGACCGGGACCTGGAGGGTGACCACCAGCACGGTGTTGGCCACGAAGACGGCCGCCGACCACACCGGGGACGCGTGCAGTTGGGTCACCAGGACCAACGGGAGCGCGATCTCGGGGACGTTGAGGCAGAAGACGTAGACCACGTTGGCGGCCAGCAGCGCGCGCATCCGGGGCGCGGGACCGCTGTCGCCGCCCTCGGCGGGGGCGGCGGCCGGGTCCGCGCGCAGCCGGACCGACCACGCCAGGGCCGCGGCGGTGAGATACGCGAGCCCGGTGACGCCCGCCAGGACCTGCAACGCGGCGGCGCCGCCCGCCAGGCACGCGGTGGCGAGCAGCCCGCCCGCGCCCATACCGGCGTTGCGCAGGGCGCGGCCCGCCGCGAGCGCGGTGTCGCGGTCCCTGCCGTGGGCGACGGTGGCCACCACGGCGGCGTGGGCGGCGGGCCACGCCTGGTTGCCGATGCCGAGGAAGAGCGCCGCCGCCGCGAACATCCAGCCGTTGCCCGCCGGAGTGGCCAGCAGCAGCGCCACGCCCAGCACGCGCACCAGCATCGACGCCGCCACGGCCGTACTGCGCGCGCCCCGGTCCAGCCACAGCCCGACGGCGGGCACGCACACCAGCCCCACGACGACACCGGCCGTCATGGCGATGCCGGTGGCGGGCGCGGACAGGCTCAGCACCGTCACCCCGTAGAGCAGCAGGAACGGCCGGAGCAGGCCGGTGCCGAGCGCGTCCACGGTCATGGCGACGGCGTAGCGGGGGCCTCCGAAGGCGCGGACGAGGGCGCGGGGCCGGATCTGGGTGGTGGTTGCCATGGCGACAACGGTGCGTTCGGCCGCCGCGCCCGCCGCGTCGGTTGACGCAGACCGTCAACCGACGCGGCCAGGGGCCTTTGCGCTGCTCATAATGGGCGGGTGACCTTGCGGATCGACATCGGCGGCCTGCCGCCCGAGCGGCTGCGGTTCGCCGCCTCCCCGCTGGCGGAGCTGACGGCGATGCTGCACGTCCTGGCGGAACCCGGACACCATCCGCAGCTCGCCGGGTGGGCCGCGGACGTGTGGGCCGCGCTGCGGCCCGAGCTGGCCGAGCGGCTGCGGGAGGCGGAGTTCTTGTGGCGGTCCTCGCGCGCCGACTTCCTGGTGCCCGCCCGGCCCCGGCCGACCCTCGCCGAGGAACTGGACGATGTGGACCGGATCGACGACGCCCGGTACGTGACCGCCGCGCTGGTCACCACCTGCGGCAGCAACCGGATCCACTTCGGCTCCCCGTCGCCGCTCACCGACGCGACCGCGCGCGAACGGGCCCTGGACCTCGCCCAGGCGCGCGGCGCGTTGCAGGAGGCGTTCGCGGAACGGCTGCTCGCGGACCCGGCCGCCGTGCGGGCGCGGGTGCGCGACACCCTCGAACAGTGCGCCGGGGCGTTCTTCGACGCCGCCTGGTCGGGGGCCGCCGTACGCATCGCCTCCGACCTGCGCCTGAAGCACGACCTGCTCAAGCGGCAGGGTCTCGGTGCGGCGCTCGCCTCGGTCTCCGGCGCGGTCGCCCTGGCGCCGGGCGGTGACCGGATCGTCGTGGACAAGCTCCAGGACAGCGCGACCGCCGCCCGCGACGACGGGGTCACCTTCATCCCGAGCGTCTTCGGCCGCCCGCACCTGGTGGCGGTGCACGCGCCCGGGTGGCGGCCGGTGGTGCAGTACCCGGTGGCCGAGCCGGGCCCGTCCGAGCAGGTGCCGATGGAGACGGTCACCCTCCGGCTGGAAGCGCTCGCGCATCCGGTACGGCTGCGGCTGCTGCGCACCCTCGCGCGCGGCCCGCACACCACCGTCGAACTGGCCCACGCCTGGGAGCTGTCGCCCCCCGAGGTCTCCCGCCACCTCGCCGTCCTGCGCCGCGCGGGCCTGCTCACGAGCCAACGCTACGGCCGTTACGTCCGGTACACCCTCAACGCACCCGATCTGACGTCGCTCGGCTCCGATCTGCTGGCGGCCGTCCTGCGCTGAGCGGCGCCGCTCGGCGCTGGCGGCCGTCCTGCGCTGAGCGGTGCCGCTCGGAACGCCCCGCCGCTCGGAACGCCCCGCCCCGGCGGGACGCCCTCGAACGGCCGCGGCTCAGCCTTCCGCGCGGGCCACCAGATCGCCGGGGTCGGTGTTGGCCCCGCACAGCAGGACCGCCACCTTCTCGCCGGGGCGCGGCTCGTACGGCCGCCCGCCGCCGTCCTCTCCCCCGGTCGGCAGCAGCGGCGCGAAGGCGGTGGCCCCGCCCACCTCGGTGACGATCCTCAGCTCGTCCCAGAGCGTCTGGCGGGCGGCGATGATGGCCCGGTCGGGCACCAGGACGGACCGCGCGTTGTCCTGACGGCCCGCGTGGACCGCCATCTCGGTGGCGCGGCGCGCGCCGAGCGAGTCGCCCGCGACGGAGTCCACGGTCACGTCGACCGGGTGGCCGGCCTCGACGGCCGCGTGCAGCGTACGGGCGTTCTCCGGCTCCACGGCGACGGCGCGGATGCCGTGCTCGCGCGCGGCGGTGGCGACCCCGGCGAACAGTCCGCCGCCGCCGACCGCCACAAGGACGGTGTCCAGGCCGGGAATCGCGGTACGGATCTCGTCCAGTACGGTGCCCGCCCCTGCGGCGATGTACGGGTGGTCGTAGGCGTGGCTGCCCAGCGCGCCCGCGGTGGCGGTGAACTCCTCGCAGGCGGCGAGCGCTTCGGCGTACTCCTTGCCCACCAGGCGTACGTCCGCGCCGTACGCCCGCAGGCGCGCGACCTTCACCGCGGGGGCCGTCTCGGGCACGAAGACGGTGGCGGGGACGCCGAGCGCCTTGGCCGCCCACGCGCAGGCGAGCCCGGCGTTGCCGCCGGACGCGATGGTGACGCCCGCGGCCGGGAGGGTGCCGGCGGCGCTGTGCGCGAGCAGGAAATTCCGCGCGCCGCGCGCTTTGAAGGAGCCCGTGAACTGGAGGTATTCCAGGGCGAACCACAGCTCGTAGGGCTCGCCGCCCCGGCCGCCGCCGACGAGGCCGGGGTCGGCCCTGGTGACGGCCACCGGCCTGATGTGGCCGTCGATGCGGTCGGCCGCCTGCCGGATGTCGTCATAGTCGAGGTGGCGCACGCGCTGCTCCGGGGGTTCGGGGGTTCGGGGGTTCGCGGTCCGATCATCGTGCCACGCGCCCGATCGGCGCCCCGCGCCGCCCAGGACGCCTGGTGGCACCCGGTCGACGTCGCCATGGAGATCCCCCCGCCGCGCGGACGGCGACGGCTGCGGCCAAAGCGGCGCCGTGCGAGGGTGCCGACCGGGGCGCGGGGGGACGCGGCCTTGCGCGGGCCCGGTCCGGCAGGCGTCTGTCTGGTGCGCCTCTCCCGTAAACCTCGGCCGGGAGGCCAGACTTGGCGGTGTGGTGAACAAGCGCAGCGCCGGGGTCCTGCTCTTCCGCGAGGTCGGCGGCGCGGACCGGGACGCCGGGATCGAGGTCCTTCTTGGGCACATGGGCGGGCCCTTCTGGGCCCGGCGCGACGCGGGCGCGTGGTCGATCGTCAAGGGCGAGTACGGGCCGGACGAAGCCGCGGTGGACGCAGCCCGGCGCGAGTTCCGGGAGGAGGTCGGCCTGCCGCTGCCCGACGGCGAACTCCTCCCGCTCGGCGAGACCGAGCAGTCCGGCGGCAAGGTCGTCACGGCCTGGGCGCTGCACGCCGACTTCGACCCGGCCCTCGCCGTGCCCGGCACCTTCACGATGGAGTGGCCGAAGGGGTCGGGCCGCCCCCAGGAGTTCCCGGAGATCGACCGGGTGGCCTGGCTCGGTCTGCCGCAGGCCCACGAGAAGATCGTGGAGAGGCAGCGCGTCTTCCTCGACCGCCTGGCCGCGCTGCGCGCCGGTTGACGAGGGGCATACGGGGCCGCCGCCACCGGCCCTACGGCGTCGGCCCGTCGAGCGACCGCCGCCTGCCGCGCAGAAAGGCCCGCTCGGCCGCGTTGTCGGTCCGCCCGAGCGCCGCGTCGTAGGCCGCCGCGGCCTCCCGCGTACGGCCCAGGCGGCGCAACAGGTCGGCGCGGACGGCGTGCAGGACGTGGTAGCCGTCCAGGTCGAGGCGGTCGACGAGGGCGAGCGCCGCCGCCGGTCCCTCGACCTCGGCCACCGCGACCGCGCGGTTGAGGGCGACGACCGGGCCGGGGGCGACGGCGAGCAACTGGTCGTACAGCGTCACGATCTGCGGCCAGTCCGTGGCAGCCGCCGTCGGCGCGTCGCTGTGCACGGCGTTGATCGCCGCCTGGATCTGGTACGGACCCGGCTGCCCCCGCCGCAGGCACTGCCGTACGAGATCCTGGCCCTCCGCGATCAGGGCGCGGTCCCACCGGCTCCGGTCCTGGTCGGCGAGGAGGACGAGGCCGCCGTCCCCGGCGGTGCGCGCCGCCTCCCGCGACCGGGTGAGCAGCATCAGCGCCAGCAGGCCGGGCACTTCGGGCTCGTCGGGCATCAGCGCGTGCAGCAGGCGGCCGAGCCGTACCGCCTCGGCGCACAGGTCGGCGCGGACCAGTCGGTCGCCCGAACCGGCTGTGTGGCCCTCGTTGAAGATCAGATAGACGACCGCGAGCACCGCGCGGAGCCGGTCGGGCAGGTCGGCGTCGGACGGGACGCGGTACGGGATGCGCGCGTCGCGGATCTTGCCCTTGGCCCGCACCAGCCGCTGCGCCATGGTCGGCTCGGGCACCAGGAAGGCCCGCGCGATCTCGGCCGTGGTCAGCCCGCCGAGCAGCCGCAGCGTCAGGGCGGTCCTGGCCGCCGGGGAGAGGGCCGGGTGGCAGCAGGTGAAGATCAGCCGCAGCCGGTCGTCGTGCACGGGGCCCTCCTCTCGCGCCGGTTCCCGGTCGGCCCGCAGCAGCGCGGCCCGGGCGTGGTGGTCCGCGCGGGAGGACTCGCGGCGCAGCCGGTCGATCGCGCGGTTGCGCGCCGTGGTGATGATCCAGCCCGCCGGGCTCGGCGGCACCCCGTCGGCCGGCCAGCGCCGTACCGCCGTGGTGAACGCGTCCTGGACCGCCTCCTCGGCGATGTCGATGTCGCCGAAGGAGCGGACGAGGACGGCGACGGCGCGGCCGTACTGCTCGCGGAAGACGCGGGCGACCTCCGGCTCGGGCGCCGCCCCCTTTCCCGGCCCGTACGCCGCCCGTGGCTCCGGCCCCGGCTCCGGCCCCTCGTACGGTGGCCGTCGCTCCGGCTCGCGCGTCATGCCGACGTCACTCGGACGGCCCGTACCGGAGGGGCCTGACCTCGATCGGGAGGGTCGTCGCGCGGGCGAGCGCGCGGCCCCACGCGAGGGCGGCGTCCAGGTCGGGCGCCTCGACGATCGTGAAGCCGCCGAGGTGCTCCTTGCCCTCGACGTACGGGCCGTCCGTGGTCAGGATGTCGTCGCCCTTGTGCCGCAGCACGGTGGCCGTGCCCGCGGGGAACAGGCCCGCGGCGAAGACCCAGGCCCCGGCGGCCTTCATCTCGGCGTTGAGCGTGTCGAGGTCGCGCCGGATCGGGGCGAGGAATTCGGCGGACGGCGGCTCGTCGGTGTCGGGCTGGTAGACGCTGAGCAGATACTGCGGCATGGGGTGCCTCCCGGGTCCGTACCGGGCTCCTGCCCGGCTCCTGCGGCCGGTCCGCCGACCGGCTCTCACTGTCCATACGAACGGGTCGGGCCCGGATCGACATCTCGGCTGTTGTTGAATGGTGGACGGCCCGCCGCCGACCGAGGGCGTGCCCGGTGAGGTCCGGCCCGAGGTGAGGCAATCAACAGGTGAGTGCGCGTCCCGTGTCCCTGAGGAGTCTGATACCGGCGGTCTTCCTGCCGGTCCTGATCTTCGAGACGGGCATGGGCGCCCTCGCTCCGGTGCTCGCGCTCAGCGGCAGAGCGCTCGGCGCGAGCGTCGGCAGCGCCGGGCTGGTACTGGCGCTGCTCGGCGTCGGGCAGATCCTCGGCGACGTGCCGGCCGGCGCGCTGGCGGCGCGGCTCGGCGACCGCAAGGCGATGCTGGTCGCCTCCGGGGTCACGGCGGTGACGCTGTCGGGCTGCGCGCTGGCCCGCAGCGTGTGGCAGCTCGCGGCGGCCGTGACCGTCACCGGCGCCTCCAACGCCGTCTTCATCCTGGCCAGACAGTCGTATCTCACCGAGGTCGTGCCCACCGGGCTGCGCGCGCGGGCGATGTCCACACTCGGCGGCATGTCGCGCGTCGGCGCCTTCGTCGGGCCGTTCCTCGGCGCGGCCGTGCTCACCAGGTTCCCGGTGCACGACATCTACTGGCTGGCGCTGCTGTGCACGGCGGTGACGGTCGTGGTGCTGCTGACCGTGCGCGACGTCGCGGACCCGGCGGCGGGGGCCGTGCGGGAGACCGCCTCGGTACGGTCGGTGCTGCGCGGCCACCGCCGGGTCTTCCTGACGCTGGGCCTGGCCGTCCTGCTGGTGGCCTCGGTCCGCGCGACCCGGCAGACGGTGCTGCCGCTGTGGGCCGACCATCTGGGTCTGAGCCCTTCGTCCACCAGTGTGGTCTTCGGGATCGCGGGGCTGGTCGACACCCTGACCTTCTACCCGTCGGGGCAGGTGATGGACCGGGCGGGCCGCCTGTGGATCGCCGTGCCGTCCATGGTGGTGCTGGGCTGCGCGCAGGCCGCGCTGCCGCTGGCCCACGGCCTGGCGTCGCTGACCGTCGTCGCCATGCTGATGGGCTTCGGCAACGGGATCGGCAGCGGCATCCTCATGACCCTCGGCGCCGATGTCGCGCCGCCGCGCGCCCGCTCGCAGTTCCTCGGTGTGTGGCGGCTGTGCGCGGACTCCGGCGCGGCGGGCGGCCCGCTGGTCGTCTCGGCCGCCGCCGCCCTCGGCAGCCTCGCGGCCGGGATCGCCCTCATGGGCGCGGTCGGCCTCGCGGCGGCGGGCGCGCTGCTGCGCTGGGTGCCGCGCTATTCGGCCTACGCGACGACCGGTACCCGCCGGTCGAGCACACGGGTCGCGGGCGGCGCGGCCCCCGCCCCCGTACCCGAGCCGCGCCCGCCGGGGGACGCGTCCGGGCAGCCGGAGCATCCGGTCCGGGGCAGGGGCGAACCTCCGCGTACGTGAGGGCCGCCCCCTCGTACGCGGAGCGGACGGCGGCCCGCGGTGTGCCCACGTACCCTGGTCAGACCGCCCGTTCGGCCAGGAACGCCTCCCAGGTGCGCTCGCCGACGGTGGCGCCCTCAGTCGTCAGATTCTCCCCGTCCCGGTACACGCGCCCGGCCTTGCCCGGCATCGGGACCGGCATGATCGGGCGGCGCTTGCCAACCGCCTGGAGGTAGCCGCGGGCCGCCTCGGCCAGCGTGTAGACGGTGGGACCCACCATGTCGGGAACCCGCCCCGCGGGCTCGGCGAGGGCCAACTCCACCATGCGGGCGGCGACTTCGCGTGAGTCGACCGGCTGGAGCCGCATCACGCCGGGGATCGGCAGCACCGGCAGCTTGGCCATCTTCCCGATCACGGTGAAGGCGAACTCGTGGAACTGCGCGGCGCGCAGCGTCGTCCACGGCAGCCCGGACTCGGCCACCATCCGCTCGGCGGCCAGTTTCACCTTGAAGTAGCCGAGCGGGACCTTGTCCGCCGCGACGACCGAGATGTAGACGAAGTGCCGTACGCCCGCGGCCGACGCGGCGGTCAGCAGGGCGCGGGTGGACTTGTCGTCGCTCTTCGCGTCGCCCGCGAGGTGCAGGACGGTCTCGATGCCGTCCACCGCCGCGTCGATTCCCTCGCCCGTGAGCAGGTCGCCGGTGACGTACTCGACGCCGTCGCCGGACGCGTGGGCCGTACGGCTCAGCACCCGGGGTTTGGTGCCCGCCTCCGGCAGGAGCGGGATCACGTGCCGCCCGAGGGTGCCCGTACCGCCGGTGACCAGGATGGATGCTGTCATGACGTCTTCTCCGTGTTCGTCTGGCGAGTCGTCCGGCGGTCTCGTTCGGAGCCGGAATCCGATGGTCTGTCGCGGGGCCACCGTGGGGACACGGCGGGGAGACCGCAGGTCCCCACTAGCTGAGGCCGCCGTCCGCGCGGAGATTCTGGCCGGTGAGCCAGCGGGCGGCGGGGCCGGCGAGGAAGGCGACGACGTCCGCGATGTCGGCGGGGCGGCCCAGGCGGCCGAGCGGGGTGAGGTCGATGAGCGGCTGGAAGTCCGCACCCGGGTTGGCCTCGCGCAGGAGGTCGGTGTCGGTGGCGCCGGGCGAGACCGTGTTGACGGTGATGCCGCGCGCGCCGAGCTCGCGGGAGGCCACGCGGGTCAGTTGCTCGATCGCGCCCTTGCTGGCCGCGTAGGGCGCGTTCCCGGGCGCCGGGCGGAGCGTGTTGAGGGTGGAGATGTTGATGACACGGCCGTCGTCGCGCAGGTGCCTGGCCGCGTAACGCATGGTCAGGAAGGTGGACTTGGCGTTGCCCGCCATCACGCGGTCGTACATCTCCTCGTCGGTGTCGGCCAGGGGCGCGGGGGTGATGCTCAGCGCGGCGTTGTTGACCAGGATGTCCAGGCCGCCGAGGTGGCGGTCGGCGGTGGCCATCAGCCGCTCGGCGGCGCCGGGTTCCACGAGATCGGCCCGGAGCGCCCGCGCGGTCCCGCCCGCCTCTTCGACGGTGCGTACGACATCGGCCGCGGCCTCGGCGTCGCGCGCGTAGCCGAACACCACGTCCGCGCCGTCGCGTGCGAGCCGTTCCACGATCGCCCGGCCGATGCCCCGCGAACCGCCGGTGACCACAGCGGTCTTGCCCTTGAGCACGGTCATGCAGCCCTCCCCCGGCGGCCGTTGCGGCCGCGGTCTCCGCCCCAGAACCTACGCCGGTCCGTACCGGCGCGGAACAGGGCGCGCCAAGGGCGGTGCGAGCCGCGCTCACCCCCGGAGGCGGTCGCCGCCCGTGTCGCGGTCGGCCCGGTCCCGTGCGAGGGCGGGCACCAGCGACGAGTGGAGGTGGCGCGTGACCCGACCCGGTGCGGGGGTGCGCGCGCGGTCGGGCGCGGGGACGCGCGCGACCGCGTGGACGTGGTCGCGCACGGTGGCGGGCGGCGGCTGGGCCGCGCGGTCGAAGAGGTGCTCGCCGGTGCGTTCGACGGCGGCGGTGGCGACCGTGCTGGCGACCAGCAGCGCGGCCAGTGTCGTGAGGGCCAGCGGGCGGCGGCGCGGCGGGCGGCCGAGCAGGGCGTGCACCCGCGCGGGGACGTCGCTGCCGGTGGCCGCCGCGACGGGCGCGGCTCCGGCGGCCGGGTGCGGCGCGTCGTGCTGGAGCAGCGCCGCGCGGGCGATGGTCCTGGCGACGAGCTGCCGGTCGCCGACGCTGCGGGCGGCGTCCTCGTCCGCCCAGCGCTCGACGGCCTGACCGGCCGCCTTGGCGGTACGGCGCAGCAACGGGTTGACGCCTGCGGCCAGTTCGGCGGCGAGGATCCACCAGACGTGCCGGTGGTTGAGGTGGGAGTGCTCGTGGGCGAGGACGACCTGCCGCTCCTGCGGGGTGAGCGCCCTGAGCAGGCCGGTGGTGATGACGATGCGCGCGGCGGGGGCGGGGGTGGTGAAGGCGTCGGGCCACGCGTTGTCAACGACGAGCACGGGGTCGGCGGTGCGGGGGCCGCGGGCGATCCGGTAGACGGCGGCCAGCGCGCGCAGTCGGCGGACGACGGTGAGCGAGGCGTGCGCGACGGCCGCGGCCAGCAGGACGAGGCTGGCCGCCGCCAGCGGGTCGGGCACGGGGTCGAGGGCGTCGAGGCGCTTGGGCGACCACGGTCCGAGCGCGGCGATCGCGGGCACCTGTCCGAGCCAGGTGAAGCCCAGCTCGCCGAGGACGAACAGGGTCGAGGCGGCCACCGCGAGCGCGGCGGGCACGAGCAGCCGGGTGGCCGTGGCGGGCGGCAGCAGCTTTCCGAGCCGGGGGGCGGTGAGCGCGAACAGCAGGCAGACGAGGGTGGTCGCGCAGACGGCTCCGGTCACGCCGCCTCCCCGGTGTCGGCCGCCCGCCGCCGGTCCGGGGGTGCCGGACGGCGTGACGCGGTCGAGCAGGTCGGGGCCTGAAGCGTCGATCCGCGCGCGGTCGAGTCGGTCGGGTCCGGGGACGCCGATCCGGGCACGGCGGTCGGGTCCCTGGGCGTCGGCCCGCGCACGGCGGTCGCGCCCGTCGCGTGCCGCCCGTTCGTCGCGTCCACCGCTGTCAGCACCTTCACCGCTCTCCGTCCGGCTCCGGTCCGTCAGACGGATCGGCCGCGCCGTCGGTTGCCTCGCCGTCCCGGCGACTTTCGGGGCCCGGAGGGTCGAGGAGGCTGCGCAGGAGGTGTTCGTCGGCGGCCTTGAGCGTGCCGACGAAGCGGACCAGCACGCCGGCGCGGTCGTCGTCGGCGTCGAGCAGTCGCTGCATGCGCTGCGCGGTGACCTCGGCCGGGTGCGCGGGCGCGGTGTACGCGTAGCCGCGGCCCTCCTGCCGCCGGGTGACCTCGCCCTTGGCGTGCAGCCGGGTGAGCACCGTCATCACCGTCGTGTAGGCCAGCTCCCCGCCGAGCGCGTCGCGGACCTGCGCGGGGGTCATCGGTCCTGCGCCCGCGGCGAGTACGGCCTGGATGTCGCGTGCCAGACTGCCGCGGCTCCGGCGCTGAGGGGCCATCGGTGATCTCGTCTCCCCTTATTACGCTACTACAAGGTCTGTAGTAGCTTCCGGTTCCGGGTGGTTACTACAAGGAGTGTAGTAACCACCGGCATCACGGCGTCCCGGAGCACCGGGCCGCCGACCGGGAGAGGGCCGACAGGGAGTGGCCGCCATGGACGGTTCGCCATGCGGATGACAGGGCCGGGCGTGTGCGTCGTCGTCATCGCCCGCGACGACGCGGAGTCCGTCGGCGCCGCCGTACGGTCCGCGCTCGCGCAGGGCCCGGCCGTCACCGAGGTCGTCGCGGTGGACGACGCCTCCCGCGACCGGACGCCCGACGTCCTGGACGCGCTGGCCGCCCGCGAGCCCCGGCTGCGCGTCGTGCGCCGCGCCGAGAACAGCGGCGGTCGCGGCACGCCCCGCAACGACGGCGTCGCGGTCGCCACCGCCGAGTACGTGATGTTCCTCGACAGCGACGGCGTGCTGCCGGACGGCGCCGTACGCGCGCTGCTCACCGCCGCGGAGACCCACGGCACGCCGGTCACCGTCGGCGTCGCCGTCCGCCGCGAACTGCCCGGCGGCCGTGAGGTCCGCTGGCAGCCCGCGCTCTACCGCGAGGCCGCCGTCCTCGCGTCCCCCGAGGACCATCCGGAGCTCCTGCGCGACACCCTGTGCGTCAACAAGCTCTACCGGCGCGCCTTCCTCGACCGGCACCGGCTCCGCTGCCCCGAAGGCACCTTCGCCTACGAGGACTTCGTCTTCACCGCCCGCGTCCTGGCCGCGGGACCGCCGATCGCCGTCGTGCCCGACACCGTCTGCGTCCGGCGGGCGCGCCGCGAGGCCGGGGAGCCGGTCGCGCCCGCCCGCCGGGACATCGGCGACTGGGCCGCCCGCGTCGCCGCCCACCGCCATGCCGTCGACGTCTTCACCGCCGCCCGCCGCCCCCTGCTCGCCGCCGCCTGCCGCACCAAATTCCTCGACGACGACCTGTGCCTGTACGTCCGCGAACTGCCCGGCCGCGACCCCGCGTACCAGCGCGCGTGGTGGAGACTCGCCCGCGCCTACCTGGCCTCCTTCACCGACGCCGAGCGGGCCGCGGCTGCGGCCCCCGCCCGCTGGATCACCGCGGTGGTGCTGGCCGGTGACGCCCCGCGCGACCTGGCCCGGCTCGCGCAGCTCGCGGCGGACCCGGCCAGACTGGCCCCGCCGTACGCGCGGACGTCGGCCGGTCCCGTCTGGTCGGACGGCCTGCGCGACGTCAGGCTCGACGGGCTCGGCCAACTTCCGCTCCAAGCACTGCCGTTGACAGTGGACGGCACGCTGTTCACCGGCCGTCACGGGCGACTGCGGCTGCGAATCCGCGATCTGTACGGCCGCCTCGCCGCGGTCGGCGGCCCGGTCTCCGTGGAGGTCGACGTCATCGCGCGGGACGGCGCGGAACCCGCCGTCACCACCACGGCCACGGCGTACGACGAGTGCGGTCGCTGGCGCGCCAGCGTCCCGCTCGACGTGGGCCGGCTCGCCGCCGCGGGCTGTCGCGGCACCCAGACCTGGGACGTACGGGTGCGGCTGCGGTACGCCGACGGCACGGTGACGGCCCCGCTCGCGCCGCGCGCCCAGGACTCGGGGCTGCGGCGCACGGTCACCCCCTGCGGGCGGTACGGCGTCGCGCTGATCCAGGCGTACCGGACGGCGGGCGGTTCGCTGGCGCTGCGCCTGGCACCCGGCGCGCGCGGGGCCTTCGACGTGGCCCTGAGACGGCTGCGGAGCCGGTCGCGTACGACGGCGTCCGCGGTATGAACCCCGGCGGTCGGCGCCGGAGGACGACGAAGCGACGAGATGCCGAAAACTACTACAAAGAACGTAGTAGGATGCGCCGGGAGACGATCCGAGGCATACGAGCAAGCGGGACACGGTGCTGACCTCCTCCTCCGCGGCCATCGACACACCCCCAGCGGCGCCGCCCGCCGGTCCGCCGCGCCGCCCGGCGCTCCGGGCCGCCGCGACACCGCTGGCGGCGCTGCTCGCGGCGGCCGTCTCCATGGGCGCCTACTGCCTGGCGCTGGCCGTGCACGGGACGTATCCGTTCGGACCGAGATCGCGGGCCGTCAACGACCTCGGCAACCAATTCGTGCCGTACCACGCCCACTTGTGGGACCTGATGCACGGCCGCGCCACCGGCGACCTGATCGTCAACTGGGGCAGCGGATACGGCGTCCCCTTCCTCGCCGACTTCTTCACCTATCTGATGAACCCGTTCTCCTGGCTGGTCGGGCTCTTCCCGCGCGACGCCGTCAACGCGGCCGTCTTCACGGCCACGGTGCTGAGCATCGGACTCGGCGCGGCCCTGATGACGGTCTACCTCGGCAGGCTGCGGCCGGGCTCGCCGTGGCTGCGCGCGCTGCTCGCGGTCGGCTACGCGGTGAGCACCTGGACGGTCTCGGACGGCTTCGGCGACCCCATGTGGATGTGGGGCCTGTCGTCCTTCCCGCTGCTCGGCATCGCCTACGACTGGTGTCTGCACAACCGCCGTTGGGTGCCCGCGACGCTGGTGATCACCCTGTGCTGGGCGGCGAACTTCTACACCGCGGCCATGGCGACCCTCGGCATGGGTCTGGTCCTCGGCGCCCGCCTGCTGCTCGACTCCCGTCCGGTGCGGGACCGGTGGCGCGCACTGCTGCGCGCCGCGGCGGCGACCGCGACCGGCCTGCTGCTGGCCGCGCCCGTGCTGACGGTGAGCTACACCGCCAGCAAGGCGTCCCAGCCCGCCGAGCCCCAGGACTACACGCCGCCCGCCGCCCTCGACTACCTCGCGCACCTGCTGCCCGGCGGCCTCTACCCGTCCGCCCCGCGGATCTCCGTCGGGCTGCTGCCGCTGCTGCTCGTGCTCGCCTTCCCCTTCATGCGGCGGGTGCCGGGCAGGGAACGCGCGGTCTGGACCGGGCTGCTGGTCCTGGTGGCCCTGTCGTACGTCTGGAAGCCGACGGTCCTGCTGTGGCACGGCCTGGCCATGCCCAACGGCAGCCCCTACCGCGCCGCCATCGCGCTGACGTCCATGCTGGTGGCGGTCGCCTGGCTGGTGCTCTCCCGCAGGCCACGCCCACGTGAACTGCTCGCGGGCGCGGCCGCGTTGGCGGTCCTGCTCGCCGTGGTGAGCGGCGGTCGCTACTTCACGCGCGGCGAGTGGATCCTGATCCTCGCCGACAGCGCCCTCGTCCTCGGCCTTCTGCTGCTGCTCGCCCGTCACAGGACCGACCGCCGGGTACGTATCGGCGTGTTCGCCGCGCTGACCTGCTCGGTCTTCCTCGCCACCGCCTACAGCGTCTTCTCCGTCAGCGTGATCAGGGACGACAACCCCCAGTGGACGCCGAGGGAGACGATCAGCGCCGCGTCGCTGACCGCGCACGCGGCGGTCGGCGCGCGGGACGACTGGCCCGCGACCCGCACCGACCCCGGTCCGCACCAGTACACCGCCAACGACCCGCTGCTGCTCGGCGGCGAGGGCGGCTCGTACTACAGCAGCTATCTGCCCGCGCGGACCGCGGCCACCCTCCAGGCCCTCGGCTCCGCCTGGACCATGAGGGGCCGTCACATCTACGGCCTCGACGACCCGGTGGGCCGGGCGATCATGGGAGTGAGCAGTTCCCTCGGCATTGTGCCCGGCGCGCCGAGCGCCGTCGCCCAGCACACCGCGCCCGCTCCCCCGATCGTCACCCTCAGGCCCGGCGCGGCCTTCGACGGCGCCGTCCGCGACACCTCGGTCTTCGCCCGGCAGCAGCGCGTGCTCGGCGCCCGGGTCTACCGCGTGCCGCTGCTCTCCCCCGCCTCCGGGCCCCGGCCCGTCCCCGAGCCGAACGGCACCTGGCGGCTGCCGGGCAACGCCAAGGGCGCGGCCTGGACGTCGTTCACCGCGGCCTGCGCGCCGGGCACCCTCGCGTATCTGTACGCGCCCTGGTTCTCCGGCCCGGTCCGCGCGAACGGCGCCGAGTACCGGGCAGTCGGCGTCCACGACCTGGCCGCCAACGGGATCATGCCGCTCGGCGCCGTGCCCGCGAGCGGCTGGATCCGGCTGGCGCTGGGCACCACCACCGCGCAGGACATCCCGCGGTTCCCGGTCGGCTGCCTCGACCAGGGCGCGCTGCGGCGCGCGGTCACGAAGCTGCGGGCCACCGGCCCGGCCGAGGCCACGGCGGGCGGCCACACGATCACGGCCGCCTTCCGCCGGGGCGGCCACGGCACCGCGGTCCTCGCCGTGCCCGCCGTGACCGGCTGGCGCTGTTCGGTCGACGGCGGGGCGTCGGCGGCCCCCCGCACCCTCGGCGGCCTCATCGCCGTGGATCTGGGCGGCGGTTCGCGGGTCTCCTGCTCGTTCCGCACACCCGGTCTGAACGCCGGGCTCCCGGCCTCCGGCCTCGCCCTGGCCGTGCTGCTCGCGGTCGGCGTCGGCGGCCGGTTCCGCGACCGCTCGGGGCGCGACGGCTCCTCGGGTACCGCCGGACGCACCCTCGCACGACGGCTCTTCCCCCAACACCCCACGCGCGACAAGCTCTTGGACGGGTCCGCGCTCCCCGGAACCGCCCTCGGTCTCCGTCGCCCCGGGAGGCGCGCATGACCAAGCTCTCGGTCGTCGTGCCCTGTGACGACGAGGAGGCGGTCATCGACCGCTTCGACGCGCGGACCCGTGCCGGGCTCGGCGGGCTCTCCACGGCCGGGGTCACGGTGGACGCTCTGGTCACCGGGGTCGACGCGCCCGGTCGTGTCACCCTGGTCGCCATCATCGCGGGCCTGGGCGGCGTCCAGATGGTGATGCCCGGCCTGATCGGCGAGTACATCGGCCGGATCTCCTACGAGACCAAGCGGCGCCCGCACTTCCTGGTCAAGGAGGCCCACCATCCGTCGTCGCAGGCGCCGGAACCGCTGGACGCCCTCCGGCACCGGCGGCAGCGGGAGCTCCGGCACGGCAGGGTGATCTGACGGTGTATCACCCTGTCGCGCCGCGGCCCCCACTGCCGCCGCGCCGACACCGCACGCCCGCACGGGCCCGCAGTTCGGGACGATGAGCCGTCAACTCTTGCGTTTCCACGCCTGGTTGCTGCCGCCGTTGCACGGGTGGAGCTTGATCGGAGTGCCGTCGGAGGTCGCGGCCATCCATACGTCGACGCACAGGCCCGACTGGTCGCCGCGGATCACGCCGCCGCTCAGCGTGAACTGCTGCGCCGGATTGCCGCTGCAATAGGCGATCTGGACGATCGTCCCGTCGTCCGTGCTGCCCCAAGCGGCGTCCATGCACAGGCCCTTGCTGCGGATCGTGCCGTCGGAGGCGAAGGTCCACTGCTCGTTGACATTGCCGTTGCAGGTCCACAGTTGCAGGTGGGTGCCGTCCGAACCGGCCGAGGCGTTCAGGCACTTGCCCGACCCGCCGCTGACCAGGAAGTCGCCGACCCTGGCCGAAGCGGGCGGCGCGGCGGCCTTGGTCGCCTTCGCCGGCGGCTTGGCGGTCTGCCTGGTCGCCGGGCTCGTGGCCTTCTTCGTGGCCTGGGTGCGCGGAGCGCCGCCCCCTGATCCGGCCGAGCCCCCCGAGCCGCCGGAACCGCTGGAGTTCCCGGCGGGCGGGGCGGCGGCGTGCTTGGCCGCGGGCGCCTTGGTCGTCGGCGGCGGGCTCGTCGTGGTCACCGCCGCCTCGGGGGTGGTGGCGGTGCTCGACGGCGTCGCGCTCGGCGACTGGGTCCGCGCGGCGGCGACCACCGTGTCCGACGTACGGCCGCCGTCCCCGCCGTTGTCGCCGCCGAGGGCGCCGAGCAGCGGGACGACGAGCACGCAGACGGCCGTCACCGCCGCGGCGCCGCCGATCGTGCCCCACACGCGCACGCCGGGCACCAGGCCGCGGCGGGGCACGGAGGCGTGCTCGGCGAAGGTGGCGGAGAAGTCCGAGGCGGCGGGCGGCGGCGCGGACGCGGGCTTGTCCAGGGCGGGCGGCGGGAGGTCGGGCGTCGGCACGGGGGGTCTCCGGGGGATGTCGGGCGCGGGGGCGGGGTGTTCGCTCGGGGCCGGGGTGTTCGCTCGGGGCCGGGGCCTCGGCGTCTCCTCAGAGTCTGAGGACGGGGCGGGCGACGGCGGGTGCCGCGGGCAGGGCCACGGACTGCGGCGGCAAGTCGTCGGCTTCGAGGGCGACCAGGTCCTCGGCGCGAGGATCGGCCAGTTCCGCGACCCGTTGCGCCTGACGTTCCGTCATTTCCTGGAACACCTGGCGCGCGGAGCGGCCGTTGCCGAAGCCCTCGCCGCGCGGCATCCGGTCGAAGAAGCCGCTCAGTTCCGCGCGGGCCTTCTCGGTGAGTTCGTAGCGGTGCTCGGCCGCCTGGTGCTCCACGATCGAGACGAGTTCCGCCGCGTCGTAGTCCACGAAGTGCAGGGTGCGGCTGAAGCGGGAGGACAGGCCGGGGTTGGAGGAGACGAAGCGATCCATCTCGGTGGGGTAGCCCGCGGCGATCACCACGATGTCGTCGCGGTGGTCCTCCATGAGCTTGACGAGCGTCGAGACGGCCTCGGTGCCGAAGTCGTTGCCGCTGTGCAGCGGCGACAGCGCGTACGCCTCGTCGATGAACAGCACGCCGCCCAGCGCCTGTTGGAAGGCGGCGGTGGTACGCGGCCCGGTGTGGCCGACGTACTCGCCGACCAGCGCGCTGCGGTCGACCTCGATCAGGTGGCCGCGGCGCAGCAGGCCGAGCGCCTTGAGCAGACGGCCGTAGAGCCGGGCGACGGTGGTCTTGCCGGTGCCGGGGTTGCCCGCGAAGACCAGGTGGCGGCTGAGCGGCGGCGCGGGCAGCCCGGCCTCCTGCCGTCGCCGTACCGTCCGCATCAGCTTGACCAGCGAGCCGACATCGCCCTTGACGCCGTCGAGGCCGACCAGCGAGTGGAGTTCGGCGAGCAGGTCGTCCAGATCCTCCTCCGGCGCGTCCGGGTCCGGTCCGTCGTCACCGGGTGCGCCGGGCGGGGCCGTCCCGGACGGCGACGCGGGCAGGCCCGCGGCCCGGCCCGCCGCTCCCCCGCCGAGCTGCGGAATCGTCGGCCGCCGTACGTCGTAGGAGACGCAGTCCTCGAAGGCGGGCCGCGCTCCCTCGTCCTGGCCCAGATCCTCGGCGCAGTCGCGGACCCGGCAGCGGCGGAAGACCGGGGCGGCGCCGCGTGCCACGTGGAGGGCGGGGAAGCCCGCGCCCGCGACCTCGCAGGAGGTGAAGGTGCCGCCCGCGTCCTCGGCGAGGTAGATGCCGTTCTTCGCGGGCGCGTCGATGAAGACCCCGCTGACCTCGGGGAACGCGCCGGTCCACACGACGATCGCGGAGCCGGCGCTGCCTTCGACTGAGCCGCCGTCGACCCGCGCGGTGCCGCCAGAGTCGACCACGATCCCGGCCGCTCCCGCGGCGACGACCCGGACGTGGGAGAGCCGTACGCCGCCGCCCGCGCCGACCTCGACGCCGGTCTTCGCGGCGCGCAGCACCGTGCAGTGCTCCAACTCGGTGCCAGCGGCGGAGACGGCGTGCACTCCGGTCGCGGTGTCGGTGAGGCGGCAGCCGCGGGCGGTGAGGGTCGCGGTCTGCGCGGTGTGCAGGCCGGTCATGGCGATACGGGACAGGCCGCATTCGGTGAGGTCGGCGTGCGCGGTGCCGACGGCGTGCAGGCCGTGCTCGGCGCTGTCGCGTATCCGGCAGTCGAGCAGGTCGGCTTTGGCGGCGTCGGCGAGGTGGACGGCGCTGTAGCCGGTGCCGGAGATCGCGCAGTCGGCGAGGCGGGCCGTGGCGGCGCCGAGGACCAGCAGGCCGTTGGCGCGGGAGTCGGTGACCGCGCAGCCGGTGGCGGCCAGGCGCGCGGCGTCCTGGGCGACGAGACCGCTGGTGACGGAGCCGGTGATCCGGCAGTCGGCGATCTCGGCGGTGGCGGAGCCGGTGAGGCGGATGCCGACCGCGCCCGCGCCGGTGACGCGGGTGTCGCCCGCGACGAGCGCCGCCTCGTCCTCGACGAGCAGTCCGCTGCCGCCGGTCCCTTCCAGCGCGCAGTCCACCAGTGCGGCGGCGGCCCGGCCCCGGATCCGCAGGCCCGTGCCGGTGCAGTCGCGTACGCGCAGCCGCTCGGCGGAGAGCCGGGCGGTGCCGGACAGGACGACCGCGGTGCCGTCGACCTCCTCGATCCGCAGGTCGTCGGCGCGGGCGCGGGCGGTGCCCGACAGGTGCAGGCCCGCGCCGACCGCGCCCGCGATCCGGCAGCGCAGCAGGAGCAGCGCGGGTCCCGGGTCGCGGGTCGGGGCCGGATCGGGGTCCGGGTCGGCGTCGAAGTCCAGGCCGTCGGGGTCGGGGACAGCCAACTCCCTTGTTCCGTGCATCCCTTGGGAGCCCTCGTCGGCGCCCGTGCCCGTCACCTCGACCCGGCCGCCGAGGACCACGCAGTCGTGCAGCGCCAGCGTCGAACCGTCGGTCACCCGGACCGCCGCCTCTCCGGGGCCGGCGCCGCGCAGGGTGAATCCGTGGACCGCGCAGTGCGCGTCGGCCACGGTCAGCGCGGGCGTTCCCTCGGCCGCCGGGTACAGCGTGACGCTGCCCGCGCCGTGTTCGGCGCGCAGCACCACCGGCCGGTCCACGGTCAGCGACTCCCGGTACTCGCCGGGCTCCACCAGGACGGTCGCGCCGGGCCGGGCGGCGCGTACGGCGGCGGCGATCGTACGGTGGGCGCCGCGTCCCTTGGCGGCGACGTGGACGGTGTGGGCGGTCGTACGGTCGGTGGTCACGGCTGCGGCTCCCCGCTGGTGTCGGAGGTGCCGGTGCCGGTCTCGGCGGTGGCGGTGTCGCCGTAACCGCCCTGGTACCACCAGGGGTTGATGCCGGCGCGGTACCAGTTGGTGAGCTGGGAGGTGAAGACCTTCTCGGGGAGCTTCCAGCCGAACTGGAGGAAGAACTCGGCGAAGCCCTGCCGGTGGAAGAGCCGGCTGCCGCCGCCCATGATGAACAGGTTCTTCATGGCGCCGACGCTGACCGCGCCGGTCATGCCGGAGACGGCGTTGATCAGGCCGTCCAGGGCCGCGGCTCCGCCGCTGAGGTAGACGGTGTCGCCATTGGCGTCGGTGATGCCGAACACCGAGGCGTTCATGCTGCCGTTGACCCAGGCGGCGAGCGTGGAGGTGCCCGCGTTGTAGCCGAAGTCGTACATGCCGCCGCGCCAGCGGGTGGGGGCCTCGTTGCCCGCCCACTCGTTGGACCAGTGCTTGTCGTGGTTCATCGGCTTGCGGTACCAGGGCTTTCCGCTGTCGGTGTTGGCCAGGCCGTTGCGCCAGTCGCCGGTGCGCTGCAACCCGCTGATCTTGTTGTCGTGGACGAGGCTGCCGACGGCGGTCTTGATGCCCGCGCTCACGCTCGCGTTCGCGAACGCCTTGAGCGCGTCCTTCCCGGAGAACGGCCTGTTCTGGATGTCCGCGACGATCGCGTTGACAGCGAGATTCGCGGTGAACTCCAGGACGAATTCCTGGAAGAGTTCGATGGCGGCCTTCTCCATGACCAGCTTCCACTGCGGCTGGTAGAGGCCGTCGCCGATCCGGGAGATGTCCAGGCCGCTGAGGTCGGTCTTCCACTGCATGCGGTTGGGCTCGCGCAGCCGTCGTCCCCAGCCGCGCAGTTCGGCCGCCGGGCCGCGGAAGTCGACGCCGCGTCCGGTGAGTTGGAGGCGTCCGAAGGTGTCCGCCTCGAAGATGTAGCCGCTGTCGGAGCCCTGGGCGTGGATGACGCCGTTGCCGTCGTGCCGTACCCACTGGCCGCGCCAGGCGTCCGTGGTCAGGACCTGGTTGGTGCCGACGACCTTGCTCTCCACGACGGCCGCGTTGTGGTCGAACTCCTTCCACACGTTCAGGTCCACGGGGTTGGCGGCGCCGGGGCCGAGGCGGGCGCCGTCGGGCAGGTACTCGCGCACACGTCCCGTGGTGCTGGTGGTGGGCACCTCGCGGACGGTGATCGGCGCGGCGCCGCCGCCGAGGTCGACCCGGTCGCGGAAGGACCGGGCGCCGGTGAACCAGTCGTCCACGTACGCGCCGGCCCCGCCGCCCGCGCGCGGATTCCACCACTGACGGGTGCCGGCGCCGTGGAAGTCCACGGCGTTGCCGAACGCGTCGTACTTCGCCCAGCGCCACTGGTGGCTGCCGTCGGGGTTGGTGACGCGCCAGGAGTCCACGTGCTCGCCGCCGCCGAGCATGTCCCGGCCGCGGATCGCCACCGGGCCGTTGTCGGTGCGGAGATACGCGCGGAAGGAGTCGTCGAACGGTGTGGCGCCGTTGAAGCCGCGGCCGAACTCGGTGAATCCGGTGGTGCGGTTGCCCGCGCCGTCGAGTCCGTCCCAGGCCCAATGGCGGGTGTCGGTCCGGCCGTTGTAGCCCGACCAGTCCCAGTGCCGGGAGCGCGGCGCGGTGGTGGTGACGGTCGTCGGGCCGTGTCCGTGGCCGGGCCGCAGGTCGGCGCCGGGCCAGGTCCGTACGTCGCCGATGGGCGCGCCGTGCACGTTCTTGGTCAGGGCCGGGCCGCCGTTGCCCTCGAAGGCGCCCGCACGCACGCCCGGGCCGCCGTCCAGGACGGTACCGGCCGCCGGGACCGGCTGGAACTCCACGACGGTGCCGTCCGCGTAGCCCGCGCGCGCCACCCGGGTCGGGGCGGCGTCCGCGCCGTACCAGTCGCCGCCGGTGAAGGCCCCGTTGTGGTCGACCTTGAAGTGGTCCTCCCAGATCCGGCCGCCGGGCGCGCCGGGCGTCTCGATCCGGTAGCCGGAGAGCTTCCCCGCCCCCTCGGTCCACGGCATCCGGTGGGCGACGGGGGCGACGCCCGCGGGCAGCGTGACGGAGTCGCCGACGGTGAGGGTGTTGCCGTGGTCCAGCTTGAACGTGCCGCGCGTCAAGGTGCCGTCCGCCGCGATGTCCAGCACGTTGTCGTTCATGGCGGTGAAGCGGAAGCCGTGGGTCTCGGCGCCGGTCGCTAGATCCGTCCTGGTCCACTTCGACATCTGGAAGCGGGTGTCGCCCTTGAGGAAGCCGTGCGTGTCCCACACGGCGTCGCCGATGCCGATGAGATGCTTGCGAACCCACTGCGGCGGGCGCTGCTCGGACCAGCGCCGGACTTCCAGGAGTTGGTTGTCCGGCAGCTTCTCCAGGGCTCCGGCCGACTTGCCGTGCTCCGACTGCTCCTTCCACAACTGCCTGGTGGAATTCGCCCCGTTGGGGTCGATGGTGACCGTCTTGGGCAGGTGCCCGTTGGCCGGGTCGAGCACGGCCTCGCGGTAGTGGTTGGCGTGGGACTGCGGCAGGTGCGCGGGGCCCCACTGGCGCTGCACGACGATGTCGTCGCCGCCGAGCCGCAGATGGTCGGTCCAGCCGCCGTCGGCGTCCATCGTGCGCCTGCCGCCGAGCACCGGCCGGTGGTGGGCGTCGTAGCGCACCCACGACCAGTCGCCCGCGCCGTCGCGGACGCCGAGGACGCCGCCGCCGTCGATGCCGGTGCGGAACTCGTGGACCAGGGTGCCGTGGTGGTCGATGCCCCGCCACGCCTTGCCGTCCAGCGTCCCGACGTTGCGCAGGCCCCAGTTGGTGACGTTGCCCGCGTTATCGGTGTGCGTCCAGCGGGTGTTCTGGCCGGAGAGCCTGCCGAAGCCGCTCGCGTCGGTACGGCGGAGGGAGTCGAGGAAGCCGCCGGTCGCCAGCGGCCGGCGTTCGAAGACCTCCACGGCGCTCTTGCCGGGCTTGGCGACCAGCTTGACGTGGCCCGCGTCGGTGGCCACGTCGACCGTCCCGGAGTGCAGCAGGCCGCGCCCGGCGCCCGTGAAGGGGGCGCCCGCGACGGTGTCCATGAGCTGCCAGGTCTTCGCGTTCGGCGTGAAGGTGAGGACGAACCGCTGTCCCGGCACGCGCACGCCGTCGCGCGTGACGTTGATCGCCTGCTGGTGGATGCCGCCGTCCGCGCCGAACTGCCGGTACTCGCCGCCGCGTACGCCCGCCGTGCGGTCCGTGACGCGCCAGCCGTCGCCGTGCGGCGCGAAGTGCGGCAGCGGTACGCCGTTGGCGTCGATCGCGAGCCGCTGGGCGGCGCCCATGGTGCCGGGCGCCGGATAGCGGGTGACGCCGAATTCGTGCAGGGGCGCGCCGCCGGGGCCGTGCAGCATCACGGCGTGGTCGCCGAGGTGGCCGCCCGCGTGGTCGTGCGTCCAGTAGTCGCCGCGGCCGGTGTCGGTGACGCGGATCGTGGCGGGGTTGCCGGTGGCCGGGTCGAGGTCGACGCGTACGGCGTGGTGCGGCACCGGCTGCCACGCGCCGTCCAGGTGCCCGGCAGCGCCGCCGCCGACGGGGAAGTCCACGGCGCCGCTCGGTCGGCCGTCCGCGCCGAGGAGTTGGCGGCCGTCCCCGGCCAGCATGTGGTCGGGGCCGAAACGCTGGTACGTCATGGCCTGTCCCGCGCCGCCGGGCCGTTCGACGCGCAGGCCGCCTCCCGCGTGGTCGAAGACCTGGACGCCGCCGGGCCTGACGCCGCCGGGCAGTTCGATGTGCGGGGCGCCGCCGCCCACCGGGCGCACCACGAGCCGCCCGTCCGCCGCGCCGCCGGGCAGCCGCAGCGGCGTACCGGTCTCCACGGCCTGCCCGCCGGTGATGTCGTGGCGGACGAAGGCGCCGTCCGCGCCGTTGCGGTCGATCCGCACGGCGACGGTGGCGCCGGTCGCGTCGGTCTCGCGGACCGGCGTGAAGCCGTGCACGGGCGCGCCGTTGGCGTCGAGGAGCTGTGCGCCGCCGCCCCGGCCGGGCGCGGGGAATTCCACGAAGTGCGGGGCTCCGGTGGCAGTGTGGAGCCCGTGGCCGTCCGCGAGGTGCAGGCCGCCGGAGTCGAAGAGCTGGTACGTGGCGGACGTGCCGGGTGTCGCGGCGCGGTCGCTGCGGAAGCCGTCGCCGGGTACGGGCAGCCGGGTGACGGTGGCGCCCGCGTCCACGGCCCCGCCGGTGACCAGGTGGTGGGTGGCCGCGCCCGTCGGGTCGAAGGTGACGGAGATGCCGGTGCCGAGCGGCGCCTGCGGGCCGCGCAGCGGGACGGTCTCGGCGCGCAGCGATCCGTGCGAGTCGAAGGTCTGCCGGATGCCGGTGTTCACGTCGTGGACGGACAGTCCGCCGCCGTTGACCTGGACGACCTGGTGGGTGGTGGCGGTCAGGTCGTTGCCCGCGCCGTCGAGGAGCCTGATGTCCACGCCGTTGACGTGGTAGCCGATGCTGACGCTGAGGCCGTGCGGCAGGCCGGTCGGGCCGCTCAGCGGCACCGACTCCTCGATGAGACGCCCGCCTTCGGCGCCCTCGACCCGGATGACGGGCGGCGGCACCGCGCCGCCGAGGAGCCGGGGCCGCTCGCGCAGCGACTGGAGGTTGAGGTCGGTGATGTGCTGGTCCATCGCGGCCGGGTTGATGCCGTGCTCGCGCAGGCCGCGTACCGCGACGTTGAACTGCTGCTGGGCGGCGGCCAGTTGGGTCCTGATCTCGGCGACGGCGCGGGATTCGCCGCTGGAGGGTCCGCCGGGCATCGCGCGCAGGTCGTCCAGGTGCTGTTCGAGGCGGCCGAGGTCGTGGCGTGCCAGGACGAAGTCGCCCCAGGCGTCGAAGCGCAGCGGCCGTGACGGGTCGGTCGCCGGGCCGAACAGCGCGCCGATCCGCTCGCTGTCGGCCGACCACGCCCGGTCCAGTTCCTTGGCGGTCAGCCGCGGCGGCGGTCCGCCGAGCCGTACGTCACCGGTCGTGTGCGGGGGCGCGGCGGGCACGGGCGCCGGTTCGGGAGCGGGGGCCGGTTCGGGGACGTGGGCCGGTTCTGGGACGTGTGCCGGTTCTGGGAAACGCGCAGGGGCGCCCGCGAACGCCTTGTCGCCGAGTCCCGGCACGGCGGTGCCGGCGAAGGCCGGGCCGTCCGCGCCGTGGCCCGAAACCCCGTGGCCCGAAGCGCCGTGGCCAGCTGTGCCGTGGCCGGACGCGGGGTGCGGCAGCGGCGAGGGGCGGCCGAGTGAGCCGTTGTCGAGCAGGTCCATCGCGGCGTCGAAGCGGTGCGCGGGCGGGAGGTCCACGCCCGCCGCGCCGCTTCCGCTGCCGTTGGCCGTGAGGACTTCGGGCCCCTTGCCCTTGCCCGCCCCCGCGCCCGTACCGCCGAGGTCGAAGGTGGTCACCGCGGGCGTACCCGGCATGTGGGTGACGGCCACGGGCGGCGGCATGTGCGTGACCGCGGCGGACGGCGGGACCGCGGCGACGGCGGCGGGCGGCGGCATGTGGGTGACGCTCGCGGGCGGCGGGGCGGAGACGACCGACGCGGGCGGCGGGGTCGCGGTCAGCGCGGTGGTCGGCGGCGGGGTGAGGTCGCTCGCGCTGTGCCCGACGGTGTGGACCGGGCCGAGGTCCACCGAGATGTGCTGGGCGAGCGTCGCCATCGTGTGGCTGTTGGCGATGTTCGCGGCGGTGCCGGTGATGAGCGCGTTGGGGGTCGGCGCCAGGGCGTGCACGGCGACCGGGTTCGGGGTGTGCAGCAGGTCGAGCGCGTTGAAGGAGCCGCCGGTGTGGATGTCGGTGACCACGTGGGTGACGCCGCCGGTGAAGGTCGCGGGGACGTGCCCGGTGACCGGCACGGTCGCCGCGTGGAAGTTCACCGCGCCGTTGGTGGCCAGGTGCGGCAGGGCGGGCGCGGGCACCGTGGGGGCGAAACCGGCGGTGGCGGCGGGCGGCGGCATCGAGACCGCGCCCGCCACGCTCACATTGACGTTGACGGCCGAGGCGGGCGGCGGGGTGGCGATCGCCGCGGCCGGGTTCGTCAGATGGGCACTGGTCACCGGGGTGGTCGGGGTGAAGGCGTGCACGGTCCCGGCGGGCGGGGTGGTCACGACGGCCGCCGGGGTGATGTGCGGGACCCCGATCGAGGAGACCACGGTCTGCGGCGGCACGACCAGGTCGGTGGCCTGCGTGACGATGTGGCTGGGGACGGCGTTGGCGCCGATGCCCGGCACGTGGAAGGAGGGCGCGCCGACCTGGGCGTGCACGCCGGTCGCGCCGATGCCCGCGGTGTTGATGCCGGTGGTGGAGATGTGGATCGGCGGCGGCGGAGCCAGGATCGCGGCGGCGGGCGGCGGCAGCGCGTGCACCCCTGCGCCGACGTCGAAGGTGATGCCGGTCGGGGTGTGCGTGACGTTCGCCCACTCGCCCAGGTGCATCGAGGACAGTTCGGTGATCGGGGTGTCAAGCAGCGCGTCCTTGCCCATGATCGCCTGGAAGCTGAAGGTGATCGAGTCGCTGAACTTGGGCCCGAGGTCGAGGCTGAGCTTGGGCGGGTCGGGGATGAACAGGCCGGGCGCCGAGTGGCCCGCGCCGCTGAACTCCGGCGTCGGCAGGTGGCTGACGCCGCTGCCGACGGCCTGCACGCCGGGCCGTACGATGTCCGCCGCGCCGTACTTGAACTTGCCGAACACACCGCGGTCGACGAGCGCGATCTTCATGGCGCCGAAGACGCCGAACTTCCCGATCTCGTCGCCCTCGGCGGGCAGGAACACCCGCAGCCACTTCGCGCCGCCGAACTCGTTCTTGAAGAACGTCGCGCTGCTCTTGCCGAAGTTGGTGATGAATTCCGGAACTCCCTTGAAGAAGGCGGGAATTCCCTTGATGCCGGTGAGGACGGTGAGCGAGCCGACCTTGAAGGCGTTGGCGCCGAGTTGGCCGAGGCCCTTGCCGACGCCCGACAGCCACAGCCCGCCCGCCTTGGTCCAGCTCCCGGTCAGGTGGGCGAGTTCACTGAACGAGGGCAGCGCGACGAACGGCCTGGCGATGCCGGTCATCATGTCCTTGAGGAAGGTCAGGGTGGCGATGCCGCCCGCCTTGATGGCCTGCCAGCCGAGTTTGAAGCCCTTCGCGATCAGCGAGAAGATCGGCACGGCGCGGGTGGTGGGCGCGATCATGCCGAGCGCGGACAGGAACAGGTCAAGCGCGCCGACCTTGCCCTGCGCGAAGTCCACCGCGGTCTTGATGAAGATGGTGAGGTTGACCGCCATCGCGACCAGCGCGATCGGACCGCCGAAGATCAGCGCGGGCAGGATCAGCGCGATGGCGATCCACTGGAAGATCTCCCAGAACTCCGCGCAGCCGGACACCGGCGACTTGATGTTGCCCGACGCCTTGCGCAGCGTGGTGGTGGCGGCGCTCGCCGCGTCCTTCTGCGTCTGACCCGCGTCGCGCGCGGTGCTCGCCAGCGTCTCCAGATTCGGGTCGTCCTTGGCCAGCCCACGCCCCTGGTCGAGCGCCGCGTCCGCCTTGCTCTGCGCGGTCGACATGGCGTCCGCGTACGTGGTCAGAGCGGTGCTCGACCACTCGAACGCCTCGGCGATGCTCTGTACGAAGCCGCGCAGCCGCCCGCTGATCTGGTCCCGCAGCGCCTCGGCGGTCTCGCCCGAGAACGCCTCAGGCCCGGTCTTGTTGAGGACCGTCTCCATCGCGGTGTCGATCTCCCGGGCGGTCCTGCCCAGGTCGCCGATCGAGGTCGCCACGGTGTGGATCCGCACCGGGTCGCCGGGCGTGGGGTCGCCGCTCACACCGAGCGCGTCCCAGTCCGTGGGGCGTGGCATTCCGGGTCCTCTCCTGCCGTACCGCCGTGTGCCGCGAAGGTCTGCCGCATGTCTCACGTACGAGGAGCCCCGGCGGTTCACTGCGGGAAGTCCCGGACCCACGTCCCGGACCTGGGTGAACCGCGGGGACCGCTGGTACGTGAACATGTCGGACCGGCTGGTTCCGGTGACCCCGGCGGCCCCCGGCGCCCGGCGCCCGTAAGGAGGAGATGGCATTGGTCGACTTCGCGCTCGACTACACCGTTCTGCACACCGCCCGCAACGACCTGCACGAGCTGGCCGACAAGATCGGGCCGACGCTCAAGAACAGCGACTACGCCACGCTCGGCAACGACGACTCGGGCGACGCGCAGGACGTGTTCGGCGACGCCCAGCTCACCGCCGCCTTCAGCACGCTGTACTACCGCTCCAAGCACCCGATGGAGAAGGCCGAGGACGACCTGCGGCAACTCGGGGACACCTTCGGGGCGGTGGCCGACGGCTTCTTCAACATGGACGCGCAGATCGCCGAGGGCGCGGGCATCATGAGCGCCGACATGGGCCTGAGCGACTGGGTCGCCAAGCACAAGGCGTGGCTGGGCCACGACCAGTGGGTCAAGGACCACGACCTGTGGGAGCAGTACCAGGCGAATCCGGACTCCTGCGAGGTCGCGCCGGGCGAGACCGCCCCGGCGTACTGCTCGGCGTCCGACCCGGGGCCCGAGCCCACCGACCCCGGCGCGCCGCCCACCGACAAGACGCTGACCACCGCGGACGGCGGCACCGTACACACCCAACTGACCCTGGACGACGACTACAACGTCGTCACGGAGAAGACCACCGTCACCACCGGCGCGGGTCAGACGTACACCTCGACCACCACGTACCAGGACGACCACCGGTCGTACATCACGGACACCGTCTACGCCGACGGCAGCAAGGCGCACTCCGACGTCCACATCAACGAGGACGGCAGCGGCACCATGGCCGTCACCGACGGTGACGGCAAGGAGAGCGACTACACGCGCACCGGGGCGGGCGCGGAGTGGAAGCTCGTCGGCGACGAGGACGGCGACGGCGTGGTGGACAGCGAGGAAGAACCCGACCCCAGTTACGACTACATCGGCTACTAGCGCCGTCAACCTGCCCGTCAGCCCGGCCCGTCAACCCGCGAGGAGCACACCCGCGATGCCCAACATCTCCCTCGACTACGAGAAGATCGAGACCACTTCGTCCAAGCTGGACACCGCCAACGAGAACATCGTCCCGATGCTCAACCAGCTCCGCACCGACGTGAACAACCTGCTGGACGACGGCATGGTCTTCGAGCAGTCCAGCGCGGCGCTGAAGGAGTCGTACGAGAAGTTCAACTCCAGCCTGCTGCTCGCGGTGAAGGGCATCAAGGACTTCGCGGAGCAGTTCCGCGGCATCAAGCAGTCGATGGCGGACAACGACGCCGACCTGGCGAAGAAGATCCGCGACGCCGCCAACGGCTGACGGCCCGTCACGCACCCGCGCCGGGCTTCCCGTTGGTACGGGAGCCCGGCGCTTGTGCGTTCAGGACGTCTTGAGCGTGGTGACCGGGACCTGCACGGTGAGCGCCGTGCCGCCGGGGCCCGAGGTCCAGGCGCGGCCCGCGCGGGCGTGCGACCGTACGGCGCTTATGGACAGCCGGGCGCCGATCAGGTCGCCGTCGGACATGTTGCGCGGGGCGAGGACCAGGCCGCGCCGGGACCGCTTGGCCGCGGTGAGCCAACTGCCCAGGCCCAGCGAGAGGGAGTCGGCGGGACCGGCGGCGAGCAGGCCGGTGCCGCGTTCCCTTCCGGAGACCACGATGTCCTTGAGGATCTTCTCCGCGCCGCCCATCGCGACCAGGTCGGCGTCGTCCACGATGACCACGCGCGGTCCCGCCATCGCGTCCAGCGCTTCGCGCACGGTGTCGGCGGACGGGTCGGGCTCGGTCAGCAGCCGGACCTGCGGGTGCCGGGCGAGCGCCCGCAGCGGCGACTCGCGCGGGGTCAGCACCACCAGCGAGGTGCCGCCCGCGAGCAGCGAAACGGCCAGGCAGGCAAGGGTGTTGCTGCGCCCGGAGCCGGGCGGCCCGGCGACGAGGAAGGACGGCGCGCCCTGCGCGAAGTCCACGCCGACCGCGCCCGCGCCGTCGCCGCCGACGCCCAGCAGGCCCCACATCGGGCGGCGCAGATTGGCGGGCACCTTCTCGTAGACCTCGGAGAAGTCGGCCACCGCGGGCAGCGGGGCGACCGGGAACGGGCGCCGGTCGTCGGGGACGTTCACCGCCCGCCGGGTGGCCGCGGCGCCGATCCTGCGCAGCGCCTCGACCTGGCCCTGGCCGCTGTCGTCGGCGTCGAGGAGCGCGATCTGCGTCTCGGTGCGGCTGACGATGTGCCAGCCGCGGCCGTCGGGGACGGACGCGGGGACCTGGCTGGGCAGCATGCCGATGAGGTTGTAGTCGCTGCGGTCGGCCTGCCGCAGCAGCAGCTTGTGGTCGTTGTGGGCGGCGATCCGGCCCGCGATCAGGGAGCGTTCCGAGGTGGCGACGACGTGGATGCCCGCGGCCGCGCCCTCGCGCAGCAGGCGGGTGATGTCGCCGAGCAGCCGCCCGTTGTCGTAGTCGTCGATCAGCGGGGACAGCGCGTCCCAGCCGTCCACGAGCAGCAGGATGTGCGCGGGCCGTTCCGCCTCCGGCAGCAGGTCGCGCAGTTCGTTGAGCCCGGAACAGCTCCGCGCCGAGCACGCCTCCTGACGTTCGGTCAACTCCCTTACCAGGCGGCCGAGAAGGCGTTCCAGGTGCTCGAAGTCGTGCCGGGACACCACGGCTCCGCAGTGCGGCAGCGCGGCCACGGCGGCCAGTCCGCCACCCGCCGCGTCGATCCCGTAGATGTGCAGGTCGCTGAGGCGGGCGGTGCGCGCGGCGGAGCCCGCGATGGTGCGCAGCGCCTGGGTGCGGCCCGAGCGCGGGGCGCCGATCACGTAGAGGTGCCCGAAGGTGGCCAGGTCCACGGTGGCGACCCGGCGTTCCTGGAGCTGCGGGATGTCCTCCAGGGCGTACGGGAACGGCGGCGGGAGCGTCTTCAGGCCGGTGGCGCCGGGGCGTTCGACCGCGGGCAGCTCCTCCAGCAGCACCTTCGGCTCCAGGGCGGGCAGCCACGGGCTGGGCTGCGGCTCGTAGTCGTCGAGCAGGTCGGCGGCCTCGCGCAGCGCCGCCACCAGGACCTGGAGGTCGGTGGGCGCGAGCGGCCCCTGCTCCTGCGGGGTGTCGTCGTCGCCCGCGGGCAGGGCGGCGGGGCGGCCGAGCCGGGTCCAGGACAGTTCCGCGGCGTGGACCTTGGGGCGGGCGAGCGCGGGGCGCGGCCGGCCGTCCGGGTCCTCGCTCTCTTCGGCGGGGCGTTCCGCGCCGACCCACGCGGACTGGAACGGGACGGCCGAGCGGTGTCCGTAGCGGACCAGCGCGCGTCCCGGGGTGCTCGGCGAGATGTGCACGGCGTCGCCGGTGTCGATGATGTCCTGGCTCTCGACCATGTCGGTGACGCGCAGCGCGATCCGCAGGTTGGTGTTGGCCTTGATGTCCGCGGTGACCGCGCCCGCCGGGCGCTGCGTGGCGAGGATGAGGTGGATGCCGAGCGACCGGCCGCGCTGGGCGATGCTGATCAGCCCGGTGACGAAGTCCGGCACCTCGCGCACCAGCGTGGCGAATTCGTCGATGACCAGCAGCAGCCTCGGCAGCGGCGGGAGTTGCGGGTCGGTGGCGGAGGCAGCGGCGGCGGCGCGCTTGGCCCGGTACTCGGGGTGGTCCTTGGCGTCGTGCTCGGCCAGGATCCGTTCCCTGCGCCGCAGTTCGGCGGCGAGCGAGTCCAGGGCGCGCTGGACGAGGTGCGCGTCGAGGTCGGTGACCATGCCGAGGGTGTGCGGCAGGTTGGCGCACTCGCGGAAGGCGCTGCCGCCCTTGTAGTCGACCAGTACGAAGGTGAGTTCGTCGGGGCGGTTGCCCGCGGCGAGGGAGGCGACGAAGGACTGGAGGAGTTCGGACTTGCCGGATCCGGTGGTCCCGGCGACCAGGCCGTGCGGCCCGTCGCGTACCAGGTCCAGCGACATCGGCCCGTCGTATCCGGTGCCCAGTACGAAGGTGGTGGTCGCCGGGCGCCTGGTCCAGCGGTCCACCAGCGCCCGCGCGTCCGGCGGTTCCTGGCCGAGCAGGTCCAGCAGCCGTACCTCGTCGGGCAGTCCGCTGTCGTTGTCCGGGCTGACGTCGCGCAGCGGCGCGAGCGCCCTGGCCACCCGCTCGCACCAGGCGGAGGCGACCAGGTCGGGCCGTACGCCGGTGACTTCGGGCAGTCCGGTCCTGCGGACCGTCAGACCGGTGCCGGAGACGGTGACGACCGCGCCGCACTCCTCGGGCAGCAGCCGTTCCTGCTCGTCGAGGCAGAGGCTGAAGACGCGGACCGGCGGACCCTCGGTGAGGATCTGCACCATGCCCGGCACGTCGCGCAACTGCCGTGCGCTGTCGGCGATCACGAGGATGTCGGGCGCGGTGAACATCGCGCGTCCGATGGACGAGCCGAGCGCCCGCTGCCGTGCCTGGATCTGCGAGACCAGTTCCGAGACGCGGTTGGCGACGCTCTCCGGGTCGTTGCCGATGGCCACGACCGGGCCGTTGGGCGAGTACGGCCGCAGGTGCGGCAGCCATCGCACCCAGCCCCACTCCTGCGCGCGGGACGGCTCGGTGAGCACGACGATCCGCAGGTCGCGCGGACTGTGCAGGACCGCGGACTGGGCCACGCACCAGCGGGCCAGCGCCTGGACGGGCGCGGCGGTGCCCGCGACGCCGACGACGCCGAGTTCGGTGATCTCCACGCCGATCGGGATGTCGGGCAGATTCCAGCGCACGGTGCGGTGGTTCTCGTCCTGCGCCGGGTCCTCGATCGCCTTCACCGACGGCATGTCGACGGTGCCGACCCGCAGCACGAGGTGATCGGGGTCGCGGCGGCGGCGTTCCCACAGCCGGCTGCCGGGTCCGGTGGCGATCAGGCCGAGGGCCGCCGGGTCGGGTCCGGTGTCGCAGCGCACCCGGCGCTCGCGTACGACGGCCGCGCGGATCTCCCGCTCCACCACGCGGCGCCGGGCCCGGTAGCGGCGGCGCGACTCCACGTGCGTCTTGTGGTTGTTGCGGCGGCCCATCACCCAGTTGGAGATCGCCATCAGCGGCGTGAAGAGGATGAACACCAGGTAGAAGTACGAGTGGAAGATGCCGACCATGACCAGGCCGAGCACGACCGGCGCGAACATCATCAGCAGCGGGAACGGCACGCGGACGCGCTGTCCCGGCGGGGACGGCAGGCGCAGCGACTCGGCGTCCAGGTGCGGCGCGATGCGCGGCGGCCGGTTGAAGTCGACGCCGATGCCGTCGGCGGAGTCGGCGACCGCGGCGTCCGCCTCCACGGGGGCGACCATGCGCAGCAGCGTCGTGCCGACGGCCAGGTCGACGTCCACCGGCCACGCGGTGCGGTGGTCGGCCTCACGGCGGGCGGTGGTGTCGGCCTGCGCGGGCGTACGGGCCGCGACGGTACGGGGGTCGGCGGCCGGTCCGCGCGCCGCCTTCCTGGCCGCCTTCCGCGCGGCCCGCGCCGCCTTCTCCGCCTCGTCCACGGCGCGCGCCGCGTCCATCCGCTCCTCGGGTGTGGTCCGGTCGGGCGCGGTGCCGGTCAGCGGGTCGACGTCGGAGGGCGGGACGGGGACGCAGAGCCGTACGGAGCCGCCGTCGATCCGGTCCTCGGCGCGCTCGCGGTGCCAGTACGCGCTGCCGTCCGCGGCGATCGTCACCCACAGCCCGTACTCGGGCGCGTCGGCGCCGCGGACCCGGATCGCGCAGCGGGCGTCCGTGCCGATCTCGTAACTGCCCTGCGCGAGCTGCCAACTGCGGCCCGCGCCGGGGCCCGAGACGCTGTGCACCTCGGCGAGCACGGGTTCGCCGGGCGCGGGCTGGACGCGGCCCGCGAGCGGGTCGGGGTCGGGCGGGGTGCCGCCGACGCCGAGGACGCTGCCCTCGCGGATGCCGCTGTCGCGGATCGGGGCCTCGGGGGCGAGCGGTGCGGCGCCGAGGTGGAGGGCGGGGCCCGCGTCGGGGTCCGCCGGGCCGTCGGGGCGTGCCGGGTCCGCCACGGGCGCGCCGGGGCGGCCCGCGGTGGCGGGTGTGCCGTCGGCCCGGACGCCCAGTGCCTCGGCCAGGTCGCCCACGGTGCAGCCGTCGGGGAGTTCCAGCAGGTGGTCGCGGTGCACGGCGCCCGCGGTGGTGCCGACGGCGTCGACGGTGGTGAGAGTCAGCTTCACGATGTCCAACCGGGGTGGTGGGGGCGGCCGGGGGCGGCGGTCAACGGTCGGTCGGCGGTCAGTCGCCGCGCGGGGTGGGCGCGGTGGTCACGGCTCCCGAGCCCACGGACTCGGCGTCGGGTGTCCCGGCTCCGCCCGCGGATTCACCGGCGGCGGGTCCGGTGCGGGCGCGTCCCGCTGGCGGGGTCGCGCCGGGCCCGGCGGCGGCCGACGCCGAGACGCCGATCGGGCCCGACTCAGCTTCGCCGCCGCCCCGTTGACGAGGCGTCACCTGGGCATGGCCGACGCCTCGCGTGGAACCCGTCGGCGGCGCGCCGACTGCGGAGACCGCGGAGACGCCCACCGGGCCCGGCTCCTCGGCCCGTTCGACGTGCGCGTGCGGTGCCGGGGCTCGGACGGGCGCGGCCAGCGGCGGCGGTTCGTACGGCGGCAGCGACCCGATCGCGGCGGCCACCGCGCGCGGCACGGAGGTCGCCCGGACCCGCAGCGGTGTGCCGTGCACGGTGAGCAGTCCGTCGCGGTCCACGTCCAGCAGCCGGGCGCGGCCGTGCGTCCTGCCGTACGCCAGCACGCGCGGTCCCGCGGCGCCCGCGAGGTCGGCGGCGGCGTCGGGGAGCGGGCCCTGGCAGACCACGAAGGCGGGGCCTTCGTGGGTGTCGCTCCACCGGGCGGCGTCGCGCAGCGCCTGGGCGACGGGCGGCCCCGCGTGCCGGGGGTGCACGCCGTCGGCGACGGTGACGGCGCCGGGCGGCAGCCGCCGGTCGAGCTGGGCGGCGAGCGCGTGGACGAGCGGGCGGGCGACGCGTTCGTCACCGTCCAGCGAGGTGACCGGCGCGCCCGAGGCGAGGTCGAGGAAGACCGCGCGGTCCCCCTCGACGCCGACGGCCGCGATCAGTACGGGCGGTGCGACCGGCTCCTGCTCCCAGCCGGCGCCTTCCCCGATGGCCAACCGGCCGGCGAGTCCGGCGGGTTGGAGGTCGTGCCACTCCTCGTACGCGCTCCACCACACGCGCGGGTCGCGGTCGTCGGCGACCCACGGCGGCGGCGGTTGGGGGACGTCCCGGCCCGCGACGAGGACCCCGACGAGACCGTCGTCGGCCCCGTCGCCGACCAGCACGCCGTACGGGCGGCAGCGGTCGGGGGCGGCGGCGTGGGCGGCGCGCAGCGCGCGCTCCCCGGTCCGCCAGACGGCGGGGTCGTCCAACAGGCGTCCCAGCAGCCGGAGTTGTCGCCGGTAGCGGACCCACCCGCGCAGCGGCGCGGTGAAGGCGTTCGCGGTGAGGCGGCTCTCGCGGCGCGCCCAGCGGCGCACCACGCGCCATCCGCCGATCCGGCGGACCGACCGGTTGGTGAGGACCAGCACGGCGATGACCAGGCCGAGGACGCCCAGCACCGTGCAGATGGCGCCCCGGTGGTCGGTGAACACCTGGAGGGGCCCGCCCGCCAGCTCGACGACGGCCGGTTGCGGACGGGTCATGCGGCCGTCTCCTCGTTCTCCAGCACACCCAGCTCGCGGCGCAGCGAGCGGATCGCGTGGTGGGTACGGGACTTGACGGTCCCGCGGGGTATCCCGAGGACGTCGGCGACCTCTTCGCTGCCGCGTCCGTAGATGTGCACGTGCACCAGTACCTCGTGGTGCGCGTAGGGCAGTCGCCGCATGGCCTGTTGCAGCCACCGCCGGTCCACCACGCGGTCGGCGAGGTCGTCCCAGTCGGCGGTGTCGGGGCGGACGTCGGCCGCGCTGCCGACGGGTATCGCGCGGTCCTTGCGCCAGGTGTCGACGGCCAGATTGTGCGCGATCCTGAACAGCCAGGGCCTGATCGGTCTTTCCTGCCAGTCCAGTTGATCGGCCCTCAGCCACGCCCGCAGCAGGGTCTCCTGCACGACGTCCTCGGCGTGCCGCAGGTCGGGGGCGAGCAGCTTCGCCACGTACCGCAGTAGCGCCTCGCGTTCGCCGCGCAGCCGGGCGGCGGCCAGTTCACCGCCCGCGACGGAAGGGCCGGTTAAGCCGCCCGCCTCGCCGGAGACCTCACCGCCTGACAGTGCGTCAGGAAGATCCTGTGTCGGTTTCACCACAGTTCCCTTTCTGCCTGCCAGCTCTCCCGATCACAGTAGGCGGCCGGTCGTCACCGTCCGAGAACCCCTGATGAACACCGCGCAACAACCACATGACTCCCATGCGAATCAGCTGCCCCGGCGCTAGCGGCCCGCCGAACACCCTCTGAGCTGGGAGGAGTTCGCGGGCAGCCGAGACCGGTGCGGTCCGTGCGAACGGGACGCCGCCGCCGCGCCGAGGGCGTCCGCGCGCCCTGCCGCGCCCCACGTCCTGCCGCGCCCCGCCCTGCCGCACCCCGCGCCCTACCGCGTCCCGCCCTACCGCGCCGTCATGTCCTGCGTGCCGATGACCGAGAGCAGCTCCAGTTGCTCCGCGCCCTCGGTGCCGGGGGCGGCGCTGAACCAGAGCAGCCGCTGCCGGCCGTCCTCACTGAACAGGCAGTGGCAGTCCAACTCGATGACGCCCAGCGACGGATGGACGATCCGCTTGTGGTCGGTGCGGCGGAAGGCCACGTCGTGGGCGTCCCACAGAGCGGCGAATTCGGCGCTCTCGGGCCGCAGATGGGCGACCATCCGCGCGACCTCGGTGTCCCGGCCGCGCTGGCCCGCGACCGCCTGGAGGTCGGAGACGAAAACCCGCGAGTGGTGCGGGTGGTCCTCGGGCGGGTAGATGCCGCGCGCCCGCGGATCGGTGAACCAGCGGAAGACGAAGCTGCGGGCGGGGCCGCGTACGGCGGGTGGACGGCCGAGGAGCGCGGCGGCCGGCTCGTTCTGCGCCAGCGTCTCGTGCAGGTCTGAGATGACCTGGGCGCGGGTGGTGGTCAGCCGGTCGAGCAGGCCCAGCAGCGCGGGCTGTACGGGGGCGGCCGAGCCGTGCGCGGAAGGGGGCACGGGCCGCTCGGCGAGGTGGAACAGGTGGTCGCGCTCGTCCGTGGTCAGCCGCAGCGCCCTGGCCAGCGCGGCCAGCGTCTGGGCCGAGGGCTGGGCGCCGCGGCCCCGCTCCAGCTCGGTGTAGTAGTCCGCGGAGAGCCCGGCGAGCTGGGCGACCTCCTCGCGGCGCAGCCCCGGCACCCGCCGCCGCGGCCCGGCGGGCAGCCCCACGGCGTCCGGCCGTATCCGGTCGCGCCGGGTCTTCAGGAACGCCGCCAGCTCGGGAAGATTCACCCCTCCATCGTCACTCGCCGCGCCCGGCGGGGCCAGGCCGCAGCCAGGGGACGGCAACCCCTGGGTGGGCTCAGCCCTGGCTGACCGCGTGGAAGCGGCCGACAGTGGGAAGCGGACCGGCCCCCGGCAGGACGTACGAACGCCGGGGCGGTCCGCCCGCCCGACCGCCCCCGTTTCCGTACAGGAGCCCCCCATGACGACCACCCCCGAAACCCCCTCCCGGCCGCGCGTCGCCGTCGTCACCGGCGGCTCACGCGGTATCGGCCGCCAGGTGGTGACCCGGCTGGCCGCCGACGGCCACGCCGTGGTGATCGGCTACGCGGGCAACCGCGGCCTGGCCGAGGCCGCCGTCGAGGAGGTGACCTCGGCCGGCGGCCGGGCGCTCGCCGTCCAGGCCGACATCGCCGACGAGACGGCCGCCGCGGCGCTCTTCGACGCCGCCGAGTCCGCGTACGGCGGTGTCGACGTCGTCGTGCACGCCGCCGGGCGCATGGCGCTGTCGACCGTGGCCGAGCTGGACCTGGCCGAGCTGGACGCGATGCACCGCACGAACATCCGCGGCACCTTCGTCGTCGCCCAGCAGGCCGCCCGCAGGGTGCGCCCCGGCGGCGCCGTGGTCACCTTCTCCACGTCCGTGCTGGGCCTGTCCTTCCCCGGATACGCCGGTTACGCCGCCAGCAAGGGCGCGGTCGAGGCGGTGACGCTGATCCTCGCCCGCGAGCTGCGCGGCCGGGACGTCACCGTCAACGCGGTGGCACCAGGCCCCACCGCGACCGACCTGTTCCTCGACGGCAAGGACGAGGAGACCGTCGCCCGCCTGGCCGCCCAGCCCCCGCTGGAGCGGCTCGGCACCCCCGCCGACATCGCCGAGGTCGTCGCCTTCCTCGCCTCCCAGGCCGGTCACTGGGTCAACGGCCAGGTCGTCCGCGCCAACGGCGGCATCGTCTGACCGGCCCCTTCGAGCGGGCGTCGCGCGCGGCCGTACGGCCTCGGGCCCCGGCGACCAGGGCCGTCGCGTACGGCCGCGCGCACACACACACGGCCGTACGGCCTCGGGCGCGCGGTCAGCCGATGACCGGGCCCAGGGCGACGCGCCCGTCGCCGCCGCGGTTCAGCCACGCCGAGATCTCGCCGCCCGCGCCGATCAGGATGGAGTCGGTCTTCCCGTCGCCGTCGAAGTCGGCGCAGCGGACGTGGCTCGCCTCGGCCGTCGGTCCCGTGGCGATCTGGCCGAGCGGGGCCGTGGAGACACCCGCCGGTGCGCGACGGCGCGCCGGGCGCCACCGGGCGCTTCGCGCAAAGCACGCGCCCGTGGCCTATCCCGGTGTCAGCGCTGCCAGCAGGACCGTGCGGTCGTCCGTGGTGGCGTCGGCGGGCGGGTCGCGGAGGAGGGTGTCGCAGAGGGACTGCAACTGCTCCTGGCCGACGTCGACTTCGGCCAGTGCGGCGGCCTCGGCGGCGGCGCGGGCGGTGGCGCCGCCAACGGGACCCGTACCGGGGCCGGTTGGGGCGCGGTCCGCACCGTCGGCACCGATGGCCGGGCCGCCCGGCGCCCGTTCGCCTATGCCGTGGTCGAGGGAGCGGGCGAGCCGGGCGATACCGGCGTCGATGTCGGAGCGGCGGCTCTCGATCAGGCCGTCGCTGTAGAGCAGCAGGAGCGTGGGCTGGTGGATCTCCAGCACCGAGGGCTCGGCGCTCCAGGCGCTGAGCCCCAGCGGCAGTCCTGCGCCGAGCGGGACGGGGCGGGCGGCCTCGCCCGGTGCGCGGATCAGCGGCGGCGGGTGGCCCGCGCCGACGACGGTGCAGGTGTGCTGTTCCGCGTCCCACTCGGCGTACACACAGGTGGCGAAGGAGGCGTCGGGGGTGTCGGCGGCGAGGGCGTCGAGCCGGTGCAGCAGTTCACGCGGGTCGGTGTCCAGTGCGGCCAACGTCCTTGCGGCGGTGCGCAGTTGGATCATCGCGACGGCGGCTTCCGGGCCGTGTCCCATGGCGTCGCCGACGATCAGGCCGACCCGGCCGCCGGGCCTGGGCAGGACGTCGAACCAGTCGCCGCCGATGATGTCGTGCGGGCCCGCGGGCCGGTAGTCGTGGGCGACGCGGCAGCCCTCGAAGGTCCGGTCGGTGTCGGGCAGCATGCTCCTGCGGATGGCCAGCGCGGTACGGCGCTCGTGCTCGTATCGGCGGGCGTTGTCCAGGGCGACCGCGGCCCGCGCGGCCAGCGACTCGACGCCCGCCATGTCCTCCAGGCCGAACGGCGGCAGGTGCGGGCCGCGGGTGCAGGCGATGAAGCCGATCACGGCGCCCTGGAGGCGTATGGGAACCACGAGGAAGGACGCGGTGCGTAACAGGTCGTGGATGCGGGCGTCGCCGCGTCCCGAGGCGGCGAGCCGGTCGAAGGTGTGGGTGTCGACCGCGTCGAGCAGTTGGGCGTGGCCGGTGGCGAGCGCGCGGGCGTACGGGGTCTGGCGCGGGAAGACCAGCACCTCGTCGATCGGCAGGACGCCTTCGGTGCTCTCGGCCGCCGCCGCGCCCATCCGCAGCGCGAGCCGCCTGGCCTCGATCTGCGGCGGATCGGCGGACGTCCCCGCGCTCTCGTCGACGAGCCAGCGCTCCAGCAGATAGACGGAGGCGGCGTCGCAGAATCCGGGCGCCATCGCGTGGACGACATGGTTTCCGGTCATATGCAGATCGAGCGCGGAACCGATGACATCGGCCGCTGGACCGACCGCCAGCCGCCCGCGGCGCGGGGGCGGCGGCTTCTCGCGGAACGCGGAAGCGGCCCCCGGCGCGTCCTCGAGGGCGCTGTCCTCGGGCTGTTCGTGCGCTTCGTGTCGCAGGGTCGTGCCTTCCGCCGAGCCGTTGCGGCGGGCGGCCGAAACCACCCGGTGGAGACGTACGCACCCCGCAGCGCCCCGTCACCAGGATTCTATGATGACCGTTCAAGACGCGGCCGTCGAAAGGGACTTGTGGTGAGCGGACGCAAAGATGTCCCGGAGGGCGTGGATCCGGCCAAGGCGAGCGTGGCGCGGATCTACGACGCGATGCTCGGCGGGGAGCACAATTTCGCCATAGACCGGGAGGCGTTGGCCGCTTTCACCGCCATCGACCCGCAGGTGCGGGCGCTGGCGCGGGCGAACCGGGCCTTCCTGGGCCGGGCGGTGCGCTATCTGGTCGACGCGGGCGTCCGGCAGTTCGTCGATCTGGGCTCCGGCATCCCCACGCAGGGCAACGTCCACGAGGTCGCGCAGTCGATCGCGCCGGGCACGCGGGTGATCTACGTGGACAACGATCCGGTGGCCGTCGCGCACAGCGCGTCGCTGCTCGCGGACAATCCGGACGCCGACATCGTGAGCGCGGACATCCGGCGGCCCGACGACGTACTGAACTCGCCGCAGCTACGGAAGCTGATCGACTTCAACCAGCCGGTCGCCGTCCTGATGATCACGATCCTGCACTTCATCACGCACGCCGAGGACCCCGAGGGACTGGTCGCCGCCTACCGCGACGGGCTGCCCGAGGGGAGCTGGCTCGCGCTGAGCCACGCGACCGACCAGGACCGCCCCGGCACCGCCGCCGCCGTCGGCCAGCTCTACCGGTCGAAGGCCACCTCTCCGGTCACCGCCCGCTCCCACGACCAGATCGCCGCGCTCTTCACCGGCTTCGACCTGGTCCCGCCGGGACTGGTCTACGTCCCGCTGTGGCGCCCCGATCCGGCCGACGAAATCCCGGACAATCCCTCGGAGTTCTGGGTCTACGCGGGCGTGGGCCGCAAGAGCGGCTAGGGCGGCGGATCGCGGCGGGCCCGGCAACCGCGCAGGTCCGGACAGCGGACCGCACGGGTCCGGTTCGGCTCCCGGGCCTGTGCGCGGGCGGGTGGCGACGTACGATCAGCGGATGGCTGACATGACCGAAACCACGCCCGGCTGGCTGGCTCCCGACGAACTGGAGCTGACGCGCGCACGTATGCCGATCCTGTATGTCGACGCCGTGCCGGTGCGGGTGGACGACAGCGGGGAAGTCACCCACATCGGGCTGCTGCTGCGCATCGGGCCCGACGGGACGATCAGCCGCACGCTGGTGTCGGGCCGGGTGCTGCACCACGAGCGGGTCCGCGACGCGCTGCTGCGGCATCTGGAGAAGGACCTCGGCCCGGTGGCGCTGCCCCGGATCCCGGCCTCCCCGCAGCCGTTCACCGTCGCCGAGTACTTCCCGACCGAGGGGGTCACCGCGTACCACGACCCCCGGCAGCACGCGGTGTCCCTCGCCTACGTCGTACCGGTCGCGGGCGACTGCCGCCCGCGCCAGGACGCGCTCGACCTGGTGTGGTTCACCCCGCAGGAGGCGTCCTCGCCGCAGCTCCAGCAGGAGATGCCGGGCGGTCGCGGTGTCCTGCTCCGGCAGGCCCTGGCGAGCGTCGGCTGCCTGTCCTGACGGTCCGGTCCCGGCCCGCCGCCCTGTCATCTGTCAGGAGCGGCGGGCCGTTCCCCTTTCCTACGGTGCTGGTGGCGGCCTCGAAGGGCCGGTTCCGCGAGGAGAGGGAGAGCGACATGGGCACGGTCATGCGGGGCGTGGCGGCGCTGGCACTTTCGGTGGCGGCCGTCGGGACGGTCGGCGCGGTGCGGGCCGACGCGGCGGGCGGCACGGTCCACGGCTGCCCGTACGGCGCCGTCTGCGTCTACCCGAACGACACGGACTGGGGCAACGACCACCCCAGCTTCGTGTACTGGAGCTACGGCGCCCACAACCTGAGCAATCAGTACGGGTGGCACGACGTGCTCAACAACCAGTCCGGGGGCGCTCGGGCGAGGCTGTGGACGGGCTACAACGGCACCGGCCAGGTCGTCGACGACCTGGTGGCGGGCGGCGCCTGGCACTACGACCTCGGCCCGGTCAACTCCATCACCCTGGACCACCCCTGACGGTCCGTCAGCCTACTGACCGGGCCGCCGGGCACGTTCAAAGTCCGCACCAGCCGGTCGAGGTCGGTGTACGCAGTCCGCGCACCGGAGACCGTGCCGGACGTCGCACCGGAGGCCGTACGGGACGTCGTATCGGCGGCTGTGCCCGTCGCGTACGTGTCGGTGTACGGGTGCGACCGGCCGCTCGGCGCCGCTTGGCCCTGCGCTTGCGCCAGCGCCTGGGGGGCCACGGCGCCGAGGTAGGAGCGGGCCCGCGCCTGCCGCTCCTGACAGGTGACAGGGGTCGCCCGTACGGCGGCAGGGCGCGGCACGGGCCAACGGCCGGTCGTGCCGGGATTCCGGGTCGTGACGGCCCCCCGGAGGGGGCGGGGGGGGCGACCGCTGGACGGCTGCTCGGCGGCGGCGGTCCTCAGAGCCGGTCGGCGTCCGCGATCACTTCCATGACGAACGCGCCGGTCAGCCGGAGCCGCCGCACCCGGTCGGCGAGGTCCGGGTCGCGGGCGAGCCCGGCCGGAAGCGGCTCCGCGCGGCGATGGGCGAGGGCCGTGCGGATCAGCGGGTGCCAGCGCGGCGCGAAGGTGTCCAGGGCGTACTCCCCCGCGCCCTCCTTGGAGACGATGTCCCCGGTGGCGACCGTGCGGTGCAGCCGGGACACCCCGAGCGCGCCCCAGGTGGTGAGCGAACGTCCCGCCGAGCGCGCCGCGACCAGCGGCTTGCCGGGCGTCTTCCCGGCCAGCGCCTTCTCGGCCCAGGGGTGCCAGTAGCCGTGCAGATTCTCCAGATTCCACGCGCGCAGGCGTTCCGGTTCCGGGTCGAGCCCGAGGGCGCCGGGGGCCGCGCCGCGCAGCGGGATGCCGCGTTCGCGCAGCACCTTCCACACCACAGGGTTGACGTCGAAGGCACGGCCGCGCGCGAAGGAGTTCCCGGTGTGCGAGGCCAGCGGGCGGATGGCCGTCACCGGTCGGCGGAGGTCGGCGGCCGACACGTAGACCGCGTTCACCGTGCCGGGGACCGTCACCCGCGCCCGCAGCAGCGCCCGTACGACGGGGGTGGTGTTGCCGACCGGGTGCAGCACCCGCAGCCGCCGGAGGTCCCCCGCCGTGAAGCCGCCGTCCACCGCCGCGACGACGTCGATGTCGCTGCCGCCCGCGCGCCACGCCCCGAGCGCGGCCGAGCCGACCACGTAGAAGTGGGTGATCCGGCCCGGCAGCAGCCGGTCGGCGACGGACAGATAGCGGCGGGTGAGGCGGGCGGCGTCGGGATGGAGCATTCGGGGAGTCTGCCACGGGTGCCCCGGGGCCGCGGTGCGCTGCCGGCCCGGCGTCCGGTACGAGGACGGCGGGCGGGCGGTCAGCGGGCGGTCGATCGGTCGGTCGGTCAGCGGGCGTCCCGCCCGGCGGCGCGCCACTCCGGTGCGAGGATCGACCAGACCTCGGCGTCCTGCCGTACGCCCCGGTAGAGGTAGGTGGCGCGCAGCAGCCCTTCGCGGGTCATGCCGAGCCGCTTGGCGACGTTGACGCTCGGCGTGTTCTTGGGCGACACCATCCACTCCACCCGGTGGATGCCGCGTTCGTACACCGCCCAGTCGATGATGACGCGGGCCGCCCGGGTGACCAACCCCCGTCCGGCGGCGGCCGGTTCGAGCCAGCAGCCCACCTCGCAGTTGCCCGCCGCCGCGTCGAAGACCTTGAACAGGACACCGCCGACGAGCAGTCCGTCGAGCCAGATGCCGTAGAGGCGGCCCGCGTCGGCCGCCGTCTTGTCGGCGTACGACTGGAGCCAGTTCCGCGCCGAGTCCAGGTCGGCGGTGGCGTCGGCCAGGCCGATGTGCTGTCCGATGTACTCGCGCCCGCGGTCCATGTGGGCCAGGAACTCCTCGGCCCGCCACGGCTCCAGCGGGCGCAGCTCGGCGTCGTCTCCCAGGGAAATCGCGAACATCTCGTCCTCCACGTCGGCATCGCACAGCGGCGCCGCTCCACGGCACGCGCCCCCGCAGACCTACCGCAAAGGGAGCCGCCGCGACCAGCGGTTTTCGCCCGGCGCGGGTCCGTACCCCTTCGGACGTACGGGGTCAGCGGTCGGCGCGGGCGCGCCAGGCGAGGAACGGGACCAGGGGCGACTGGCCGTCCAGGTAGATCCAGGGCATCTCGGTGGCCCGGTCCCCGAGGACCTGGAACAGCGGACGCGCGAGGCGGAGGTCCCCGGCGAGCGCGAAGGTCATCGCGAAGGTGTTGAAGGCCAGCGGCCAGTCCCGGCGGCGTACGAAGTCCGGGTGGTAGACCGAGCGCGCGGCGGCCTCGTTCACGGCGCGGACCACGTCGGCGTCGGCCAGATACGGCGACTCCGCGTCGCCGCCGAGTGCCAGCCACTCCTCCAGGTGGGCCTGGGCGACGAGGTGGCCCATCGGGCTCCCGGCGGGGGCCGTCAGCATCGACTCGCGGGCGAAGGCGTGCGTCCGGGCCCACGAGCCGCCCCACTTCGGGCAGAGCTGCTGCACGTGCTGCCGGTGGGCGGCGACATGGCCGGGCGAGCGGCGGCAGGTCGCCGCGAAGCGGCGCTCCGCGACATCGGATCCGACGCCGAGACCGCGCCCGGTGATCTGGAGGAAGTACCAGGGCGCCGCCCAGGTCGGCTCGCGCTCGGCCGCCTCCAGCAGGTGGTCCTCGGCGACGGTCAGCCGGGCCCGGAAGAGCTCCCACTGCTCGTCCGACACGTATCGCGCCGCGAAACCCGTACGGGCGTGCCAGGCCCAGGCGACATGCCGGGCGCCGGAGACCAGCAGCGGCAGCGCGTCGTCCGGCTCGGCGGCGATCACGTCGCCGATCCACCGCTCCACCCCGGCGACGCTCTGCACGCCCTCCAGCAGGAAGGTCAGGTCCTCGCCGTCCGTCGCGGCGGCCAGTCGCGCGCGGATCAGCGGCCACTGCTCGACGCCCTCGCGCGCCGCCGCCCGGATCTCGGCGAGCCGCGCGTCACCGTAGGACAGGTCGATGCCGGGGACCCGCTTGCGGCGCAGCAGGAAGGTCTCCCCCTCCGCGCGGCGCACCCTCAAGAGGCTGGTCCAGGACATACGACGCAGAATACGCCGGGCGCCCGATCGTCGCCGGTCCGGTGGCCCCCTCCCGCCGGTACGGTGGCCGCCTCTCGCCGGTACGTGGCCCGTCCCTCGCTGGTACGTCGCCGATCCGGTGGCCGCCCTCGCACGCTCCTCGCCCGCTGCGGCCCGCACGGCCCATCCGGCCCCTGGACGTACGGCGTCCCCGGCCGGTCCGGCACGGCGCGGCCCCAGTCCGGGACCCGCGTACCGCGCCACCGGCGGATGCGGGTTGTCGGCGCGCCGGACCAGCGAGTGCGGGTCCGTCGCGGCCTGCTGGAACCTTCCCGCGTCGCTGACGGCGACGAAGGTGCGTACGGCGTCGAGATCCACGCCGACCGACGCTACTCGCGGGGTACGACGCTCCCGCTCCCCGGCGGACGGCCGCCGCCGGAACCCGGTTGCCCCCGTCCCGAGGCCGCTGCCACAGTCGTCGCCATGACCGCCGACTCCACCGCGACCGCCACGACCGCCACGAGTTCTTTCACCGCGCCCGACGGGACCCGGCTCGCCTACCACGCTCTCGGCGAGGGGCCGCCGCTGATCTGCCTGCCCGGAGGCCCGATGCAGGACAGCGCGTATCTCGGGGACCTCGGCGGTCTCGCCGCGCACCGGCGGTTGATCCTGCTGGACCCGCGGGGCACCGGCGGCTCGGCGGTCCCCCAGGACACCGGCTCCTACCGCTGCGACCGGCTCGTGGACGACGTGGAAGCCCTCCGCGTCCATCTGGGCCTTGACCGGGCGGATCTGCTCGGGCACTCCGCCGGTACGAATCTGGCCGTGCTGTACGTCGCCCGGCATCCCGAACGCGTCGGGCGGCTCGCGCTGATCACGCCGAGCGTCCGGGCGGTCGATGTCCCGGTCACCGGGGACACGCGGCGCGGGACGGCGCTGCTGCGCGAGGGCGAGCCGTGGTTCCCGGCCGCTTTCGCCGCGCTGGAGGCGGTCGTCGCGGGCAAGGGCGACGCCGGGACGTTCCGGGCCGTCGACCCCTTCTTCTACGGGCGTTGGGACGACGCGGCCCGCGCGCACCGGGACGCGGGCGAGGCGCGCAAGAACACGGAAGCCGGGGAGGTCTTCGGTTCCGAGGGCGCCTTCGACCCGGCCGCCACCCGCGCGGCCCTGGCGCGTTTCACCTCCCCCGTCCTCGTACTGGCCGGGGAGGTCGACCTCAACACCCCGCCCTCCGCCGCGGCCGAGGTCGCCGGTCTGTTCCCGCGCGCCGAGTCGGCCGTCCAGCCCGGCGCCGGTCACTTCCCCTGGCTCGACGACCCGGCGCGTTTCGTGTCGACCGTGGCGGCCTTCCTGCGCTGACGAGCACGCGGCCGAGAGGTCGGCCGTCAGGCAGCGGACGTGATCGCCTCGTCGAGTACGTCCCTGAACGGCGTCGGCGGGCGGCCGATCAAGGTGGCGAGCGCCGGGTCGACCGCGGTGAACTCGCCCTGCCTGCCGGCCGCGAACATCCCGAGGAGCAGTTCCGCCTGCGCGGGTGAGGCGCCGTGCCCGACGAGGAGGTCCCGGTACTCGTCGTCGCCGATGACGACGCGCTTGACCGGGCGCCCGGACAGTTCGGCGGCGGTCTCCGCGACGTCGGCGAGATCGAGCGCTTCGGAGCCGGTGAGCGGCGCGGTCGGACCCGACGGGCGTACGGACCGGTCGTCGGCGGTCAGCACGCGCGCGGTGGCCTCGGCGAGGTCGGCGTGGGCCGTCCAGGAGATGAGGCCGTCCTCCGGCGCGGCCAGCTCGCCCGTGCGCACGGCGGCGCCGAGCAGCATGATCGCCGAGCTGGCGTAGTAGCCGTTGCGCAGGGAGGTCCACGGCACGCCCGAGTCGCGCAGCGCCGCCTCGGTGGCGGCGTGGTCGGGCATGGGCGCGAAGAGGGAGGTCGGGCTCGCGCCCATGTGGCTGGTGTAGAGGATGCGGCCGGCCCCGGCGGCCTTGGCTCCGTCGATCGCGGCGTGGTGCATGGCGAGGGCGGGCTCTCCGGTGACGTCGGCCGAGACGATCAGCACCTGCGCGGCGCCCTCGAAGGCGTGCGCGAGGGTCGCCGGGTCCGTGAAGTCGCCCCGCCGTACGCGGACGCCCTTCTCCGCCAGGTCCCGTGCCTTGTCGGGGTCGCGGACGCTGACGCCGATCTCCTCGGCGGGGACGCGGGTGAGCAGCCGGTCGACGACGGCCCGGCCGAGTTTTCCGGTGGCTCCGGTGACGATGATCATGAGGTGTCTCCAGGTGGGTGAGGGTTTGCGCGGCCTCGGCGCACGGGCGACGCGCGGTCGACAGATCGACATGCCGATAGGTGTCGCCGTACCGGTGGCGGGACGAGCAGCACTGAATCACTGCTAACAACTCACACGCTAGCACCGATAATGAATCACCGCTAACGCGATTCCTGTTACCGTCGACACCATGAGCGTCGGAGACATCGCCCCTGGGGAAGGCCCGCGCGAGCGCATCCTCGCCGCCACCGCCAAGCTGCTCGCCGAGGGCGGCCGGGAGGCCGTGTCGACCCGGGCGGTCGGCGCGGCGGCCGGAGTGCAGGCACCGACGATCTACCGGCTCTTCGGCGACAAGCAGGGTCTGCTCGACGCGGTCGCGGCCGACGGCTTCGCGGCCTACCTGGCCAGCAAGACGGACCTGGAACCCGGCGCGGACCCGGTGGCGGACCTGCGGACCGGCTGGGACCTGCACGTCGGCTTCGGCCTCGCCAACCCGGCGCTCTACCAGGTCATGTACGAGCGGACCAGGGGCTCGGTGCCGCCGACACCCGCCGAGGTCGCGGGCGTGGCGGTGCTGGCCGGGCACATCCGCCGGATCGCCGAGGCGGGCCGACTGCGCGTGAGCGAGGAACGCGCCTCGCTGCTCGTCCAGGCCGCGGGCCAGGGCATCACCAACACGCTGATCTCCCTGCCGCCCGACCGCCGCGACCCGGAACTGGCCGCCCTGGCCCGCGAAGCGGTCATCGCCGCGATCACCACCGACGCCCCGGCCGCCACCGACCCCGCCTCCGGTCCCGTCACCGCCGCCGTGGCCCTGCGCGCCGTCCTCCCCCGGACCTCCGCCCTCACCGCCACCGAACAAGCCCTCCTGCGCGACTGGCTCGACCGCATCGCCACCGCGAAGCCGTAGCAGTAGCCGTAGGCCGTAGCCCGTCCGCGCCCCGAAGGGCCGCCGTGGCTGGCGGCTGGCGGCTGGCGGCTGGCGGCTGGCGGCTGGCGGCTGGCGGCTGGCGGCTGGCGGCTGGCGGCTGGCGATCAACCCAGCCCTGAGTGTTCCGGTCGGGCGGTCCGGTGGTCGACGGCGGGGCGCAGCCAGGGCGTGAGTTGGACGATTCCCCAGGTGGCCTCGGCGGCGAGGAACAGCCACAGGATCCGCGAGGCGCCTTGGGCCAGCGCGTACGCCATCCACGCGGAGAACAGGGTGCGCGCGATGCCGTCGAGCAGGCCGTGTTCGGGCAGGGTCCGTACGATGCGGAGGGCGGCCCAGACGACCACCACAGAGCCCATCAGATTCGCGAACAGGGTCTGCCACACGTCGAGTTCGGGCAGGCCGCCCCAGCCGAGCGCGTCGCCCGCCGAGGACAGCGCGTCGTGCACCCGCGCGTAGGTCCACGGTGTGACGAACCCCACGGTGACCGCGAGGTCGTACCAGGCACTCGCGCGTACGACGCGGAGATAGGCGGGGCGTGCGGGGGCGTGGAAACGGATCATGGGGAGGCTCCGGCCGGTTGGGGGGCTCAGCGACGGCCTCACGCTAAACAGTGGAGTACGGTCCAAGGTCAAGCTCATCGGCCGAGGGGGAGGCGCGGCATGCGTATCGGAGAGCTGGCCGCTCAGACCGGGATGACCAGGGACGCGATCCGGTTCTACGAGAAGGTCGGCCTCGTCACGGGCCGACGCCTCACCAACGGCTACCGCGACTTCCCGCCCGAGTCGGTGGCCTGGCTGCACTACGTCCGCACCGCGCAGACGCTCGGATTCTCCCTGGCCGAAATCGCCCGGACCGGCGAGGAGTTGCGCGCGGCACCGGACCCCGCCGTAGCGCTCTCCGCGCTGTTCGAGGAGAAGATCCGCCTCCTCGACGCCCGCATGGCCGAACTCGCCACCCTGCGCACCGAACTCACCGACCGCGTCGGCACAGGCTGCCCCCTCCGGGCGGTCGAACCGGACGGCGACGGTGCCATGCGCGTGACGGCCCGCCCCCTGGCCCACGCCATCCGGCCAGTCGTCTGAAGGACCGAGTGACACGGTGCCGGTGCTGGCGCCGATACGGCGGCAAGGCCCAACCCGGCCGCGCCGAGCGTCTGTTCCGCGCCCGCGCCGTCATCGCCGCCGCCCCGTGCGTACCGTCCGCATCGGGGGACACGCGTAGGGGGTGGATCGGCGAGGCATATGCCCCTGGCTGTCCGGCAAAGGGGGGTGCGGGGGCGGGATGAGGGCCGCCCCGATCTCCCCTTGGTGCCCGGCCACCAGTACCCTCTTGATCCTCACGGCACCTCCTCCACGGTTCCCGGGCGAACCCCGGTCCCCTGTCGGCGCCTTCGGCGCTCGGCCCTCCCGTGGAAGGGGCAGTTCGGGCGGACAGCCGTGACCCCCGGCAGATCGGCCCGGCTGGCGGTGGGAAATCCGAGTACGGAACAGGGCGTCGAGGTGCCGCGCACAGCGGCTCCTCCTCAAGGGGCAGCGCGAGGGGCGGAATCAGGTGGACGACGACAACGGCACGGGCATACCCGGCGAGGACGGCGCGACGGCCGGGGACGGCAAGCCGGCCGGACAGCGGCAGCCGGGCCCGAGGCCCATGGCCCGGGCGCGGAAGGCTGCGGCGCAGCCCCGTAAGCGCGCCCAGGCTCCCGCCCGGGCGGAAGCGGAGACGGCAGCGGAGACGCCAGCGGACACGGCAGGGGGCACGGCAGGGGACACGGACGCGGTGGCGGACGCGCAGCCCGAGGGCGGCGCTCAGGAAGCCGCCCCGTCCGAGGCGGCGCCAAAGCCCGCGAAGCCCACGAAGGCCGCGCCGAAGCGCGCTGCCGCAAAGCCCGCCGAGAAGACCGCGGCGGCCGAAGTACCCGCCACCGCAAGCAAGGTGACGGAGGCTCAGAAGCAGCCCGAGGCCGCTCCCATGGCAGCCGCGGCGGCGAAGGCGGCGCAGAAGCAGGTGGCGGAGAAGCCCGCCGTGAAGGCCGCCAAGACCGCGAAGACGGCGGCCAAGGCACCGGCCGGGACTCCGGCGAAGGCACCCGCGAAGGCGCCCGCGAGAACCGCGGCCAAGACGGCGCAGACACGGAAGACCGCGGCGGCGGCCGCGCCCGCGGGCGCGGCGAAGAAGGCGGCGGGGACCAGGCCCCCGGCGAAGGGGCGGAAGACGGCACCGGCCGCTTCGAAGGCGGCACCGTCCCAGGCCGCGACCGAGGCCCCGGAGCCCCAGGAGCCCGCGGCCGGGACGCCGACTCCGGTCAGCAGCAACGGACTTGTCGCCCTCCTCCAGGAGCAGGGCGCGCTCGCGCCCGAGGCGGCGCTCGTCGTCCTCAAGGGCTCGCTGCTCGCGCTCGCCGCAGCCCACGAGGCCGGTGGCGCCCACGGCGACATCGCGCCCGAGAACGTCCTGCTCACTCCCGAAGGCACGGTCCAGCTCACCGACGCCGAACCGGCGGCTCCCGCCCCGGATCAGGCGGAGGCGAACGCCGAGCCGGACACGCCCGAGAACGTCCTGCTCACTCCCGAAGGCACGGTCCAGCTCACCGACGCCGAACCGGCGGCTCCCGCCCCGGATCAGGCGGAGGCGAACGCCGAGCCGGACGCCGTACCCTCCGCCACCCCCTACAGCGCGCCCGAGCGGTGGGCGGGCGCACCGGCGACCGCGGCCTCCGACGTCTACGCGGCGACGGCCGTCTTCCACCAGAGCCTCACCGGCGCGCCGCCGTACGCGGGTGCCACGGCGGCGGAACCGGCGGCCCAGCACGCCGAGGCGCCGGTCCCGGCCGAGCAGGCTCCGGAGCCCGTACGGCCGCTGCTCGCATTCGGGTTGGCGAAGGACCCGGCGGAACGGCCGCAGAGCGCGGCCGAGTTCGCCGCCGAGGCCGAGGCGGTCGCCGTCGCCGCCTACGGCGAGGACTGGGAGGAGCGCGGGCGCGGTGAACTCGCCGCGCTGGTCGTCCTGTTGGCGGCGCCGTCCGGCGAGGCCGCGGCGGAAGCGGCCCAGCAGCCGCAGCCCGCCGCCGTACCGGTCGCCGTGGCCGCGTCCGCCGCGTCCGGGGCGGGTGCGCCGCCCGTACCGCCCAAGCACGCGCCCCACCACGCCCCCGCGGGCGGCCCCGAGGCTCCCGCACCCCGCTTCAGCCGACGCGCGAAGGTCCTCGCCGTCGTCGCGGCGGCCGTGATCATCGCGGGCGCGGTGACCGTCACGGCGGTGGCGACCGGCAACAAGAGCGACGACACCCCCGTGGCGGGCCCGACGCCGACCGCCGTCACGTCGCTGACCGCGACGACCCCGACCACCGCGCCCGCCAACCCGTCCCCCACCGTCAGCCTGTCGGCGTCGCCCACGGTCAACGTCTCGCCGACCGGCACACCGACGACGGCGGTCACGCCCAGCAGGACCGTGTCGAGCACGCCCACCGGCACGCCGAGCACGCCGAGCACGCCGCCCACCACCGCGCCGACCACCCCTTCGGCCGACCCGACGACGACCGGGAAGCCCGCTGCCGGGCCGCACGTGGCGTCCATCGCCGTCACCGGTTTCGACTGCCCGACCGGCAAGCGCCGCACGGCGACCGCCACGGTGTACGTGACCTACGACGGCACCGAGGCGGGCACCTTGCACCTGACGTGGTGGCACAGCGCCACGGGCAAGCCGCAGGGCGCCGTCACGCTGGCCCGGCAGACCGCCCAGTTCCCCAAGGGCGCGCAGAGCTACACCTTCACGGACCGGTACACGTTCACCCCGGACCGCGATCACCCGTACGTCGGGCTGTCCGTCTCCAGCGACCCGGCCGCCGACTCCGGCAACGGCACCTACGGAGTGGGCTGCCGCTGACCCTCCGGCACGTGTCCGGCACCGCGCGGAAGGCATCGCGCGGTGCCGGACACGTGTCAGTGCGGGCGTCAGGACAGCGCAGGATCAGGACAGCGCAGGTCTCAGGACGTTGCAGGCGTCAGGCAGGTATCAGGACAGGCGCCAGGGCAAGTGCCGTGCGCTCACCGCGTGAAGATTCCGGCGACGAGGTTGATGGCGGTCGCGAGAATGCTCGTACCGAACAGATACGACAGCAGTGTGTGCCGCAGGACGACCGCGCGGATCGTCGAACTGGAGACGTCGGTGTCGGAGACCTGGTAGGTCATGCCGAGGTTGTAGCTGAAGTAGAAGAAATCGCGGTAGGCCGGGGCCTCGTCCTCGGAGTTGAAATCGATCCCGCCCTCGGACTCCTCGTAATACAGATACGCGTACCGTGCCGCGTACATCAGATGCAGTGCGGCCCAGGCCATGAAGACGCCGATGAGCGCGGTCGCGGCGTGGGCGGTGTCGGAGTTGCCGAGCAGGAACACGACGATGCCGATGAGGCCGCAGAGCGCGACCGCGACGACCACGATCTCCTCGGCGAGCGGTCGCAGGTCCTCGCGCCGCGAATTGTGGCGGGTCGCGGCGGCGTCCATCGGCCACAGCACGCACCAGCCGACCACGACGAAGAACGACTCGGTGGCCGCGATGGCCGAGAGAATTCCCAGCGGCGTGTCGGTCGACGACCCCACGCACGCCCCGACCACCGCCCCGAAGGCGACCGAACCGGCAAGGCGCGGAGCCGCGGACGGCGAAAACCGGATACTCGTACTCACAGGCCGTAACGCTAGTGGTTCACCGCTGTCGGCACGGCAATGGCCGCGCAAAAGTGCCGTGCCGGATCGGCGCCGGGGAATCGGCCCGGGGAATCGGTCCGGGGATTCGGCGGGATTCGGCACGGGATCGCCTTCCCTACGTGTCGAGGCGGACGGTCATCTCCACCGTCACGTCGTCCCCCTCGGAAAGCCCCTCCGGTTTGCGCACGGCGTTCTTGAGCGGCAGCAGATAGCCGCCGTCCTTGGGAAAGAGCGAGGTCGCGAAATCGGTGCCGCCGATCCGGGCCAGCACCGGGATCACCCCCCACCCGTACGAGGCCGTCGTCGCCACCTCGCGGATGTCCGCGGACTCCTCCTCCGGCACGGGCACGAAGTAGTACGGCGCCGGTCCGCGCCACTCCACGACCCGCCCCGCGAACACCAGCTCCACGCCCCCAGCCCCTTCTCCCACGTCCTACGTCCCGCGTCCCGCGCGTCCGTCGGGGACAGCCAGGCTAGACCAGTACGGGTTACGTCTCGTCCGCGCCCGCGCCCGGAGCGGACCCAGCGGGCGGAGAGGGCGGGGCGGGCGGGGCGAAGTGGATGGGGGCGGTGAAGTTGGCGCGGCGGGCGGCGCGGCGGAAGGTGATGAGGGCGGCGGGGCCGGCCAGCAGGATGGCGACGAAGTTGGTGACCGCGCGGCCGGTGTCCCAGCCGAGGGAGGTCGCCACGTCGAAGGCCAGGTAGCGGTGCCACTGCTCGGTGAAGGGCAGGCCCGGCAGGTAGGCGATGGAGCTGCCGGGGTCGAGCGAGAAGGGCCAGAAGGAGAGGTTGAGCAGGAAGCCGAAGAGGTAGCCGGACGCCGAGCCGTAGGCCGCGAGCATCAGGATCTCGGCCCTGCCGCGGGCGCGCGGGAGGAGCCCGGCGAGCATCCCGACAAAGGCGCAGCCGAACATCTGGTACGGCATCCAGGGTCCGACACCGCCGGTGAGCAGCGCGGACGCGAAGAGGGACGTGCAGCCGAGGGTGAAGCCGAAGCCGGGGCCGAAGACGCGGCCCGCAAGCACGAGGACGAAGAAGACGGTCTCGATGCCCGCGGTGCCCGCGCCGAGCGGGCGCAGGGCGGCGTTGACGGCGGACAGCACGCCGAGCATGGCCAGGGCCTTGGCGTCGATGCCGCCGTCGGCGATCTGGGCGAAGACCACCGCCAGGACGAGGATCAGCAGGACGCCGAAGATCAGCGGCGGCGCGTAGGAGGTGCCGAAGCGGCCGGGGGCGACGACGAAGGGCCAGAAGAAGGCGACCAGGCCGATGAAGGCGGCCAGGACGATGGTGACGACGGCCGTCGCGTGCATCCGGACGGCGGTGGTACGGCCCGTCCAACGCCCGGCCGCGCCCTTGCCGTTGCCCGCGCCCCCGCTCGTGTGCGTGGCGCCCGTCCTGGCCGTGGCCATCACTTCGCCTCGGCTTCCGCGAGCGCGTCCGCGACCTGACCGACCGTCAGGTAGGGCAGCGGGGCGAGGATCTTGGCGGCCTGTGGCGCGAAGGCCGGTGAGGCGACGATGACATCGGCGGTGGGGCCGTCGGCGACCGTCTCGCCCTCGGCCATGACGATCACGCGGTCGGCGCTCGCGGCGACGAACTCCACGTCGTGCGTGGAGATCACGACGCTGCGGCCCTCGGCGGCGAGCGCGTCCACGATCCGGATGAGGGCCTGCTTGGCCTGGTAGTCGAGGCCGCGGGTCGGCTCGTCCAGCAGGACGACGTCGGGGGCGGTGGTGAGCTGGATGGCCAGCACGAGCGAGAGCTTCTGGCCTTCCGACAGGTCGCGGGGGTGGGTGTCGTCGGGGATGCCGGGCGCGAGCCGGTCGAGGATCACCCGCGCGGCGCTCGGGGCCGCCCCGGCCGACTCCCGGTCGGCCTGGGCCAGTTCGGCGCCGACCGTCTCCAGGTAGAGCAAATCGGTGGGGGTCTGCGGGACCAGGCCGACGCGGCGGCGCTCAGGTCCCGACGTCGTACGCCGTCCGCCGAACCGCCGTGCCGAGGCCCCCGGCTCGGGTGCGGCCGGGTCCGCGCCCTGAGCGAACCGTACGGTTCCGCCCTGTCGCGGCCCGGCGCCGTGGACCGCCCACAGCAGGGACGACTTGCCCGAGCCGTTGCGGCCCATCAGCGCGGTGACCTCACCGGCCCGCAGTTCCAGGTCCACCTCGCGGACGGCGACCACGTCTCCGTAGCGCACGACGATCCCGCTGGCGGTCAGCAGCGGTGTGCCCGTGCCGTGCGAGACGCGGACCGGCGGCACCGGGCGTCCGGCGAGCCGTTCGCGCAAGGGAACTGCGGCGCGGCGGGCGTCGCGTACGGACAGCGGCAGCGGTTCCCAGCGGGCCAGGCGGCCGAGGTCGACCACGGGGGGCGCGACCGAGGCGGTACGGAAGGCGACGGACGGCGGGGCGGAGGTGACGGTGCCGTCGCCGGTCAGGTGCAGGACGCGGTCGGCGTACTGCACGACGCGCTCCAGGCGGTGTTCCGCGAGCACGACGGTCACCCCGAGGTCGTGCACGAGCCGGGTCACGGCGGCGAGGACTTCCTCGGCGGCGGTCGGGTCGAGCGCGGAGGTGGGCTCGTCCAGCACCAGGACCTTGGGGTGGGCGGTGAGGACGGACCCGATGGCGACGCGTTGCTGCTGGCCGCCGGACAGCTCGCTCAGCGCGCGGTGCCGCAGGTCGGCCAGGCCCATCAGATCGAGGGTCTCCTCGACGCGCTTGCGCATGACGTCGGCGGGGACGGCCAACTGCTCCATGACATAGGCCAGTTCCTCCTCGACGGTGTCGGTGACGAATCCGGCGAGCGGGTCCTGGCCCACGACGCCCACCACGTCGGCGAGTTCACGCGGCGGGTACGTCGCGGTGTCGCGGCCGTCGACGGTGACACGGCCCGCGAGTGTGCCGCCGGTGAAGTGCGGCACCAGGCCGTTGACCGTGCCGAGCAGCGTGGACTTGCCCGCGCCGGTCCTGCCGACGACCAGGCACAGTTCGCCTTCCTCCAAGGTCAGGTCCACGTCCCGCAGCACGGGCTGCTCGGAGCCCGCGTACACGACGCTGACCTGGTCGAATCGGATCACAGCAGGGCCTCGCTGGGCTTGTCGGCGGTTTCGGCGGTGGTGGCGGTCGCGGCGGCTCCGCCGGGCGGCACGGCGGAGCGCCCGGCCGTGGCGCTTCTCGCGCTCTTCGTGCTCTTCGCGCTCTTCGCTGCGGACGTGCGCGGCGGGGGCGGCGCGGCGAAGGCGGCGGTGCCCGCGAGCAGGATCGCGGCGGCGGGCAGCCACGGCAGTGACGGCCAACGCAGCGGATACAGGCTGGGGTTGAGGTCGGCGGCGTTGTAGCCGACGGTCAGGAACAGCACGGTGGCGGTGGCGACGCCGCACAGCGCGACCACCCACTCCGCGGACCGCCAGGGGTCGGGTCGGTAGCTGGTGCGCCGTATCCGCCGCCCGCCGAGCGCGAGTCCGGCGCAGCACAGCAGCGACCCGCCGAGCATGGCGGGCAGTCCGAGCGCGCGCGGGGTGGTGCCGTCCAGCAGCCCGTAGATGCCGGTGCACAGGCCGAGCATGCCGCCGAGCATCAGGACGGCGGTGGTACGGCGTGAGGCGCGGGTCGCGGTGCCGGCCCGGCCGTAGCCGCGCGAGTCCATGGCTGCGGCCAGGTGCAGGGAGCGTTCCAGCGCGTCCTCCAGTACGGGGATGAGGATGCCGCGCAGCGCCCGCAGCCCCTTGGCCCGGTCGGCCCGCAGCCGTCGGGCGCGCGCCACCCGCTGGACGCTTTCGACGAGTTGGGGGGCGACGCTCAGCGACACCGTGACGGCGACGCCGAGTTCGTACAGCGCGCCGGGCAGGACGCGCAGGGCCCGCTTGGGGTTGGCGAGGGTGTTCGCGGCGCCGATGCAGCACAGCAGGCAGGCCAGCCGCAGTCCGTCGGTCGCGGCGGACAGGGTGGCCTCGAGCGACACCGGGCCGCCGAGCTGAATTCCCGCGTACCAGTGGGGAGTCGGGATGTGCGGCAGCGAGAACATGATGTGGTCGGCGGGTGTGATGCCGCTGGCGAAGACGCAGCGGAAGACGACGCGGATCACGACGACCGTCAGCGCGAGGTACAGGTAGTACTTGAAGCCCTTCGCCCAGGGGGCGTCGGTGCGGCGCTCGGTGACGACGTAGCCGAGGACGACCAGGACCAGGCCGAGCAGCAGCGGGTTGGTGGTGCGGCTGACCGCGGTGGCCAGGGCGATGCCCCAGATCCACCAGGCGACCGGGTGCAGGGTGCGCGGGAGCCGCCGCCCGGTGTGCGGGGAGGCGGCGGCGCGCGGCGGTACCGCGTCGGCGTGCGCGGGACCGCCGGTCGGGGACGGAGGCGGGGCGGTGGACAACGCGCTACTCCGCGTTCCGCCGCCGCCGGGTCCTGACGACGATGAATCCGGCGATCACGGCCACGACGGCCGCGGTCAGGGCGAAGGGCAGGACCGAGCCGGACGAATGGCTCGCGGCGGCGGTCGGCTCCGCGTCCTGCGTGCGGGGCTGCCCTGGCGACGGCGTTGCGCCCGTGGCCGTGCCCGTGCCCGGCGCGGTGCTCGCGGGCGCGGTCCCGGTGGGGGTCGCGGTGGGCGGGGCCGAGGTGGTGGCCGGTGTCGTACGGGTCGCGGACGGCGTGGTGGCGGCCGGTCGTGAGGTCTTCCCGGGCGCCGAGCCCGCGGCGGTGTGCGTACCGGCGGGCTTGGTCGGCCTGGGCGGGGCCGAAGTGGCGCCGCCGGACGTGGTGTTGTGCGCCCGGACGCTGTCGGGTGAGAACGTCGGACGGCCCTGCGTGCCCGCGACGTTGGTGGCGCCGAAGATCCACAGGTCCACACTGCCGGGCTTGGGGTGGTAGCTCATCGCGCCCAACTGGCTGTAGGACCAGGTGTTCTGCCCCGCGTCGGCGTGCCAGTACGACCAGTAGGCGGTCGCGGGCGGCGTCAGCACGCAGGGGGCGTCCTTGGACGTCGGATACTGCTTGCCGCCCTGGTAACCGGCGTAGCCGATCCGGCAGATGAAGGCCGGACCGTCGTGCTGGGTGCCGGTGGTGGCCCAGCCGCCCTGGTTCAGCAGGGTGTAGCCGGTGGTGGGCGTGGTGCCGCAGGAGCGCAGCAGCGGGCCGCCCCAGTGGCTGAAGTCCACCGCGAGCACGACGCCCTTGGTGGTCGTGCACGCGCTCATCGGCTGCGCGGTCGCCATCGCGGGCGCCGCGCCCACGGTGAGCCCGCCGCACACGGCGGCGAGCGTCAGCGCGAGCGCGGTGACCGTACGGGCGAGGACCGATCGTGCGCCGGGCCGCCGTGGATGGCAGGACGCGCCTGCGACGGGCGCCGCCCGCCGGGCCGTTGACCGCATGCCATGGGCCGGCCGAATGCCGTGGATCACTGGTGCCTCCCGCCCTGTTGTGCGGTGCGCCGCCGCCGTACGGTCAGCGCGCTGCCGAGGGCCAGCAGCAGCGCGGCGAGACCGGCCGCCGCGAGCACGCCGGTGCCGGTGGCGGCCAGCGAGCCGCCGGAGCCGCCGGAGTCCGTGCCGCCCGCGGCGCCGGACGAGCCGCCGGAACCGGAAGAACCGGAAGAACCGCCGGTGGAGCCGCCGCCCGAGGGCGCGATGGGCGCGAGCGCGTGGGTGAGCGTGGTCAGCGGGGTGCCCGCGAGTGCCGGGACGGCCTGGGTGCTGGACCGCAGGTCGGAGTCGCCCGCCGCGGCGGTGATCCGGAAGCCGCCGTCCTTGTTCTGCGTGGTGCGCAGGAACTTCTGCCCGTCGCGCGCCTGTTGGGGCCGGATCTTGTCGGTGGCCAGCAGCGCCTGGACGGCGAGCGCGGTGGAGTTGCTGCTGACGCCCGCCGCGCCCTGGTAACCGCCGCTGGACTGCTGGGCCTTGACGAGATACGTACGCGCCTTGGTGACCGCGTCCGCGTGTCCCGGCACCAGGACGAGCGCCTGGAGCGCGTAGCCGGTGGTGTCCACGTCGGAGGCGCAGTCGGCGCCCGGCGCGTCCAGCGTGGAGGAGAAACCGCCGTCCGCGCACTGGAGTTGGAGCAGCCGGTTCACGGCGGCGGCGGGCGGGGTCTGGCCCGCGCGGGCCAGGGCGAGGACGCCGAGGGACTGGGAGACCGTCGAGTACGCCTGGTCGAAGTCGCCGGGGGCGGTGCAGGAGCCGTCCTCGGCGGCGGCCGTGCAGACGTGGCCGCTGAGCGTGCCGATCAGGTCGAAGCCGCCGAAGTGCCGCGGGTCCTGGCCCATGACCTGGGCGAGCACCGCGAGTTTGGCGGTGGCGCCGCTGTACGGGCCGGGGTAGGCGGAGGTGCCCGCCGGGTCGGCGTAGTCCGCGACGTGTCCCGCGAGGTAGCCGGTGACCTTGGTCAGCGTCGGGTCCTGGCCGCCGGTGGAGGCGAGCGCGAGGGCGAGGTCGGCGGTCAGACCGTAGTCGGGGCCGTAGGTGCTGGCCAGGTGGTCGCTGCCGTCGAGCTGCTCGACCAGGTACGCGGCCCCTTCGGCCGCCGCCTTCTGGTCCGCGAGGTCGCGCAGCAGGGTGCCGAAGGACGTGCCGACCGCGCCGCCGACGGCCTGCGTGGAGGCGCGTACGTCGGACTGCTTCTGGTCGGTGTCGGAGGCGACCCGGAAGCCGCCGTCCGCGTTCTGCTGCGCGGCCAGGAACGCGCGCGCCTTGGCGATCTGCGCGCGGTACCCCGTGCCGCCCAGGGTGAGGCCCTGGACGGCGAGGGCGGCGGAGTTGACGGAGTCACCGGCCGCGCCCCGGAAGCCGCCGTCGCCGAGCTGCTTGCTCGCGATCCAGGCCGCGCCCTTGGCGACCGCCTTGGCCGCGGCGTCGCCGGGCACCAGGTCGAGGGCCATGATCGCCATCGCCGTGCTGTCCACGTCCTGGTCGCCGGCGGCCGGGATCAGGCTCGGCCAGGCGCCGCTGGAGTCCTGGAGGCTCTCCAGGTACGCGACCGGCCCGGCCGCCTTGGCGGTGTCACCCGCGCGCAGTTGGGCGATGACGCCGAGGGACTGGGAGAACACCGAGGTGGCGTAGGCGTAGTTGTTCCTGGCGGCGCAGCCGCCCGAGGTGTCGGCCGCGGCGCAGACGGTGGCGTCGAGCGCGGCGATCAGGTCGTGGCCGCCGAAGGCGCGCGGGTCGTTGCCGGTGACCTCGGCCGCGACGGCCTCCTTGGCGAGCGAGCCGCCCTGCGCGTAGGAGGTACCGATCAGCGTCCAGTCGTCGATGCCGCGGCCGGAGCCGTCCTTGCCGTGCTGGAGGAAGTCGGTGATCCCTGCGAGGGTGTCGTCGGCGCCGCCGGTCGCGGCCAGCGCGAGCACGCCGTCGACGGTCAGGCCGAAGTCGGCGAAGCCGGTGTTCTGGCCCGCGCTGGACTCGTAGTAGTGGCCGTCCACGAGATTGCCGCGGTTGATGAGGTACGCGACGCCCTTGGCCAGGTCGGGGGTTGCCGCGGCCGGGGTGGTCGGTCCGGTCGTGGGCGGGGTCGTCGGCGCGGTCGTGGGCGGGATCGTCGGCGCGGTGGTGGGGGGCGTCGTCGGCGGGCTCGTCGGGGTGTCGCCGTAGGCGAGGCTGCCGAGGTCGCTGGAGGTCACGGCGAGGACGGCGGCGGTCGAGGCGTACAGGTCCGGGTCGGTGCCGCCGGAGCCGTCGGAGGCGAAACCGCCGCCGTCGGTCTGCCGGGCCGCGAGCCAGGAGCGGGCGGCGGCGGCGCGGTCGGTCTGCGCCAGTACGGTCAGCGCCTGGGCCGCGGAGGAGGTCGTACCGGTGTCGCCGGAGGACGCCCCCTCGTACGCGAGGTAACCGCCGTCGGCGGACTGCGTCTTGGTGAGGTACGCCCGCGCCTTGTCCAGCACGTCGCCGGTACCGGGCAGGTACTTGAGGGCGACGACGGCGTCGGCGGTCGAACCGGGGTCGGACGTGCAGCGCTCGCCGGGCGAGAGCATCGAGCCGGAGAATCCGCCGTCGGCGCACTGCATCCCGGTGAGCCGGTCGACGGCGGGCCGCGGCACGGTGGCGCCGCCGCGGGCCAGCGCGAGCAGGGCGCGGGCCTGGGTGCCGGGCGAGAAAGCGCCGTGGAAGTCACCGGCCGCGGTGCAGTTGCCGAGGCTTCCGGCCGCCGCGCAGACGTTGTCCGTCAGGTCCTTGAGCAGGTCGTGGCCGCCGAAGGAGGTGGGGTCACCGCCCAGGATCTCGGTGAGCAGCGCCAGGTTGGCCGCCGCGGCCGGGCTCGGCACGGTGACCGTGGAGTCCGGGAGCAGGTAGTCGTCGGCGTGCGCCGTCAGAAAGGCGTCGATCGCGCGGATCGTGGCGTCGGGGCCGCCGGCCGCCGCGAGTGCGATGGCGGTGTTCGCGGTGGCGCCGAAGTCGGTGCCCCAGCCGTCGAAGACGTGGTCGCCGTCGGTGAGTTGCCTCGTCAGCCAGGTGGCCGCCGCCGCTGTGTCGGCCTGTCCGCCGGGACCGGTCGGGGGCGTGGTCGGCGGCGTCGTGGGCGGGGTGGTCGGCGGCGTGGTGGTGGCGTGGGCGCGGACGGAGTCCGGTGTGAACGAGGGACCGCCGGTGCCGCCGCCGATGTCGGTGGGACCGAACACCCACGCCTCGACCTCGCCGTCCTGCGGGTGGTCGCCGAGCGCGCCGAGCGGGCTGTACGTCCAGGTGTCCTGTCCCGCGGGCGCGATCCAGAACGACCAGTACGCGTTCGCGGGCGGGGTCAGGACGCACGCCTCGTCGGCGGTCGTCGGGTACTGCGTGCCGCTGTCGAAGCCGTCGTTGCCGATCCGGCAGATGAAGCCGGGGCCGTCGTGCACGGTGCCGGTGGTGGTGAATCCGGCGTTGTGCAGCAGATTCATGCCCGTGGTGGGGTGCGCGTCGCAGCCGCGCAGCACCGGGCCGTTCCAGTGCCCGTAGTCCACCGCGACGATCGCCCCCGAGGTGGGTGTGCAGTCGCCGATCGGGTCCGCGCCCGCCGGGGTCGCCACCGAGACCAGTCCGGCCGTGAGGCTGCCGAAGGTCAGCGCCGCCGCGGTGAGCAGGACGACGATGCGCGGCCGTCTGTGACGGCGGCGCGGGACAAGACGAAGCACGGGTGGCCCCCCGGGTCGGCCGACGGGGAGGGCGGGCCGCGGAGGCGAGGCGGCCTGGCGGTTGACGCGGCCGTCCTGTCGTCCGTGCCGTAGTCCTCGACGGCGATCGTGACTTGCTGCTCAGCGCAGGTGATCCGGCTCGCCCGCCTCTCGGAGGGCCTACGGTTGCGGGTCAGCGCCGGACTTGGACCGGCTTCCCCTGGCTGCTGAATCGGAAATACGTTTCATAGCACCACGTCGGCGTGTGCCCCGTCAACGTGGCGGGCAGTTGCCTTCACCACTCCCCCGCGACCCTTACGTCACGCGCGTGCTGCGCTAGCCTCGGCTGGTCGCCGACTGGGGGAATCCGGTGAGAGTCCGGAGCTGACGCGCAACGGTAGGGGCCGCCTTCGCGGTGGTCCGAGCCCGATCACCCGCTCGGAGACGCAGCACGTGCGGAAGCCTGACCACGCGTTCGGGCGGCGACCGCCTCGGCGCGGGCCGGTCGTGAGGACAGCCGTGTGCCGGGGCGCGAGGCGCCCCCTTCCAAGGAGAGTCCTCCACCCATGACCGTTCCTGTGACCGTGCCCTCCCGCACCGCCCGGCGCCGGGCACTCGCCGTCGCCGTACCGCTGGCGGCCGGAGCCCTGCTGTTCACCGCGACCGCGCCCGCGCGGGCGACCTCGACCCCGGCGCAGATCGCCACGTCCAAGGCGAACGGCGTCGCCTATCTGAAGTCGCTTCAGGCCGCCGACGGCTCGTACGCGGGCGGCGGTCTGTCCAACGAGTGGGCGTTCAGCGCCTTCGCCGCCGCGGGCACCGCGGCGGCCGACGTCTCTCCCGGCGGCGACACCACGAAGAACGCCAGGACCGTCTACCGGAATCTGCTGGCCACCGCCGCGTGGCCGTCCGCGTCGCCGGTGGTGACGGACTACGAGCGCGGCGCGCTCAACGCGTACGCGGCGGGCATCGATCCGGCCCGCGTCGGCACCGGCCGCAATCTGATCGCGGACATCGCCTCGTACTGGCAGCCCGCCTCGCCCGGCTACTTCGGGCCGCCCGCCAACTTCAACGGCACCGTCTTCGGGCTGCTGGCGCTGGCCGGGGCGAAGACGCAATCGGGCGGGCAGCGCGTGCCGCAGGCCCTGCTCGACGCGTCGGTGGCGGTCGTGCGCGCCAACGAGCACACCGACGGCGGCTGGAACTACGCGAAGGCGGCGGGCGATCCGACGCAGCTCGGCGCCGCGAGCGACATCGACATGACCGGCGCGACCCTGGCGTCGCTGTGCTCGGCCGGGGTGCCCAACACCGACACGGCCGTCGTCGCGGGCAAGAACTTCCTCAAGGGCAAACTCGTCAACGCCACCGGCGCCTTCACCTCGATGTTCGGCGCGAACACCGACTCCAATGGCTGGGCCGTCTCCGGCCTGAACGCCTGCGGATTCAACGCGCAGGGCACGGACTTCACCACCGCGGCGCGCAAGACGCCGGTCGACTTCCTGCTCGCCCAGCAGTTCAGTCCGGGCGGCGGCTTCCGCTACCTGCCCACCGACACGAGCCCGTCGGCGTACGCCTCGATCGACGCGGTCCGCGCGGTCGCGGGCGGCGGCTTCACCGCCACTCCCCCGGCCCCGGTCACTCCCGGCGCGCCCGCCTGGGCCGCCACCACCGACTTCACCAGCGGCTCCACCAGCAAGCTCGCGCTCATTGTGGACAACGGCGGCGGTTCGCTGAAGGTGTGCTCGGTGCCGGTCGCGGCGACCGGTACGACCACGACGCTCGGTACGGTCCTGGACGCGGCGGCGTCGTCCGCGACACCCGGCGGCTGCGTCACCGCCGTCACGCCCGCCACCGGCACGGGCACGGTCACGGCGCTCAACGGCACCGTCAACTCCGGTACGGCGACGTGGAAGTCGAGCCTGGACGGCTCGGCGCCGATCGCCGCCTCGCGCGGCACGACCGTCCACCTCGGTGACACGGTCTACCTGCGGTACGGGAGCTGACCGGCTCCCGCCAGCGGGCGCGCTTCCGCGGCGGTGACCGGTTCCGCCGGTTCGACGCCGTGGAGCGCGTGGGCCAGGACTTCGGCGCCGCGCACGACGCGGGGTCCCGGCCGGTTGAAGTAGGCGGGTCCGTCCAGGACCCACACGCGCCCGTCGCGGACGGCGGGCAGTTGGGCCCATGAGGGGTGGCCGGTCAGCAGGCCGGCCTCCTTCAGGGTGCGCTCGGGCGGGAAGCCGCACGGCAGCAGCATGACCGCTTCCGGCGCGGCTTCCCGCAGCGCGGTCCACTCCATGGGCGCGGTGTGCTCGCCCGGTCGCGCGAGCAGGGGTTCGCCGCCCGCGCAGCGGATCTGTTCCGGGACCCAGTGCCCGGCGGGCCACAGCGGGTCCAGCCATTCGATGGCGGCCACCCGCGGCCGGGGGCGGCCCGCCACCCGCTCCCTTACCGCCGCCAGCCGCTCCTCCAGCTCCGCCGTCCTGCGGGCCGCGGCCTCGGGAACGCCCAGCACGTCACCGACCTGGCGCACGCAGGCGAGTACGTCGGGCAGGGTCTTCGGCTCCAGGCTGATCACGCGCGGTCCTTCGCCGTCCAGCACGCGTACGGAGTCGGTGACCGCGCCGTAGGAGACGGCGCAGACCTGGCAGAGGTCCTGGGTGAGGACCACGTCGGGCGCCAACTCGGCGAGCAGCGCGGTGTCCAGGGTGTAGAGGGACGAGCCCCGGTGCGCGGCGCCGCCGACGGCCTGCGAGATCTCCCGGCTGCTGAGCGCGTCCGGGTCGAATTCCGCGCCGGTCACCACCGGTACGTCGGCGACCACCTCCGGCGGCCAGTCGCACTCATGGGTACGGCCCACGAGGGCGTCGCCGAGGCCGAGTTCGACGACGATGTCGGTCGCGGCGGGGAGCAGGGAGACGATGCGCATACGGGGAACGGTAGCCGGGGGGCGGGCGGGGGCTCGCGCGGCCGAGGGGAAGCGGAGGACAGGGACAAGGCCGGGTGCCACGGGTTGATCGTGGCACCCGGCCTTGGTTCAGGGGGATTCAGCGGGGTTCAGGGTCTGCGGCGAGAGGCGGTCAGCCCCATGGCCCGTGTCCGGCGGAGCCGACGGTCAGCGGTCCGATCGACAGGCTCGGCCGCCCGCTGGTGCCGTGCACCGCGCCTGCCGGGACCCGGACCGTCACCTCGCCGTTGCCGCGCGGGGTGACGGTGAACGTCCAGGTCGTGCCCGCCGCGCCGACGCCGTTGGCGGTGAGGCCGGTGACGGTGCCGTTGGACACCCGCAGGTCGGCGGCGGTCAGGCCGGTGACCTGCTGGTCGAGGGTGAGCGTCACCGGGATGGGCTTCCCGCGTGTCGCGCTCACCGCCGTGGTGGCCAGCGAGCCGGTGGGCGTGTCGCCGACCCGGTACGCGCCGCCGCACACGCCCGTCAGCAGCGGGTCAGCGGTCACGGCCCGGCTGCCCGAGGTGCTGAGCACATGGCAGCCGACGCCGACGCGCACCGCGAGCCCGCCGTCGTCCTGCCGGATCGCGGTCCGCGCACGGCCGTCCACGTACACCGTCGTGCCCCGGTATCCGTCGGTGACCGGCACGCTCACCGTGGCGACGGAGTTGCCCGGCACCGACACGCCGAGGTCGGTACGGTCGCCCACGCGGTGGAAGGACGCGCCGACCGTGCCCTTGACGGTCGGTGTCGTCACCGAGCCGTACGTCTGGTCGCCCGGCTGCGGACGCACGGTGAAGGTGTCGTAGCCCGGCGTGGACGGCGCGATGCCGTACATGTCGCGCGGGATGACGTACGAGGGGGCGGTGGCCCACGGGTGCGACCACGTCATGTTGCTCTTCTCGGCCGGGTCCCACGCCTCGCCGGTGGCGCCCGCGCCCAGGTCGATCATGTGCAGCCAACCGTTGGTGCCGTGCGAGGTGAGCAGGTCGAGCGCTTCCTGCGCGTGGCCCGCGTTGTACAGCCCCTGGAGCAGGAAGCCCGAGCAGTAGACGCTGCACGCCATGCCGCGCGAGGTGAGGTACGACGCGACCGCGTCGTACTGCTGCCGGCTCGCGGGGACGCCGAAGGCGGCGGGGAACGCGGTCGCCTGGACCGCGAAGTGCCCGGTCGGCTTCATGTCGGCGCTGAGCCCGTCGTCGTACGCGCCCTTGCCTGCGTTGTAGAACGCCGAGTTGAGGGTGGTGCGCAGCCGGTCGGCGATCACAGTGAAGTTCGCCGCGTCGGCGCTCTTGCCGAGGGAGGCGGCCAGGACCGCCATCTGCGAGAAGTTGCTGTACGAAAGGGCGCCCAGGATGGTGTTCTTCGCGGCGAAGACATAGCCGTCACGGCTGCCCTCCGGCCAGTCCACGATGGCGTCCGACTGGTCGATGGTGCCGAGCGCCGCGTTGTAGTCCTTGCTGAGCAGCTTGGGCACGAGCGCGTCGTACATCCGCTTGACCTGGTCGGTGGAGCCGGTCTGCCGCCAGTTGTCGTAGACGGACGTGATCACGTAGAGCGGCCATTCCTGCGGCCAGGTGCGGTGGTTGGCGAAGTAGTCCATCGAGTAGACGCCGAGTGTCGGGTCGTCGCTGAGGTAGAGACTCGCCAACTGGTGGATGTAGTTGTCGGATTCGTAGGGTCCGCGCTCGCGGGTCCAGGAGTCGACGTAGAAGTTCTGGTTGGTGGTCTCCACGGTGTTCTTGGCGAGCTGCCAGACCGAGACGAGGTCGGGGTCGGACGAGGTGAGCTGGGCGCCGCTCTCGTCGAACGGGTAGACCATGGCGAGGGCCTGGAGATTGTCGGCCGTGACGGGGACGGGCGAGTTGAGGACGTCGAGGTAGCGGAAGACGCGCATGCCCCAGGTGTCGACGCTCTGGGTGCCGCCGCGCAGGGTGACGACGTCCTGGTACTCGTTGCCCGCGCGCAGCTTGTAGCGCACGGTCGTCGGGTCGGACAGTTCCTCGCCGTAGCGGAGGGTGACCTTGCGTCCCGCCGTGCCGGGCAGCGTGAGGTGGACGCCGCCCTGCCAGGTCTGGCCGAAGTCGACGAGGTAGTTCCCGCTGCCCTTGTCGGTGATCTTCACGGGCCGCCTGAGCTGTTCCCGGACCTTGCCGAACGGGGTCGGCCGCAGGTCGGCGAACGCGGTCTTCGCGGTGGCGGCGGGCCACGCGGAGTCGTCGTACCCGAAGCGGCCGAAGCCGTCCGGGTAGCGGCTCATCGTGATGTCCTCCTGCGGCATGTTCCAGTAGCTGGTCCCGGTGGACTTCGCGGACGGCCAGATGTCCGCCCCTGACATGCTCCTCCAGCCGGGTCCTGTGCCGACCGTGCTCGTGCTGCCGTCGGTGTAGCGGATCACCAGATACGCCTGGAAACGCTGGTCCTTGGTGGTGTACGCGACCGCCGACAGCGCGTGCTCGCCGCCGGACCGCAGCGCGGCCGTCACGTCGAAGCCGTCGTAGCGGGTCTCCTTGTCCAGCGCCTCGGTCGGGCCGAGACCCACGAACCGGCCGTCGAGATACAGCTTGTAGACGTACTGCTTGGCCGCGTCGAAGGAGGAGCCGGTCGCGAAGACAGTGGCCCAGGCGACCTGCTTGGTCCGCTTCCCGCTCTTGTCGAGCGTGAAGTCGTGGCGCAGCAGCGCCCAGTCGTTGGTGGCGTGGGAGCTGAGGCAGTCCGTGCTGGTGCCCACGGCGAGCGCGCCGTTCTGCACGGTGCCGCACGGGAAGGGCGCGCCGGTCGCGCCGAAGTCGTTGGCGTAGAGGGTTTTTCCGCTGTCGGCCGCCGCCAGGCTGGTGACGGTGACGTCGTCCGCGGTGCCCGTCTCGGTGCCGCCGGTACGGAATCCGATGCCGCCCTCGGCGAAGGCGGTGTCGGTCCTGGTGTCGACGACCTTGCCGTCGAGGAAGGTGGTGAGCGTCGAGCCGACCGCCTCGACGCGGACGTCGTGCGTGGTGCCGACGGCGAGCGTGGTGTTCAGCGGTACGGGCGTGCCCGCGCGGAAAGTGCCGTTGGTCTCGACGTGCGGGACAAGGGTGTTGGGGTTGCTGGTGTCCGACGCCCTGAACTGCCACATGTAGCCGTTGCGGACGTCGGGCGAGCGGAACCTCACCCCGAGCGCGACCTTGGTCACGGTCAGCTTCACGTCGAGGCGGTAGTCGGTCCAGGTGTCGACGGCGGGCGGCGCGGACCAGATCGGCGCGCTCGTGCCCCAGGTGGCGCCGGGTCCGGTGCCGAAGGTCGCGGGGGCCGACCACGCGGTGGCCCTGCCGCGCTCGTCCCAGACCCGCACCGACCAGGAGTAGCGCTCGGCCGTGCGCAGGGCGGCGCCGCCGTACGGGATCGCGGTCGCGGCGGCCGAGGCGACCTTCGCGCTGTCCCACACGACCCGGCCGCGGCCCGACTCGCCCTCGGTGACGCGTAGTTCGTAGCCGGTCTGGCGGCCGACCCCGGACTGCCAGCCGAAGCCGACGGTGCCGGCGGGATCGACGTCCACGGGAGCGGACAGCGATCCGACCGTCAGGTGGGAGGGCGCGCCGCTGTTCCCCACGCCTGCCTGCTGCCCCGGGCCCGGCGCGCCCGGCGGCGCGGCGCTCGCGGGTCCGGCCAGCGGCTGGACCAGGACCAGGGCCGCGAGGGCCGAGGCCGTGGCCAAGAGGGACACCAGTCTTCGACGCATCGTCACAGTCCGTCCACGGAAGGGGATTGAATCGTTTCACTTCATCTGCTAGTGACGTTACGGACGCGTGAACGGGTGTGTCAAGACTCCTGACGCCGGGGGCCGGTGGGCGTATACGCCGGTCAAGGAGTCGGGGCGCGCGGGCTCGCGGGCGGGGCGCGGGGAATCGATTCAGTGGGGGTCGGATGGCCGTCGACGTCGAGGGGAGGGCCGCCCGGCGGCCTTCTTCGGCTCGGGTGGCCGTCGAAACCGCCGGGCGGCCCCGCCTTTGGCGCGCCTTCGGCTGTGTTCGTTCACGATCGAGTCGGTGCGCTGCCGGGCTCGGGCTTCGCCCGCTCGGTCGGGGTGCGGTGAGGCGGGGTCAGCGCAGCCCGCCCGCTCGGGGTGCGGTGAGGCGGGGTCAGCGCTCCCAGGGCCAGGACGCGGAGCGGCCCACGCGCCCCGAACGTGCCGACTGATTTAGACGTCGTTTCCTTTGGTGCTGGTTGTCGTTGAGCAGTGCATGACGGATCTGGTGGAACGGTTGGTGCCGGAGGACCTGTGGGTGCTGTTTCGGCGGGTGGTGCCTCCCACCGAGGTCAACCGTCATCAGGTTGGAGGCCGACGGCGGGCAGGTGACCGGGAGGCGCTGGCGGCGATCATCTTCGTGGCAACATCGGGCTGCACCTGGCGGCAGCTTCCGCCGGTCTTCGGCCCGGCCTGGCCTACGGTCTACCGGCGTTTCGCCCAGTGGAGCAAAGCGCGGGTCTGGGCCAGACTCCACCGCGTCATCCTTGAGGAACTGGGCGCTTGCGGTGAGCTGGACTGGTCCAGGTGCGCAGTCGAATCCGTCAGCGTCAGAGCCGCGAAAGGGGGTCTCTGACGGGACCGAATCCGACCGGCCGTGGCAAGAATGGATCGAAGATCCACCTTGTCACCGATCGCAACGGACTGCCCCTCTCCCTCGGAATCTCCGCCGCCAACCTCCACGACAGCCAGGGCCTGATACCGCTCGTGCGCGGCATCCGCCACCGCATTGCCCGCAGGGGCATCGAGTCTTCACAACGCCTGGGGCGGCACCGCTGGGTGGTTGAGCGGACCGATTCCTGGCTGGCCGGCTGCCGCCGGCTCCACTACCGCTACGAACGCACAGCCAAGCACTTCCTCGCCTTCACTGCCATAGCCGCCGCCCTGATCTGCCACCGCCGACTCGCCCGAAGCGCGTAAATTCGCTGGTCAGACGTATTCCGGGGCAGGCAGGATGCCCTCATGGACCAGCTCGCCACAGTCGCCTGGCAGTACGTCGTGCGTTTGATCTTCCCGGAGGACTTGCCGATGGCGGCGGCCCACCTGCTGGCTGACGGATACGACTCTCCCTCGCTGCGTGAACTGGCGGGCCTTTCCCGACGGGCGGAGACAGCAGAGATCGACGAACTCTTCGACCGGGCGATGGCGGAGCTCGGAGTCCGGATCCCCGATGGCGAGACCGCTGAGCGCTGTCTCCTGCACCACATGGCGACACGGCTATGCGCCGGTGCAGTATCGCCGAGGGTCGCAGCGGCTCGAATCTGGCAGGGGCTCGCGTCGCAGACAAAGGCCGAGCGTGAATTCGTCCAGGCCGTGGGCGAGGAGTACTACCTCGACTACCTGTCTCCTGAAGGTCTCCGAGCCTGGGAGAACGCCGTACTCCTCACAGCACAGACCCTGGCCCAGGCAGCGTTTCCAGTCGCAGAGTGACCGAAGCCCCCAAGACGCCTGTCGCCAAATCGGCTCACACAGCCATAAGAAACGACGTCTAAGCCGCGCGGGCCGCACCGGCCGCGGCTCGCGGGTCGGTAAACCCGTACGCCCGTGAACCCGTGAGCCCGTCCGCCCGTCCGCCCGTCCGCCCGTCCGCTCGTGGGTCAGGACAGCACGCGGTGCCGGAAGTTGCGCAGGCCCAGGGTGAGGAAGACGGCGCAGGCGGCGATCAGGACCGGGTAGACGGCGAAGAGCGACATGTGGGTGGACTCGGTGAAGGCGGCGCGCATGCCTTCGGTGATGTAGATGAGCGGGTTGACCAGGACCAGGATCTGGAGCCAGTGGAAGCCGCCGAGGTGGACGAGGGAGAGCTTCGTCCACTGGTAGTAGGTGCCGCCGAGGAAGACCAGGGGCAGGACGACGAAGCCGAACATGACGCCGATGTTCTGCGGCTGGAAGGTGGTGCCGAGCATCAGGCCGAGCGAGGTCATGGCGACGCAGGCGAGCGGGATCAGGGTGACCACGATCCACCAGTGGACGGTGAGATGGGCGTGGACGCCGGGCGCGTGGACGACCGCGGCGATCGGGAAGACGATGACCGCCGAGATCAGGGCCTGGACGGCGCCGGACAGCACGCGGGCGACGGCGACCAGCCAGATCGGGCAGGGCGCCTGCACCCGGTCCTCGATCTCGCGGGTGTAGCCGAACTCCTGTGACATCTGGATCGCGACGGACTGGATGCCCTGGAACATGATGCTGATGGCGACGACGCCGGGCACGAGGACGGTGGCGAAGTCCGACTCGCCCGTCGAGCCCCCGGCGCCGCCGATGCCCTGCCCGATGGTGGGGAAGACGTAGAGGAAGACGAAGACCAGCAGGAACGGCTGGACCAGTGTCCGGGCGACGAACTGCCCGAAGCTCTTCCACAGCACCCGCAGGTCCCGCCGGACGAGCGCGCCGAGGGCGGTACGGCTGGCGGCGGCCACGGAACGGCTCGGCCGTACGGTGACCGGGCGGTGCGTCGGGGACAGCGGCTGCGAGGGTCCGGCCGGTGGTGCGGTCATTCCCTCAGCTCCTTGCCGGTGAGGCTGATGAACACGGTCTCCAGAGAGCTGCGCACGATCGACAGGTCGACCAGTTCGAAGCCGCCCCGCTCAGTGCTGGCGACCACGCGCGGCAGCAGGCGTTCGTCGCCCTGGACCTGGAGTTCGACGCCGCCGTCGACCAGCCGGGTGCGGACGGCGCCCTCGATGTCCCGGGTGAGGCGGGCGGCGAGGGCTTCGTGGTCGCCACTGGCCAGTACGGTGACGATGGTGTCGGCGCCGACTCCCTGCTTGAGGGCTTCCGGTGTGTCGAGGGCGAGGATCTTCCCGTGGTCGATGATCGCCACCCGGTCGCAGAGCTGGTCGGCCTCTTCCATGTTGTGCGTGGTGAGCACGATGGTCTGGCCGTCGGCGATGAGCCCGGCCAGGATCTCCCACAGCGCGAGCCTGCTCTGCGGATCGAGACCGGCCGTCGGTTCGTCCAGGAAGAGGACGGCCGGGCGGTGCATGATCGCGCGCGCCACCAGCAGCCGCTGCGCCATGCCGCCCGACAGGTTGCCCACAGGAGAGGCGGCCCAGCGCGACAGACTGAAGCGTTCCAACGACTCGTCGGCCAGTTCGCGCGACCGTCCGGCGGAGATCCCGAACAGCAGCCCGTGGTAGTAGAGGTTCTCCCACACCGTCAGCGAGCGGTCCAGGGTGTTCTGCTGCGTCACGACCGCGATGACCTGCTTGGCCAGCGCGGGCTGCGCGACGACGTCGATGTCCCCGACGTACGCTTTCCCGCCGGTGGGGACCACGCGCGTGGCGAGCATGCCGATGGTGGTGGTCTTCCCCGCGCCGTTGGGTCCGAGGAGTCCGAAGAACTCCCCGGCGTAGACCTCGAGGTCGAGGCCGTCGACCGCCATGACGGGCGCTTTGGGATACCGCTTGGTGAGCCCGACCGTACGGATCACCGGGGGCCGTCCGCCGCCGGGGCCCGTCCGCTCCACCGCCGCCTCGACCGCCATGTCCCACCTCCCGGCTCCGCTCGACCCGCATGCCCGTCCGCCGCCCGGCCCGCGCCCGTCGGCTGCCCGATCCGTGCGCCCGCTGCTCTCGTCATCGAAACACGCCCCCGTCCGCGCGGCCCGCGACAACGGTCCGACCGGGGGACGTCGGCCGACGCGGGCGGGGGCGTTTATGATGATCGCGAAAAGCGGACCGCCCGCCTCCCGGCGGGGTCCCCGACCGCCGTCGCGGGGGCTGTGAGCGGCCAGAGGAGCGGGGCCGGGGAACAGGACCGGCGCATATGCCCAATGGCCGCGGATTCCCGAAGTGGCAGTACACGGTTGCGAAGAGCCAGTAAAGGACCCATTCGGGAAACTCGTACAGGATTCAAGGGAATGACGGCGTGAATTCATTCATTCTCACACCATCCGGGTGTTCTGAACATTGATCCGGAGGCGGCCAATAGGGTCTCCGGCGGGTCCGGCCGAGGGCCGCGGGCCGGGCGGGCAGGGGGGACAGCGCATGACCGATACCCCACGGGCGGACATACCGGATTCGCAGCCGGAACGTCGCCGTATGTGACGGGGAAAGACGGACAGGACGCTACTTACGGGGAGTGTCGCGACACAAGGCGGCGGGTCGGCGCGCGGCGGGGATCGGCGCCGAAGTGCGGCCCCGGGAGGAAGTCGATGACGCACTCATGTCACACGCGCCCCACTCACCCCAGTGGCTCTCTTCGAAATCAACCATGCTGCTATGGACATCTTGATTTGTGCTGCGTCATGAATGAGAATTCGTCCAATTGAGCGGCACGGAGTACACGCAATAGAGGCCCGCCGCGCACACCGGGGCCTCGCGCGGCGGGACAGCGCACTCACCCGCTCCGTTACCGACAGTAGCCGGGGGTAAATCGTTGGAGTTCTGCATACTCGGGCACCTCGAAGTCTCGGCGAACGGGCGCCCGGTGCAACTCGGCGGTGCCCGCGAGCGGACGGTACTGGCGATGCTGCTCATCGAGGCCGGTCATGTGATCCCGGTGGAACGGCTCATCGACGCCGTGTGGGGCGACGACCCGCCGGCGACCTCGCGTGGGCAGATCCAGATCTGTATCTCCAACCTGCGGCGGCGCATCCTCGCGGGCGGCGGCGAGGACCTGATCGAGACCCGACGGCCCGGCTATCTGCTGCGGGTCCCCGCGGGCACGCTCGACCTGCACCGGTTCGAGGCCGAAGTCCACGAAGGGCAGGCGGCGTTGGCGGCCGGGGACCCGGCCGGGTCGGCCCGCATCCTGCGGGACGCGCTGCAACTGTGGCGCGGTCCCGCGCTCGCCGACGTGGACAGCACGCTGGTGCAGCAGGGAGTGGGGCGGCTCAACGAGCGACGGCTCGCCGTGCTCGGCGAGAGCCTGAAGTCCGGGCTGATCGCGGGTGAACAGCACCGGCTGATCGGCGAGTTGACGTCCCTCGCGGCCGAGTATCCGCTGCACGAGCACTTCAGGGCGCTCCTGATGATCGCGCTCTACGCGGCGGGGCGGCAGGCGGAGGCGCTGGACGCGTACCGCAAGGTGCGTGAGGAATTGCAGAGCGAACTGGGCATCGACCCGGGCAGTGAACTGCGCGGCCTGCACCGGGCGATGCTCGCCGGTACGTTCTCGCTGCCGGGCGCGGAGCCGGACGAGACGACGTCGGGGCGTTCGACGAGCCGGGACAGCCGGGACCACGACGGTCAGGGGCGTCAGCCGCAGCACCGCGAAGACCAGCGGCGCGACGACCAGCGGCGCGACGAACAGCGGCGGGAGGACCAGCGGCGCGACGAACAGCGCCGGGACGACCAGCGGCGCGACGATCAAAGGCGCGACGACCCCCGCCGGGACGACTACCGCCGGGACGAACGCCGACGCGACGAGCAGCGCCGCGACGAACACGGGCGGGACGAACACGGGCGGGACGACCCGCGCCGTGACGACTACCGCGCGGACGAACACCGGCGCGACGAACCCCGGCGCGATCCGTGGGACCGCATGGAGCGGGACCGCGACGACCGGTACGGAGACCGGGACGATCCGACGGGCAGCGCGCCCGCGGAGTCGGCCCGGCCGCCCACCTCGACGGGCGCCCCCATGCCCGGTGCCCGCGCCGACCCGGAGGGCGCCTCGGACCAGGCGCGCGGCCAGGCCGAAGGGCAGTCGCCGCACCAGCCGCCGGCCGAGGAGCCCAAGCGGCGCGCGCCGAGCCTGCTGCCCGCCGACATCCCGGACTTCACCAGCCGCAGCGAGACCGTGAACGACATCGTGCGGCAGATCGGCGGCGACCAGCGCCACCGCAGCGACCAGGCGGTGCCCGTCTGCGTGATCGTCGGACAGGGCGGCGCGGGCAAGACGACGCTGGCCGTGCATGTCGCGCACCTGCTCACCCAGGACTTCCCCGACGGCCAGCTCTTCGCGCACCTGCGGGTCGGCGACCGTCCGGCGAACCCGTCCGACATCCTGGAGCGCTTCCTGCGGGCGCTCGGTGTCGTCGGCCCCAGCCTGCCCAAGTCCCTTGAGGAACGCGCCGAGCTCTTCCGCGACCTGGTCAGCGGGCGGCATGTACTGGTCGTGCTGGACGACGCCATGACGGAGCGTCAGGTCACCTGGCTGCTGCCCGGAAGCGCCGACTGCTCGGTGATCGTGACGAGCCGTCAGCGGCTCACCGGACTGCCCACCGCGGGCCGGGTGGAGATCGGCGCGCTCAGCGAGAGCGGGGCCGCCGCGTTGCTCGCCCGCTACATCGGTGAGGCGCGGGTGGTCGCGGAGGCGGAGAGCGTCACCGAACTCTCCCAGCTCTGCGGCCGGTTGCCGCTGGCGTTACGGATCTCGGCGGCGCGGCTGGCGGCCCGTCCGCACTGGAGCGTCGCCGACCTCGTCGACCGGCTGCTCGACGAGTCCCGCAGGCTGGACGAGTTGAACCACGGTGAGATGCAGGTCAGGGCCAGCATCTCGCTGACGTACGACAGCCTGCCGGACGACGCCCGGCTGCTCTTCCGCCGTCTCGCCCTGCTCGACGTGCCCAACTTCGCGGCCTGGGTGGGCTCCCCGCTGCTCCAGGTCGACGTGCTGCGCGCGCAGGAGGCGCTCGAAGTCCTGGCGGAGGCGTATCTGATCGACGCCACGCCAGGTCCCGGCGGCCATGTCCGCTACAGCTTCCACGACATCATGCGGCCCTTCGCGCAGGAGCGGCTGGCGGAGGAGAGTTCCGAGGAGCGGCTGGGCGCGCTGGAGCGCTGGCTCGGCGCGCTGCTGTCGCTGACCGGTGAGGCGCACCGCCGCGAGTACGCGGGCGGCTATCTGGAACGGCGCAGTTCGGCGGAGCGCTGGCGGCTGCCCGACCGTCTGGTGGAGCGGCTGCTGTCCGACCCGCTGGCCTGGTACGAGCAGGAGCGTACGTCGATCGTGGCGGCCGTGCGGCAGGCGTCGGCGGCCGGACTGGTCGAGCACTGCTGGGACCTGGCGCTCAGCTCGGTGACGCTCTTCGAGGCGTACTCGTACTTCGGCAACTGGCGCGAGACGCACGAGATCGCGCTCAAGGCCGCCTGCCGGGCGGGCGATCAGCACGGCGAGGCGGCGATGCGCTACTCGCTGGGCTCACTGCACATGTTCGAGCAGAGCACGGACCCGGCGATGCGGCAGTTCGAGCGGGCGCACACGCTCTACCACGAACTCGGCGACGAGCACGGCGCGGCGCTCGTACTGCGCAACATGGCCTATCTGGACCGGCTGACCGGTGACATCGCGTCGGCGCAGGAGCGGTGGGAGGAGGCGCTGGGCGTCTTCCAGGTCACCGGCGACCGGATCGCCGAGGCGCACGTCCTGCACAACATGGCCCAGGTGCACGTGGACTGCGGTGAAACGGCCACGGCGCTGCGGCTGTTGGAGCGCGCCGAGGCGATCTGCCACGAGGTCGGCAACCGCCGGGTCACCGCTCAGGTGCAGAACCGGCTGGGCGCGCTGCACCTGCGGGTCGGGCGGCTGGACGACGCGCATGTCGCCTACACGCGTGTGCTGGACAGTGTGCGGGTGACCGGCGACAAGGTCGGCGAGTGCTACGCGCTGCTGGGTCTGGCGACGGTCGACCTGCGCCGCGGCGAGCCGGGTTCCGCGCGGGCGATGCTGACCGAGGCGCTCGAACTGGCGGTACAGGCCGGCGCCCGCATGGTGGAGAGCCGGATCGCGCTGGCGCTCGCCGAGGCGCTGCTCACCTCGGACGTCGAGGCGGCGCCGGAGTACGTCGAGCGCGCGCTGACCGGCTTCGAGGCGATCGGCGCGACGTTGGACAAGGCGCGCGCGATGGTGCTGCGCGGCCGGGTGCACGCGGCGTCCGGCCGTCCGCAGGGCGCGCGTGCCGACTGGCAGGCGGCGGCGGGCATGCTGACCGGGCTGCGGACGGACAAGGGCGGTGTCGCGCTGGTCGAGGAGGTGCGGCGGCTGCTGCGTACGCTGGCCGACGGGGGCGCCGACGCGGGTGTCGCGGCGGCGCAGCTTCCGGCGGAGGCCGAGCTGCACAGCTGAACGGCCGAGGAATCGCCGGGGAGTTGGGGGAACGCCAGCTCCCGGCAGGGGGCCTGCCGGGTCGGCGGTGTTTCCGGTCGGCGTGAAGGTGCGGCCGACCGGGCGTCGTGGAGCGGGGGCGCCCGCCGGTGCGGGCAGGGAGAATCCGGGCAGCCGGTAGCACCGGGTGTCACGGGGTGGAAGGCGCCCAGCCGTGTGGGCGGCCCGGGGTCACGGGCGTCATGGTGCGGAGGTACCCGAGAGCGCGGGCGGGTGGGGGTGCCGGATCTCCGACGGTGCGGGATGCCCGTGTCGGCACGGGCTTCGTGGGGAGACGATTCGCCGGATCGAACCGGGGCGCCGTGAGAAAGGGCTCATCCGGCCGACCGAGCGGCGGTCGTCGTGGGGTGGAGCTGGGGAAGCGGTGGTGCGCGGTGCGGTGGTACGGGGTGCCGGGCCGCGAGGGCCGCGGCGGAGGTCAGTCCCAGATGGTGTTGTCCGTGGAGGCGGTGGGGGTGGGGGTCGGCTTCGGCGTTCCGCCGTCGACACGTACGACCGAGGTGTGGCCGTTCGTGGACGAGTGCGTCGAGGTGACCGCGACGGCGACGCCGCCCGTGAGGGTGACGAGCAGGGCGGCGGCGGTGATGCTGCGGCGGAAGGCGCGAACCGTCATGATGCCATCTCCAAGTCTGTGGGGCCGCCGGTTCAGGTGTCCCGGTGGCTCGATGACTTCATGGTTCGGTGGACCGCTTTCGGTCCGTCCTCGCCCGGCTATCACGGTCGCTATCACGGCGCTCTCACCCGACCGCCGCAGGTCGGCGCGGGGCTCGGCGCGGCGGTCCGGCTCTCGCCCCGCCCTCGTTTCGCTATCGTCGGGGGCCGCCGGTCCTATCGTCCCGGGCCGCCGGAGCGATGGCGGAACGATAGGGGCATCCCCCAACGTCGTGGCCACCCAGGCGCGACACCGCAAAAGGCGCGCCCGAACCCGGAGGCGGGACCCCGTGAGTCTTTGCGTGCACATCGTGGACAGTGCGTTCGGCGTACCGGCAGCGGACGTCGACGTCCTGCTGCGCCAGCCCGCCGGAGACGACTGGCGTGAGCTGGTGCGCGGGCGCACCGGTCAGGACGGCCGGCTGGCGATGCTCGGTGACCGGAACATCCAGCCGGGCATCTACCAGGTGGTCTGCGACCTGGACGCGTACTACGCCGTCCTCGGCTCGCTGCCCCTGCACCCCCGGGCCATCGTCGAGTTCCGAGTGACCGAGTCCGACGCGGACATCCACCTGCCGATCGTGGTCTCCACGCACTCCTTCCTGAGCTACCGCGGCGCCTGAGGCACCGCGACTACCCCTTGGCGAGGGCCGGTTGACGCGGGAACAGATCGGCTCCCAGCTCCCCCCTCGCCCGTCCGTCGTCCAGCAGGGCGCCGACCGTGGCCTCCGGCTCGGTGGCCGCGCGCAGCGCCCCGAGCGCGATGGTCCGCAGGACGGCGGTGACATCCTCCTCACCGAGCACGTCGGGGTCGGACCGCAGCGTCAGCTCCACCTGGTGAGCCCCTTCGGCGTTGACCCGGAGATAGAACGGGTGACCCGCCTCGCGGGCCGGGGGCGTCCAGGTCAGGGACGCGCCGGACGGGACATCGGCCCGGTCCCGCGCCGGTACGGGCGGCGGTGACGATGCCGACGGTACGTCGGCGGACGGCTCCGATTCCTCCGCCACGTAGTTGAACCAGCAGTCGTGGACGAAGAGCGAGCCGTCCGGCCCCGGTGCCTCGGCGGCCAGCCGCGCCGCCGCGTCGACGTCGTAACTGCCGTGACGGTAGGCCAGCAGCGAGCTGAGATGCGCGCGCTTGAGGAAGCCGGACAGCGGCGCGTCCGGGTCCACCGCGCAGGGCAGCGGCACCAGTTGGTTCATGGTGCTGACGACGGGCTGCCACAGCGGGTCGAAGCGGTTGGCGCACATCAGGCTCAGCATGATCCGGTTCCGGGACAGCACTCCGGAAAGGGCCGCGCCGGTCAGCGCGGTCAGAACGCTCTGCGGCGACACCCGGTGTGCGGAGGCGGCGTCCGCGACCAGCGCGGCGAGCCGCGGGGAGCGCAACGTCGCCTGGATGCGGCGCTCGTCGGAACCGGGCGTCCGGGCGGGCAGATTGCTCAGCGGGCCGCCCGCCAGGATCTTCTTCCAGTACTTCTCGGCGCCGCGGCGGTGGCCCGCCCAGGCGTCGCCGTGCTGGAGGACGGCCAGCTCGCGCGGCGCGGGCCCCGGCCGGCCGTCGGCCGCCGGGTCCCCTCCGCCCCTGGCCGCCAACTCCTTGAGCTGCCTTTCCAGTTCGCGGATCGCCCAGACGTCCACCACCATGTGCGACATCGACACGGCCAGATAGCGGGGGCGGCCCGCGGCGCATATCAGCGTGCCGTGCCAGCCGGGGTCGCCGACGACGGGGAAGGGCCGCGCGTACAGCTCGCGCAGCACCCGCGCGCCGTCCTGCGGGGTCACCGACGGCAGGTCCAACCGGTCCAACCGGAGCGGGACTTCGGGGTGGACGCGCTGGAAGGGCCGGCCGTCGGCATCGGTGTGGAACGTCGTCCGCAGGCTGTCGTGACGGTACGTCAGGACGCGCAGGGCACGGTCGATCGCGGGCGCCTGAAGTCCCTCGACGTCCCACAGCGCGGGGACGTTCACCTCCATCAGCCGGTCGGTGGCGAAGGTTTCTATCGATCGCCAGGTCGACAACTGGCCGAAGGTGAGCGGGGCGTCGACGGGCATGGTCCCTCCGTGGCATGAGGTGGGGCACGAGGCGTGGCGTGAGGCGGTGGTCCGGCGTGGCGTGAGGAGGTGGCGCGGCGCGAGGTGAGGCGCCGACGGGGTTTCGGGGCGGCGGTCGGACGGCGGTCGTGCGGCAGGCGTGCGGCGGTCGTGCGCCGGAAAGCGGTCGGTGATCGGTAGTCGGCGGGCTGCGGTCTGCGGGCTCCGGGCCGCGCTACGGGTTCGCGTACGGCCGTACGGCCCCTCCCCCCGCGCCCGTCGGCGCGGGGAGGAAGGTGACGAGCCGCGCGGCGCGTGGAACGTGACGGCTCAGCGACAGACGGTGCCGCGCGCGTGGCTCACGGCCGTGCAGACGACCCGGGTGCAGACCACCCGCGTACAGACCACCTTGCGCATTTGCTTCACCTCCTCCCGCACCTCGCTCCTGACGGTTTTCCGGCGGCCCTTTCGCCGCATCACACACTTATTCATGGGTCGCTTCTCCTTGTCCATACGCGCGCGTTGGCATCAAGTTCGCGGTATTCCCTGCCACCGCGTTCGGGGCGAACTTCCTTGACCCGCCAGGGCCGTGGAGTCCACGCTTCTGCCATGCCCGGAACAGCCGGGGCCACCGGTGAAGACCACGCCGGCCGCCCCGGTCGTATTTCCCGGTCCTGAGCAGCGGAATGCGTTTACCGAACCGTCAGGACCCGCGAAGAGAAACACGAAGAAGAAATTCACGGCAATGCGCCGCAGTGCGTGCGATGCCGGGCGATGCGTTCTGGAACAGCCAATCCTCGAAAGGTGGGTCATGTCCGCTCTGACTGAACGGTCCACGGCCGCGGAGCCGGTCGCCGTCATCGGCATGTCCTGCCGGCTGCCCGGCGCGAAGAGCCCCGAGGAGTTCTGGCGGCTGCTGAGCGAAGGCCGCGAAGCGGTCGGCGAGGCCCCGGCGGACCGGCGCCAGACGGACGGTACGGCGGGATCGACGGCGGACGGCGCCGCGGACGGCACCGGCCGGGCCAGGCGCGGCGGATACATCGCCGACGTGGACCGTTTCGACGCCGCCTTCTTCGGCCTCTCCCCGGCCGAGGCCGCGGCGATGGACCCGCAGCAGCGGCTCGTCCTGGAGCTGGCGTGGGAGGCGATCGAGCACGCCCGGATCGTCCCCTCGACCCTGCACGGCACGGCGGCCGGAGTCTTCATCGGCGCCATCACCGGCGACTACGCGCTGGTCCACGACCGGCTCGGCGGCCAGGGGATCAGCAGGCACAGCGTCACCGGCACCCACCGCAGCATCATCGCCAACCGGGTCTCGCACCTGCTCGGCCTGCGCGGCCCCAGCCTCACCGTCGACTCCGGCCAGTCCTCCGCCCTGGTCGCCGTGCGGCTGGCCTGCGAGGAGCTGCGTCGCGGCACCGCGCGGACGGCGCTGGCGGGCGGAGTGAACCTGAATCTGCTCGGCGAGAGCGACCGGGCCCTGGAGCGCTTCGGCGCCCTGTCCCCCGACGGCCGCTGCCACACCTTCGACGGCCGGGCCAACGGTTACGTACGCGGCGAGGGCGGCGGTGTGGTGCTCCTCAAGCCGCTGTCGGCCGCGCTCGCCGACGGCGACACCGTGCACTGCGTCATCCTCGGCGGCGCCGTCAACAGCGGCACAGGAGAGCACCTGACCGTTCCCGACCCCGAGGCGCAGCGCGAGGTCGTCCGGCTGGCCTGCCGCGACGCGGGAGTCGCGCCCGCCGAGATCGCCTACGTGGAGCTGCACGGCACCGGTACGGCGGTCGGCGACCCGATCGAGGCGGCCGGTCTCGGGGCCTCGCTGGAGACCGGGTCCCGGGTGGCGCACGGCGCCCCGCCGCTGCTGGTCGGCTCGGCCAAGACCAACGTCGGCCACCTGGAGGGCGCGGCCGGCATCGTCGGTCTGCTGAAGGTGGCGCTCAGCATCGGCCACCGCACGCTCCCGCCCAGCCTGAACTTCACCTCGCTCCACCCGGCCATCGCGGCCGAGCAGCAGGGCATCGAGGTGGTCACCGCCGCCCGTCCGTGGCCCGGCTCCCCCGACAGCCGCCCGACCGCGGGCGTCAGCGCCTTCGGTATGGGCGGTACCAACTGCCACCTGATCCTGGCGGCGGCGCCCGAGACCGCACCGAACGGGACTGCGGCGCCCCGGACCGTGCCGAACGAGACCGTGGCGCCCCAGACCGTGCCGAACGAGACCACGCCGAACGAGACCACGCCGAACGAGACCGTCGCGGACGACAGCCCCGAGGTCCGCCGCGACTGCGACGCCGACGCGGCCCCGACCACCCCCTGGCTCCTGTCGGCCCGCTCCCCGCGCGGCCTGACCGCCCAGGCGGACCGGCTCGCCGCCCACCTCGCCGCGCGCCCCGACGTACCGGCGCGGGACGTCGCGCTGTCCCTGCTGCGCACCCGCTCGGCCTTCGACCACCGCGCCGTCGTCCTCGGCGCGGGCCGCCCCGAACTGGACACGCTGCTCGCCGAGTTGGCGGCGGGCCGACCCCACAGCGAGGTCATCACCGGGCACACCGCGACCGGCGGCGTGGGATTCGTCTTCCCGGGCCAGGGCTCCCAGTGGTGGGGCATGGCGCGCGAACTGCTGGAGATCGACGGCCCGTTCGCCGACCGGATCGCCGAGTGCGCCCGCGCGCTGGCCCCGTACACCGACTACGACTTGGTGGACGTGGTGCGCGGTGCGCCCGGCGCGCCCGGCTTCGAGCGGCTCGACGTGGTGCAGCCGGCGCTGTGGGCCGTGATGGTCTCGCTCGCCGAGGTGTGGCGCGCGGCCGGGGTCGAACCGGACTTCGTCATCGGCCACTCGCAGGGCGAGATCGCCGCCGCGACCGTCATCGGCGCGCTCTCCCTGGACGACGGGGCCCGCGTGGTGGCCCTGCGCAGCCAGGTGCTGCTCCAGGTCACCGGCGGCCGGATGCTGTCGGTGTCCGCGCCGCTCGCCATGGTCGAGGAACGGCTGGCGGCCTACGGGGCGGCGACCCTCAGCGTGCTCAACAGCCCCACCTCCGCGGTCGTCTCCGGACCGCTGGACACGCTCACCGAGCTGGCCGCGAGCTTCGACGCCGACGGCTTCCGCACCAAGGTCCTCAAGATCGACTACGCCTCGCACTCCCCCGCCGTGGAAGTCATCCGCGAGCAGGTGCTCGACGTGCTCGCACCGGTCCGGCCGGTCGCCGTCGACACCCCCTTCTACTCCTCGCTGACCGGCTGCCGGGTCGAGGACACCTCGGAGCTCGACGGCGACTTCTGGTACCGCAATCTGCGCCACGCCGTCCGCTTCACCGACGCCACCCGCTCCGCGCTCGCCGACGGCAACGGCCTGTTCGTCGAGTGCAGCCCGCACCCGGTGCTGCGGCACGCGATCGAGGAGACCGCGGAGGAGGCGGGCCACGAGGCCGCCGCCGTGCCCACCCTGCGCCGCGAGGAGGGCGGCCCCGCGCAGGTGCTGCGCGCCCTCGCCGGTGCCTACGTACACGGCGCCGACGTCGACTGGGCGCCCGTCGCGGCCGTACCGGGAGCCCGTACGACGGACCTGCCCACGTACGCCTTCCAGCGCGAGCGGCACTGGCTGGGCGGGGCGCCGATCCTCGGCGCGGCGGCCGGTCCCGGTGCCGCCGGCACCGCGGGACCCTCGGACCCGGCCCCGGCGCCCGTGGCGGTCCGCACTCCCGAGGCCGTACGCGATCTGGTCACCGCGAGCACCGCCGCGGTCCTCGGGCACGCGGACGGCAGCGCGATCGACCCGCGCCGCAGCTTCAAGGACCTCGGCCTGGACTCGCAGGGCACCGTCGAGCTGCGCAACCGGCTCAAGGACGCCACCGGTCTGAAGCTGCCGACGACACTGCTCTTCGAGTTCCCGACGCCGAAGCGGCTGGCCGAGCGACTGGCCGAGCTGACAGCGCGGTTGACGCCGCAGACGCCCGAGGCGGACGGCGCGGGCGTGCGGCCCGCCCCCAACAGCGTGACCAGCGACGGCACTTCCGCCGACACCGCTGCCGACACCGGTACGTCCGCCGGTTCCAGCGTCGACCCCGACGCGCCCGAGCCGATCGCCGTCGTCGCCATGAGCTGCCGCTACCCCGGCGGGGTCAGTACCCCGGAGGAGCTGTGGCAGCTCGTCGCGGACGGCACCGACGCGGTCACCGGGCTGCCCGCCGACCGCGGCTGGGACCTGGACGCACTGCTCGGCGCGGGCCCCGACCGGCCCGGCGCCCTGACCACCGTCGGCGGCGGATTCCTGCACGAGGCACCGGAGTTCGACGCCGCCTTCTTCGGCATCAGCCCCCGCGAGGCGCTCGCGATGGACCCGCAGCAGCGGCTGCTGCTGGAGACGTCGTGGGAGGCCGTCGAGCGGGCGGGCATCGACCCGGCCACGCTCGCCGGGCAGCCGGTCGGCGTCTTCTTCGGCTCGATGGCCTCCGACTACGGCCCCCCGCTGCACCGGCCGAACGGCGGCGGTGACGGCCACCTGCTCACCGGTACGGCGCTCAGCGTCATCTCCGGCCGGGTCGCGTACACCCTCGGCCTGCGCGGCCCCGCGCTGACCGTCGACACGGCCTGCTCGTCCTCCCTGGTCGCCCTGCACCTGGCGGTCCGCGCCCTGCGCGGCGGCGAGTGCCCGATGGCGCTGGCGGGCGGCGTGACGGTGATGTCGACGCCCGGCAATCTGGTGGAGTTCAGCAGGCAGCACGGACTCGCCGCGGACGGCCGGGCCAAGGCGTTCTCGGCCGACGCGGACGGCACGTCCTTCTCCGAGGGCGCGGGGGTGCTGCTGCTGGAGAAGCTCTCCGACGCCCGCCGCAACGGCCACCCGGTGCTCGCCGTCATCCGCGGCACCGCCGTCAACCAGGACGGTGCGAGCAACGGCCTCACCGCACCCGACGGTCAGGCCCAACGCGCCCTCGTACGCCAGGCGTTGGCCGACGCGCGGCTCACGGCCGACGACGTCGACGCCATCGAGGCGCACGGCACCGGCACCTCCCTCGGCGACCCCGTCGAGGCCAACGCGCTGATCGACACCTACGGCAGCGCCCCGGGCGGCGGCGACCCCGCCGCCGCGCGACCGGTCTGGCTCGGCTCGGTGAAGGCCAACATCGGTCACACGCAGGCCGCCGCGGGTGTGGCGGGCGTCATCAAGATGGTGCAGGCGCTGCGCCACGAGACGCTGCCGCGCACGCTGCACGCCGACGAGCCCACGCCGCGCGCCGACTGGGACGCCGGACGGATCAGGCTGCTCACCGAGCAGCGGGCCTGGCCGCGCGGGGAGCGGGTCCGCAGGGCCGCCGTCTCCTCCTTCGGCATCAGCGGCACCAACGCCCACGTGGTCGTGGAGGAACCGGCCGCGGCCGACCTTCCCGTCGAACGGACGGACCGTCAGGGAAGCTCCGCACAGTGCCTGTTGGCCTGGCCGGTCACCGCCCGCACCCCCGAGGCGCTGCGGCACCAGGCCCAGCGGCTGACCGGCGCCGTCGCCGACAGGCGTCCCGAGGACGTCGCCCGCACGCTGGCCGGCCGTACCGTCTTCGAGCAGCGCGCCGTCGTCCTCGGCGCCGGAACCGACGAGCTGATCGCGGGGCTGCGCGCCCTCGCCGACGGCGACCCGGCCGGGCCCGGCACCGTCTCCGGTACGGCCAGGGGCCGCGCCCGGACGGCGCTGCTCTTCACCGGGCAGGGCGGTCAGCGGCTCGGCATGGGACGCGAACTGCACGCCGCCTTCCCGGTGTTCGCGGCGGCGTACGACGAGATCTGCGCGGCCTTCGGCCCCTACCTCGACCGCCCGCTGCGCGAGGTGCTGTGGGCCGAGCCCGACGGACCCGACGCGGTCCTGCTGGACGAGACCCGCTACACCCAGCCCGCGCTCTTCGCCTTCGAGACGGCCGCGTGGCGGCTGCTGCGCTCCCTCGGCGTCGAGGCCGACGTCGTGGCGGGGCACTCGGTCGGCGAGTACGCGGCGGCCTGCGCGGCCGGGGTGTGGCAACCGGCCGACGCCGTACGGCTGGTGGCCGCGCGCGGCCGGCTGATGCAGGAACTCCCGCGCGGCGGAGCGATGTTCGCCGTCGCCGCGAGCGAGGAGGAGATCCGCGGCACGCTGGCGGAGCCGCGGTACGCGGCGCGGGCCGTGGGCCTGGCCGCCGTCAACGGCCCGCTGAGCTGCGTGATCTCCGGCGAGGAGCAGACCTGCGAGGCCATCGCGCGGCAGTGGGCCGACGCGGGCCGCCGCACCAAGCGGCTCACCGTCAGCCACGCCTTCCACTCGCCGCTGATGGACCCGATGCTCGACGCCTTCCGGCGGGAGATCGCCGCGACCACCCTCGCCGAACCCCAACTCCCTTACGAGGCCGCCCTGGGCGCCGACCGCTCCTGGACCGACCCCGCCTACTGGGTGGACCAGATCCGGGACACGGTGCTCTTCGCGCCGGTCGTGGACCGGCTGGCCGCCGCCGGTACCGGCGTGCTGTTCGAGGTCGGACCGCAGGCGGTGCTCACCCCGATGGCCCGCGAGAGTCTGGCCGGGCGGCCCGGCAGCGTCGTACCGCTGGTCCGGCGCGGCCGGGACGAACAGGACGCGCTCCTGCGGGGCCTGGCCGAGGCGTTCGCCGCCGGAGCCACCGTCGACTGGGCCGCCACCGCGGCGGACGGCGCCCGTACCGAGCTGCCCACCTACGCCTTCGACCGGCGCCGGTTCTGGCTCACCGACGCGGGGCCCGACGCGGGCTCGACCGCCCGCACCTCGCTGCTGCGCCGCGCGACCACCGTCGCGGCCGACGGCGGCCACCTGCTCGGCGGACGGCTCTCGCTGCGCTCCACGCCGTGGCTGGCCGACCACGCCATCGGCGGCACCGCCGTCGTCCCCGGTACGGCGCTGGTCGAATGCGCCCTCCAGGCGGCGGAGTTGGCCGGGGCGGAGGCGGTCGGCGGACTCACCCTGCTCACCCCGCTGGTCCTGCCGCCACTGGGCGCGGTCGAGGTCCAGGTCGCCGTGGGCGGCGAGGACGCGGACGGGCGGCGCGCGCTGACCGTCCACGCCAGGCCCGCCGACGACACCGACGCGCCGTGGACGGCGCACGCCACCGGCCACCTGACGGCCTCGGCGGACGCCGCCCCCGACGACGGCTGGGCCGCGGTCTGGCCGCCGGCCGGAGCCGAGACGGTCGACCTCACCGACGTGTACGGGCGGCTCGCCGCCGCGGGTTACGGCTACGGCCCCGCCTTCCAGGGCCTCACCGGCGCCTGGCGTGCGGGCGACGACCTCTACGCGGAGGTCCGGCTGCCCGAGGACGTACGGTCCGCCGCCGCCGACTTCGCCGTGCACCCGGCCCTGCTCGACGCCGCCCTGCACATCCTCGTCCTGGAGGCCAGGAACGCCTCGTCGGCGGGCCGCCCTGTCCCCTTCTCCTTCACGTCCGTCACCGTCCCCGCGCCCGGAACCGACGCCCTGCGCGTACGGCTCACCGCGAGCGACGCGTCCGGCGACGGCACCCGGATGTCCCTGTGCGACACGGCGGGACGCCCGGTGGGCGAGGTGACGGTGAGCATGCGCAACGCCCCCGAGGGCTTCGGCCTCACGGCGACCTCGGCCCCCAAGGACATCGGCCTGTACGACATCGCCTGGGTCCCGGCCGCCGCGTCCCCGGCCCCGTCCTCCGAGGACTCAGCGCCCTGGGCGGTGCTCGGCTCCGCCGCCGCCGAACCCGTGGCCGCGGCCCTGCGCTCCTCCGGCCGCCCCGCCTCGGTACTCGCCGACCTCGACACCCCCCGCACGGGCGCGGCCCCGGCCGTCCTGGTCATCCCCGCGCCCCAGGACCCGACGCCCGAGGGCCCGACATCCGAGGAACCGGCAGCGTCCGGCGGCCTCCCCTCGACCGTGCGCCGCGTCCTCGCGGACACCCTCGACCTCGTACGGCGACGCGTCGCCGACCCCGAACTGGCCGGCACCCGGCTGCTCTTCCTCGCCGACCCCGACTCGCTGACCGGCGGCCCGCTCTGGGGCCTGATCAGGTCGGCCCAGACCGAGCACCCCGACGCCTTCGCCCTGGCCGACGCGAGCGGTACGGCGCCGGACGAATGGCCGCTGCTGGCAGCCGCGTTGCACCAGGCGGAGCCGCAGACGGCCGTCCGCGACGGCGCCCTGCTGGTCCCCCGGCTCACCCTCCGCGAGACCGAGACCGAGACCGAGACCGAGACCCACACCCACACCCACACCGGCACCGGCACCGGCACCAGCACCGACACCGAGCCGGTCGACGGCGCGCGGACCGTGGACACCCCGGACCCCGGAAGCGCCCTCGGCACCGGCACGGTCCTGATCACCGGCGGTACCGGCGGACTCGGCGCGCGCCTCGCCGCGCACCTCGTGGCACGGCACGGCGTGCGGGACCTGCTCCTGGTCTCACGGCGCGGCCCGGCGGCCGAAGGGGCCGACGAGCTGGTCGCCGCGCTCGAAGCGCGCGGCGCGGCCGTACGGGTCGCGGCGTGCGACGTGGCGGACCGGGCGGCGCTGACCGCGGTGCTGGACTCGATCGCGGACGACAAGCCGCTGACCGCGGTGGTGCACACCGCGGGCGTGCTCGACGACGGCGTGGTCGCGCGGCTCGACGGTGAGCGGCTGGGGAATGTGCTGCGGCCCAAGGCGGACGCGGCGTGGCTGTTGCACGAGGCGACGGCGGACCTGCCGCTGGCGGCGTTCGTCCTGTACTCGTCCGTGGCGGGCGTGCTCGGGACCGCGGGGCAGGCGGGTTACGCCGCCGCCAACGGCTTCCTGGACGCGCTGGCCGTCCACCGCAGGGCGGCGGGGCTGCCCGCGACCTCGGTCGCGTGGGGCCTGTGGTCCGCGGAGGCCGGGATGGCCACGGCGCTGAGCGCGGTGGACCAGGCGCGGCTGGCACGGATCGGCACGCTGCCGCTCGGCCAGGAGGAGGGTCTGGCGCTCTTCGACGCGGCGCTGGCCGCCGACCTGACGGGCGGCCGTACGGTGGCGGCCCGTTGGGACCTGACCGGGCTGCGGGCCCGCGCGGCCTCCAGCGGGTCACCCGTACCGCCGCTGCTGCGCGGCCTGGTGCCGGCGCCGCGCCCGGCCCGCGGAACGGCCTCCGTCCGGCCCGCCGCCGCGCCCGGTACGACGGCGCCCGCGCCCGCCGCGGGTCAGGGCGGACTCGCCGGGAAGCTGGCGGGGCTCGACCGGGAGGCGGCGCACGCGGTGCTGCTCGACCTGGTCAGGGAGCGCGCCGCGCTCGTCCTCGGGCACGACAGGGCCGACCGGATCGAGGTCGACCGGCCCTTCACGGAGCTGGGCTTCGACTCGCTGGCCGCGGTGGAACTCCAGGAGGGCCTGGGCCGGATGACCGGCGTGCCGCTCCCGGCGACGCTGACCTTCGACCATCCGACCGTCGCGGACGTGGCGGCCCGGCTCGCCGCGGACTTCGCACCGGCCGAGCCCGTACCGGCGGGCGACCGGCTGTGGGGCACCCTCGGCGACGCGCTGTCCGCGCTGCTCGACGGCGGCGCCGCGGCCGAGGGCCCGGCCGACCCCGACGAGCGCGACCGCACCGAGGCGCTGCTCCAGGCGGCGCTGAGCCGGCTGCGCGACGGCGGCGAGGGACCGGGGCGGCTCCTGAGCCCGGCACTGCCCGGCGGCGGCCTCGAAACCGTCTCGGACGAGGACCTCTTCGACTTCATCGACAACCAACTCTGACATTCGCGACAACCCGACTTCGTACTGGAGGACACGGCTATGACGAGCGAAGAGCGGCTTCGCGAATATCTGAAGAAGGTGGTCGGCGACCTGACCGACGCCCGGCGCAAGCTGAGCGAGGCCGATGACCGCGAGCACGAGGCGGTGGCCGTGGTCGGCATCGGCTGCCGCTACCCCGGCGGGGTCGAGGCACCTGACGACCTGTGGGAGCTGGTGGACTCCGGCACCGACGCGACCAGCCCGTTCCCGACCGACCGCGGCTGGGACCTGGAGAAGCTGTACGACCCGGACCCCGACACCCCCGGCACCAGCTACACCCGGCGCGGCGCCTTCGTGCACGACGCGGGCGACTTCGACGCCCCCTTCTTCCGGATCAGCCCCCGTCACGCGGTGAGCACCGACCCGCACCACCGGCTCTTCCTCGAAGCGGCCTGGGAGTCCTTCGAGCGGGCCGGCATCGACCCGGCGACGCTGCGCGGCAGCAGCACGGGCGTGTGGGCCGGGATGATGTACGAGTTCTACTCGGCGCGTTTCCTCGGCGCCGTTCCCGAGGACGTCGACGGCACCCTCCTGGTCGCCAGCACCCCGAGCATGCTGTCCGGCCGGGTCTCCTACAGCTTCGGTCTCGAAGGTCCCTCGGTGACCCTCGACACCGCCTGCTCGTCCTCGCTGGTCGCGGTCCACCAGGCCGTACGCTCCCTGCGCAGCGGCGAGTGCACGCTCGCGGTGGCGGGCGGGGTGACCGTCATGGCGGAGCCCGACATGTTCGCGGAGTTCTCCCGGCAGCGCGGCCTGGCCCCCGACGGGCGCTGCAAGCCGTTCTCCGCCGACGCCGACGGCACGGTGTGGGGCGAGGGCTGCGGTGTCCTGCTGCTGGAGCGCCTCTCGGACGCTCAGCGCAACGGCCGGCCGATCTACGGCGTGATCCGCGGCACGGCCGTCAACCAGGACGGCGCAAGCAACGGGCAGACCGCGCCCAACGGCAAGGCGCAGGAGCGGGTGATCGCCCAGGCGCTGGCCGACGCCCGCCTGACGCCCCGTGACATCGACGCGGTCGAGGCGCACGGCACGGCCACGCCGCTCGGCGACCCGATCGAGGCCAACGCGATCCTGTCCGCCTACGGCAAGGACCACACGCCGGAGCGGCCGTTGCTGCTCGGCACGATCAAGTCCAACATCGGGCACACGCAGGCCGCCGCGGGCATCGCCGGAATGATCAAGATGATGCAGGCGATGCGGCACGGCAAGCTGCCGCGCACCCTGCACGTCGGCACCCCGACCTCGCGGGTCGACTGGTCGGCGGGCACCGTACGGCTGTTGACCGAAGAGGAGCCCTGGGAGTCGCGCGAGGACGCGCCGCGCCGGGCCGCCGTCTCGTCCTTCGGGATCAGCGGCACCAATGCGCACGTGATCCTGGAGGAGCCGCGACCGGCCCCCGCCGCAACGGAGTTGGAGACCGGGACGGGTTCCGAGACCGGGACCGACACCGGCTCCGACACCGGGACCGGCGCCGCGTCCGACACCGGCAAGGCCCCGCTCGCCTGGGTGCTCAGCGCCCGCAGCGCCGACGCCCTGCGCGGCCAGGCCGACCGGCTCGGCCGCCGCGTCGCCGCTCAACCGGCGCTGCGCCCGGTGGACGTGGCCTGGTCGCTGGCCGCCACCCGCGCCCGCTTCGACCACCGCGCGGTCGTCGTCGGCCGCGACCGCGCCGAACTCCTCGACCGGCTCGACGGTTTCGCGCAGGGCAGGGACGGCTCCCCGGTGACCACCGGCGTGGCGTCCGGTACGGCCAGGACCGTCTTCCTGTTCACCGGACAGGGCGGGCAGCAGCCCGGCATGGGGCGTCAACTGCACGCCGCCTTCCCCGTCTTCGCCGCAGCCCTGGACGAGGTGTGCGACGCGCTCGACCCGTATCTCGACCGGCCGCTGCGCGAGGTGATGTGGGCGGAGCCCGGCACGCCCGAGGCCGCGGAGCTGGACCGCACCTACTACACGCAGCCCGCGCTCTTCGCCTATCAGGTCGCCGCCTTCCGGCTGCTCGGCTCGCTCGGTCTGGTCCCCGACAAGGTCGCCGGGCACAGCGTCGGCGAGATCGCCGCCGCCCATGTGGCCGGTGTCTGGGACCTGGCCGACGCGGCCCGGATGATCACCGCCCGCGCCCGGCTGATGCAGCAACTCCCCTCCGGCGGCGCGATGTTCGCGATCTCCGCCACGGCGCGGGAAGTCGCCGTCACGCTGGCGGGCAAGGAGAGCCTGGCGCAGGTCGCCGCCGTCAACAGCCCCGCGGACGTGGTGGTCTCCGGTGACGAGGAGACCTGCGCCGCCGTCGCCGCCCACTGGGCGGAGCAGGGCCGCCGCACCAAGCGCCTCACCGTCAGCCACGCCTTCCACTCGCCGCTGATGGAGCCGATGCTCGACGCCTTCGGCGCCGAACTGGCCGCGCTGACCTTCCGTCAGCCGACGCTGGACACCGCCGTCAACCTCGGCGCCGACCGGAGCTGGACCGACCCCGGCTACTGGACCGACCAGGTCCGCCAGGCCGTGGGCTTCGCCGACATGACCGCGCGGCTGGACGCGGCGGGCACGGACGTCTATCTGGAGATCGGGCCGCGCCCGGTGCTCTCCGGGATGGTCCGCGCCTGCCTGCCGGACGCCAAGGCCGTCGTGACCGCCGTGTCCCGGCGCACGCTGGCCGAGCCCGAGGGGCTGCTGACCGCGCTCGCCGAGGCGTACGCGGCCGGCGCGTCCGCCGACTGGAGCGCCGCGGCGCCCGGCGGACAGCCCGTCGAACTGCCCACGTACGCCTTCGACCACACGCGCTACTGGCTGCTGCGGACCCCGCCGCGCGGCGACGCCGACGCGCTCGGCCTGACCGAGCTGCGGCACCCGCTGCTGGGCGCGGCGGTCGCCGTCGCCGACGGCGGACTGGTCGCCACCGGCAGGCTGACCGCGGACGACCTGCCCTGGCTGGCCGACCACTCCGTGGGCGGCGCGGCGATCGTGCCCGGCACCGCCCTGCTCGACATGGTCGTCGAGGCGGCGGCGCAGGCCGGTTACGACCGGGTCGAGGAGCTGACGTTCGAGGCGCCGATGCCGCTGCCGGTGACCGGGTCGCTCGACCTCCAGGTCGCCATCGGCGGCGACGGCTCCGTCGGGGTGCACGCCCGGCGCGGCGGCGAGGAGAGCTGGACCCGGCACGCGTCGGGCAGCCTGGCCGCGGGCCCCGCGGAGCCCGACGGCTGCGCGTGGGCCGCCACCTGGCCGCCGCAGGGGGCCGCACCGGTCGACCTGGACGCGGTCTACGAGCGGCTGACGGAGCGCGGCTACGGCTACGGCCCGGCCTTCCGCGGGCTGCGCGGCGCCTGGCGCACCGACGGTGAGCTGTTCGCCGAGGTCGAGGTGCCCGAGGGCGCGGAGAACGACGGCTTCGGCCTTCACCCGGTGCTGCTCGACTCGGCCTTCCACCCGTACGCCGCCGAGGGCGAAGGGGACGAGCTGCGGCTGCCGTTCGTCTTCCGCGGGGTGCGGCTGACCGCGGTCGGCGCGTCCGCCCTGCGGGTCAGGATCGTGACCGAGGGCGCCGACCAGTTGTCGCTGACCGCGGCGGACGAGAACGGCGGACTGGTCCTGGACGCCCGCGACATGCGGGTCAGGGCGGTGCCGGCCGCGGCCATGCGGGCGCTCGCCGGAAGCGCGGCCTCGCCCGAGGGCTACTACGGCCTGGAGTGGACCGAGACGACGCTTCCCGCGGTGAGCCCCGGCAGTTGGGCCGCGCTCGGCACCCCGGTCGCCGCGCTCCCCTTCCACACCGGCCCCGACGCGCTCGCCGCGTCCGGCGTCCGGCCCGACTACGTCCTGCTCGACACCGAGGCACTGGACACCGCCGAGGGCGCCGAACTCCCGCAGAGCGTCAGCGAGTTGACCGGCCAGGTGCTCGGCCTGCTCCAGCGGTGGGCCGACGACGCGGCCTTCGCCGCCTCCCGGCTGGTGATCGCCACCGACCCCGACTCGCTGCGCACGGCAGGGGTTTGGGGCCTGGTGCGGGCGGCGCAGGCCGAACACCCCGGCCGGTTCCTGCTGGTGGGCGCCCGCGGCGGCATCAGCGCGGCCCTCGCGGGTCCCGGCAGGGCGGTGGCGCTGCTCGCCGCCGCGGCCGAGGCCGACGAGCCGCAGGTGCTGCTGGAGGACGGCCGTACGCTGCTGCCGCGGGTCGCCCGCCGGGTGCCCGCACCCGCCGTCGAGCCGGCCTTCGGCGACGGCACGGTCCTGGTCACCGGCGGCACCGGGGCGCTCGGCGCGCTGGTCGCCCGGCGGCTGGTCGAACGCTTCGGCGTACGGCACCTGCTGCTGACCTCGCGGCGCGGTCTCGCGGCCCCCGGGGCGCGGGAGCTGGCCGACGAGCTGACCGAGGCCGCCGGACCCGGCGCCACCGTACGGATCGAGGCGTGCGACGCCGCCGACCGCGGCGAGCTGTCGGCGCTGCTGGCCTCGGTGCCGCCGGAGCACCCGCTGACCGGTGTGCTGCACGCCGCCGGTGTCCTGGACGACGGCCTGCTCGCGGGCCAGTCGCCGCAGCGCCTGGCGGACGTGCTGCGGCCGAAGGCGGACGCGGCCTGGCTGCTGCACGAGCTGACCGCGGACCTGCCGCTGGCCGCCTTCGTCCTGTTCTCCTCCGTCGCGGGCGTGCTCGGCAACGCCGGGCAGACCACGTACGGAGCCGCCAACACCTTCCTGGACGCGCTGGCCGTCCACCGCAGGGCGGCGGGTCTGCCCGCGGTCTCCGTGGCCTGGGGCCTGTGGTCGACGGCGGGCATGGGCTCGACGCTGACCGCGGCCGACGAGGCGCGGCTGGCCAGGATCGGGGTCGCGCCGCTCGACGAGCGACAGGGCCTCGGGCTGCTGGACACGGTGCTGACCGACCCCGACGTCGAGGCCGCGGTCGTGGCCTCCCGCTGGAGCCTGAGCGGCCTGCGCGGCGCGCAGGACAGCGGCGAGCGGATTCCGCAGATCCTGCGCGGCCTGGTCCGCGCGGGGCGGCGGACCGCGGAAGGCGGCGGCGCCCGGCAGTCCGGCGCCAACGCCGCGGGCGGCCTGGCCAAGAAGCTCGAAGGACTCACCGGTGACGCCGCGAAGTCCGCGGTCGACACCGCCGTACGCCACCACGTGGCCGCGGTACTGGCCCATGGAGCGCCCGAAGCGCTCGACCCCGACCTGCCCTTCATCGACCTCGGATTCGACTCGCTGACGGCGGTCGAACTGCGCAATCGGCTCCAGACGGACTCCGGTCTCGACCTGGCCCCGACGCTCGTCTTCGATCACCCGACCATCGGCGCCCTGGCGGAGCACCTGGCCATCGCGCTGGTCCCGGCCCCGAAGGATGACGTGACCACCATGGAAGAAGCCCTCGCCCGGATCACCGGCGAACTCAGCTCGTCCGCACCCGCGCTGCGGGACCGCATGGTCGTGGCCCTGCAGGACGCCCTCAACCGACTCGGAGTCCCGATGGACTCCCCCACCGCGGTGCTCGACGAGGCCTCCGACGAGGAGATCTTCGCCTTCATCGACGCCCAGGCGTAATCCCGCGCCGGGCGCACGGCCCGGCCACCGAGGTACAGCGACTCCCCGGCACTCCCCCGGCACATCGCCGGCGCACATCACCGGCACCACCGGCTCCCGGCACCGGGCAGTCCGTCACCACACCACGAATCGGCAGAGGGCAGGAAGATGGCAGGCGAGGACAGACTCCGCGAATACCTGAAGAAGGCCACGGTCGACCTGGGTGACGCCAGGCGCAAGCTGGCCGAGGCCCAGGCACAGACGCACGAGCCGATCGCAGTCGTCGGCATGTCGTGCCGCTTCCCCGGCGCCGGTTCCGTCGACGCCTACTGGGACCTGCTCGACCAGGGCAGGTCCGCGGTCCTCGACGAGGTGCCGGGCGGCCGGTTCGACCTCGCCCCGCACGTCGAGAACGACGGGGTCTACACCACCCGCGGCGCCTTCCTCGACGACGTGGCGGGCTGGGACGCCCGGTTCTTCGGCAGCTCCCCGCAGGAGGCGCTGCGGATGGACCCGCAGCAGCGGCTGCTCATGGAGCTGACCTGGGAGGCGCTGGAGGACTCCGGTACGCCGCCGCCGAGCCTGGCGGGCAGCCGTACCGGAGTGATGATCGGCTTCTCCGACGTCCTCCAGTACCTGCGCCTGGAGCAGGCCGAGGAAGGTCTGGGCGTGCTGCACGACCCGTACGGCGGCCAGGGCGGTTCCGCCAGCGTCGTCGCGGGCCGGCTCGCGTACCACTACGACCTGCGCGGCCCCGCGCTGACCCTGGACACCGCCTGCTCGTCCTCGCTGGTGGCCGTCCACCTCGCCGGTACGGCGCTGCGCCGCGGCGAGTGCGACCTCGCGGTGGCGGGCGGCGCCTTCCTGCTGATGCACACCGACATGTACGTCAACGCCTGCTCCACCTCGATGCTGTCCCCCGACGGCCTGTGCAAGACCTTCGACGCCCGCGCCGACGGCTATGTGCTGGGCGAGGGCGCCGGGGTGGTCGTCCTGGAGCGGCTCTCCGACGCGGTACGGCGCGGCCACCGGGTGCACGCGGTCATCCGCGGCACGGCCGTCAACCAGGACGGCCGCAGCAACGGCCTGACCGCGCCCAGCCGCAGCGCCCAGGCCGACGTCATCCGCCGCGCGGTGTCCGCTGCCGGGGCGACCCCCGACGACATCGCGTACGTCGAGGCGCACGGCTCCGGCACCAAGCTCGGCGACGCCATCGAACTGGGCGCGCTCACCGATGTGTTCGGGCGCCGCAGCGACGAACGGCCGCTGCACGTGGGCGCGGTGAAGACCAACATCGGCCACACCCAGGCCGCGGCCGGGATGGCCGGTCTCATCAAGGCCGTCCTGGCCGTCAAGCACCGCACGGTGCCGCCGAATCTGAACATGACCGAGCCCTCGGAGACCGCCGTCGCCGCGGGCGCCGTCCGCCCGGCTTCCGAGTCCCGCCCCCTCCCGACCGACGAGGCGTCGCCGCAGCTCGTGGGCGTCAGCTCCTTCGGCTGGTGCGGCACCAACGCCCATGTCGTCCTGGCGGCGCCGTCGCCCGCGGCGGCCGGGACGGGCACGGCGGCGGGCGTCGGCGGCCCGGTCCGCGCCGGTCTCGCCACCACGGGAGGCACCTCGGCCGACGGCGCCGCCGAAGGTTCCGTCGAAGCCGCCCCGGCGCCCGGCAGGGCCGAACTGCTGCCCGTCTCCGCCGCCGACGACGACGCGCTGACGGCGCGGCTGGACGCGCTGGCCTCGGTCGCCGGACGCACCGGCCTCGACGACCTGGCGTACACGCTGCAAAGCGGCCGCGCGGCGCTGGAGTTCAGGCGCGCGGTGGTGGCCGCCGACCCCGAGGACGCTGCCGCCGCGCTGGCGACCGCGGCGCGGGCCACCGGGGTCCGTACGGTCAAGGGCCGCCCCAAGCTGGCGTATCTGCTGCCGGGCACGGGCGACCACTACCGGGGCATGGCGCGCGATCTGCACCGTACGGAACCGGCGTTCGCCGAGGCCGTCGAGACGTGCCTGGCCGTCGCCGAGGAGCGCTGCGGCATCGACCTGCGGGACACGCTGCTCGGTGAGCCCGCGCAGGCGCCGGCCGACGCGGGGGCGGGCTTTCTGGCCAGGCCCGGCAGCGGGGCCGACCTGGCGGACGACCCGGACAGCCACGCGGAGATCGCGCACCTGTCGCTGTTCACCGTCGAGTACGCGCTGGCCAGGCTGCTGGCCACGCACGGTGTCACGCCCGACCTGCTGATCGGCTACAGCCTCGGCGAGTACGTGGCCGCGACCCTGGCCGGTGTCTTCGAACTGCCCGACGCCCTGTGGCTGGTGGCGCGGCGCGCCCGGCTGATCGAGGCGGCGCCCGAGGGCCGGATGCTGGCGGTCGCCGCCGACGCCGACCGGGTGCGCGCCGAACTGGCCGCGTGCGGCACGGCGGTGGACATCGCCGCCGTCAACGGCCCGGCCATGACCGTGGTCAGCGGAGCGCCGGACGCCGTGGCGACCGCCGCCGCCCACCTGGCCGAACAGGGCCTGGCGGCACGGCAGTTGCGCTCCGCGCACCCCTTCCACTCGGCGCTGCTCGCCCCGGCCCGCGCGGAGCTGGCCGAGGCCGTGGCCGCGGTGCCCCGGCACGAGCCGCGCATCCCGGTCGTCTCCAACGTCACCGGCGCGCCGCTGACCGCCGAGCAGGCCACCGACCCCGGCTACTGGGCCGACCACCTGACCAGCCCGGTGCGGTTCGCCGACGGTCTGGCGGCCTGCGCGGATCTGGGTGTGGACGGCTATGTGGAGCTGGGCCCCGGCCAGACCCTGGGCGGCCTGCTCCGGCAGAACGACCGCAGCGGCGCCAACCCCACCGTGCTCGGCACCGTCCCCGCGCAGTGGGCGGCGGGCGGCCCCACCGACGGCCGCTCCCGGCTGCTGGAGACCTTCGGCCGGCTCTGGGAGCTGGGCGCCGACCTCGACTGGACGTCGCTGCGCGGCGCACGCCCCGGCACGCTCACGGATCTGCCCGCCTACCCCTTCCAGCGGACCCGCTACTGGCCGCGGACGGGCACGGGGACGGCCGCCGCGACCGGCACCGGCTCCACGGGCGGCGCCGTGCAGCCCGACGACTTCTGCTACGCCCCCGCGTGGCAGCAGGACGTCACCCTGCCCGCGCCGACCGCCGTGGAACCGGCCGCGCCCCTGGTGGTGTTCGCCGACGGCGACGGTGTCGGGACCCGGCTGGCCGAGCTGGCCGCGGCCTGCGGCGCACCCGTCACCGAGGTCGTGCCCGGCGGCGCCTGGCGGCGCGACGGACGGCGGGTCGTCATCGACCCCGCCGACCCCGAGCACTACCGCAGGGTCGTCGCGGAAGCGCTGGCCGGGACCGCGGGACCGCTGCGCGTCGCCCACCTGTGGAGCCTGCGCGACCCGGCCCGCACCCCGCTGTTCGCCGAGGACGCCGAGCTGGTCAGGGCGGTCCGGCTGGGCTTCGACAGCCTGCTGCTCACCGTCCAGTCGCTCGCCTCGGCGGCGGCCGAACGCGGCGTGAAGCTGCTGACCGTGACCGCGGGCGCCGCCCAGGTGCACGGCGGCGACTGCACGGCCCCCGACCGGGCGCTGGCCCACGGCTTCGCGCGGATCGCCCACGCCGAGCAGCCGGGTACGGCCTGGCGCGGTGTCGACCTGGACCCGTCGGCGCCCGCTGATACCTGCGCCGCCCACCTCGCGGAGGAGATCGGCCACCGCGCCTGGCAGCACGACGACCCGGCCGCCACCCCCGCGCTGATCGCCTGGCGCGCGGGACGCCGCCTGCTCAAGGACTGGCGCCTGGTGCCGCTCCCCGCGGCCGACGGCGCGACCGGCTTCCCCGTACGCCCCGACGGCGCGTATCTGGTCACCGGCGGCACCCGCGGTCTCGGCCTCGGGCTCGCACGGGAACTCGTACGCTCCGGGGCGCGGCGGCTGGCCCTGGTCGGCAGGACCGATCTGAACGCCGCGGCTGCCGCCGACCCCGAGGGGCGGGCCGCCCAAAGCCTGCGCGACATCGCCGCGTTGGAGGCGTCAGGCGCCGAGGTGCTGCTGCTCACCGCCGACGTCGGCGTACCGGAGGACCTGCGGCGCGCGCTGCGCGACTGCCGGGAGCGGTTCGGAACGCTGACCGGCGTCCTGCACGCGGCGGGCGTCCCCGCGGGCGGCATGGCCGTCCGCCTGACGCCCGGCACGGCCCGTACGGTGCTCGCGCCGAAGGTGCTCGCCATGGGCCCGCTCGCCGAACTCGTCGGCCCCGGCACCCCGGAGGCCGACCGGCCGGAGCTGCTGGTCCTGTACTCCTCGGCGGTCAGCGTCTTCGGCGGCCTGGGCGAGGGCGACTACAGCGCCGCCAACACCGTCCTGGACGCGTACGGCGCGGCGCTGGCCGACGCCGCCGCGGCCACCACCAAGGTGCTGAGCGTGGCCTGGGGCCCGTGGCAGCACGACGACTGGCAGGCCGAGGCGTCCGGCGGCGCGCTGGCCGACCGGGTCCGCGAGCACCGCGCCCGCTACGGCTTCTCCGAGTCCGGCGGCAACGCGCTGCTGGGCAGGCTGGCGGGCGCCGCCCGCGGCAGCCTGCTGGCGGTGCGGATGCCGATGGCCGAGGGGTTGCGCGAGTGGGCGGCGCTGACCGACCTGGACGCGCTCGTCGCGGCCGGCGCCCCCGCCGACAGCGAACGGCCGCGCTTCCCCCGGCCGTTGCTGCGTACCGAATACGCGGCCCCGCGCACCGAGTTGGAGACGGTCATCGCCGACAGCTGGGGCCGGCACCTCGGCATCGACGGCATCGGCGTCCACGACCCGTTCTTCGACCTGGGCGGCAACTCCCTGGTCGGGATGTCCATGGTCGCCGACATCGAGAAGCGGCTCGACCGCAGGATCGCCCCGGCCGTCCTGTTCGAGCACCCGACCGTCGCCGCCTTCGCGGCGGCGCTCGACGGCGGTCCCGCCGGGACCGCCACCACCACAGCACGCGACTCCGGCCTCGCCCGGGGCGAGAGACGGCGCCGCGCCCGCGGTGCCCAGCCTTCCATCACCCGGAACTAGGAGGACGGATTCATGCCGCGCATACCCACCGAGGTGTCACCGATGGACATCGCCATCGTCGGCCTCGCCGGGCGCTTCCCCGGCGCCACCGATGCCACGGAGCTGTGGTCGGCGCTCCGCGACGGCCGCTCGGGCATCACCCGCTTCACCGACGACCAACTGCGCGCCGCGGGCGTGCCCGACGAGCTGATCGACGACCCCGCGTATGTGAAGGCGGGCGCGGTGATCGACGGGATCGACCGCTTCGACGCCGACTTCTTCGGGATCAACCCGAAGGAGGCGCAGATCCTCGACCCGCAGCACCGGCTCTTCCTGGAGCACAGTTGGCACGCGCTGGAGGACGCGGGCTGCGACCCGGCGAGCTTCGACGGCTCGATCGGTGTCTTCGCCGGCTGCGCGATCAGCACCTATCTGACGCGTAACGTCGCCCCGTCCGGGATCGGCCGCAGCGTCGGCGAGCTGACCGTGGGCCTGGCCAACGACAAGGACTCGCTGACCCTGCGCGTCGCCCACACGCTGGGCCTGTCAGGGCCCGCGTACGGCATCCAGAGCTACTGCTCGACGTCCCTGGTCGCGGTCTGCGCCGCGGCCACCAGCCTGGCCGGTTTCGAGTGCGACCTGGCCCTCGCGGGCGGCGCCGCCATCGCGGTCCCGGACGACACCGGCTACCTCTACCAGCCGGGCGGCATCAGCTCGCCCGACGGCGAGTGCCGCGCCTTCGACGCCTCCGGCCGGGGCAGCCTGGTCGGCAACGGCGTCGGCGTGGTCGCGCTGCGCCGCCTGGTCGACGCGCTCGCCGACGGCGACCAGGTGTACGCGGTGATCCGCGGCTGGGCCGTCAACAACGACGCGGGCCGCAAGGTCGGCTTCACCGCGCCGGGTGTCAGCGGCCAGGCCGAGGTGATCGCCGAGGCGCTCGCCGCGACCGGTCTCGAGCCCGAGGACATCGACTACATCGAGGCGCACGGCACCGGCACCGCGCTCGGCGACGCCGCCGAACTCGCCGCGCTCCAGCAGGTGTTCGACGGCAAGGAGGTCATGATCGGTTCGGTCAAGACCAACCTCGGCCACCTGGACCGCGCGGCCGGTGTGACCGGTCTGATCAAGACCGCCCTGTCGCTGCACCACGGCGAGATCCCCGCGACCCGCAACTACACCGCGCCCAATCCCCAACTGGAGTCCGGCGACGCGCGGTTGACGGTCCTCACCGAGCGGCACCCGTGGCCGCGCGGCGACCGTCCGCGCCGCGCCGGGGTCAGCGCCTTCGGCATCGGCGGCACCAACGCCCACGTGATCCTGGAGGAGGCCCCGCCGGTCGCCGCCCGCAGCACCGGCTCGGGCCGCCGCAGCGAACTGCTGGTGTGGTCCGCCCGCACCGAGGCCGCCGCCGACGAGGCCACCGCCAATCTCGCCGCGCACCTGGACACCATGGACGACGCGGACACCACGGTCGGCGCGGGCATCTCCGACGTCGCCTACACCCTCCAGAGCGGCCGCCGGCTCTTCAGCCACCGGCGCGCCCTGGTCGCGGACTCGCTGAGCGGCGCGGCGCGCGAGCTGCGCGCCGGGTCCGCCCTCGGCCGCGCCGACGGCACCTCCTCCCGGCCGGTCGCCTTCCTGCTGACCGGCGCCGCGGAGCCGTACCCCGCCGCGGCGGCCGAACTCTACGACGCGGAACCGGCGTTCCGTACCGCGCTCGACGAGTGCCGCGCCGCCGCCCAGGCCGTCGGCGGCGCCCCGCTGGCCGGACTGCTCTCCCCCGACCGCACCAGCGGCCACGACCAGCACGGGCACCGCGCCTTCGCCTTCGGATACGCGCTCGGCACGCTCCTGCGCTCCTGGGGCATCCAGCCGGACGCCCTCCTCGGGCACGGCGTCGGCGAGTACGTCGCCGGGTGCCTGGCCGGGGTCTTCTCCCTCAAGGACGCCTTCGCGCTGCTGCACCGCCGCACGGAGACCGAGGGACAGCCGCTGACCGACTGGGCGGCGGGCCACATCACCTTCGGCGAGCCCGGAACCGTCCTGTACTCCGCCGCGACCGGCGGCCGGCTTACGGCGGCCGAGGCCACCGACCCCGCGCACTGGACCGCGGCCCTCACGGGCCCGCCCGCCGACCCCGGCACCGCGCTCGGCGCGCTGCTGGAGTCCGGGAACCACGCCCTGCTGGAGATCGGCGACGGCGCCCTCGGCGCCCACCGCGCCCTCACCGAAGGGCGCGCGGACCTGCTGATCCCCGCGCTGCCCGGCGACGACGACCCGCGCGAGGCGGGCACGGTCCTCACCGAGGCCGTGGGCCGGCTGTGGCTGACCGGCGTCGACATCGACTGGTCCGGCTACCAGCACGGCCGTGACGTCCTGCGCACGAAGCTGCCCGGATACCCCTTCCAGCGCTCCCGCTACTGGATCGACGCGCCCGCCGCCGCCAAGCCCGAACTCCCCTCCGCGGCAACGGAGTCCGCCGACTCCGGCGCCGAGGAGCACGTACAGGTCATGAGCCGGGTGTGGAGCCCGGACGCGAACGGCGGCACGGGTACGGCCACCGGCCGGTTCCTGCTGTACGCCGACGCCTCCGGGGTCGGCGACGCGCTGGCCGAGCGGCTGCGCGGCGCGGGCGCCGAGGCCGTCACCGTACGGCCGACGGACGCGCCCGACACCGCCGAGGTGCCCGGCGACGGGCCGCTGACCGTGGTCGTGCTGTCCGCGCTGGACGCGGACGGGCCCGACGCGGACCCGGCCCGGGCCGTCCTCGACGTCTCCCGCGCCGTGTCGGCGTGGGGCGACCGGGCCGGGACCGGCGGTGTCGTCGTGGTCACCCGCGGCGGCCAGAGCGTCACGGCCGCCGAGCGGAGCCTCCCGGCGCAGGCCGCGGTCGCCGTCCTGCCGGTCGTCGCGGGCCAGGAGTACCCGGGCCTCGACGCCCGCGGCGTCGACCTGGACCCCGCGGCCGACGCGGCGGCCTCCGCCGCCCTGCTCGCCGCCGAACTGGCCGCCGCCGAGGGGCCGGTGCTCACCGCCTTCCGCGCGGGCAGCCGCCTCACCCCGCGGTACCGCCCGATCGACGCGCCCAAGGCGCACACCGACGAACTGCCCGTGGTCCTGCCCGGCGAGAGCTACCTCGTCACCGGCGGCCTGGGCGACGTGGGCCTGATGGTCGCGGAGCACCTGATCCGCGGCGGCGCCGGGCGCGTCGTGCTCGCCAGCCGTACCGGACTGCCCGCCGACCCGGCGGACCCGCGCCGCCAGGCGGTCGTCCGGCTGCGCGCGCTCGGCGCGGACGTCGAGGCGCCCGCGCTGGACGTCACCAACGCCGACGCCGTACGCGCCCTGTTCGGCGCGGAGCGCTTCGACGGCCTGGTGCACGCGGCGGCCGACACCTCGGAGGACACCTTCCTGCCGCTGGGCGCGCTCCAGGAGAGCACCGTCGCACGGCACTTCGCCGCCAAGTACGAGGGCGCTCACGTGCTGCGCGACGCCGTCGGCGGGCTCGCCGGGGACCGCGCGCCGCGTTGGGGCCTGCTGTTCTCCTCGACCTCCGCGCACCTGGGCGGACTGGCCTTCGGCAGCTACGCGGCGGCCAACGCCGCGCTGGCCGCGCTCGCAGGAGCGGGCCCGGACGACGGCACCGCGCAGACCCGCTGGACCTCGGCCGCCTGGGACACCTGGGCGCCGACGCTGGCCAAGGTCGACGCCAGGACCGGCGCCTCGATGGCCGCGCACGCGATGACCGCCGAGCAGTCGCTGACCGCACTCGACCGCGCGGTGACGCAGCCGCTGCCCGCGGTGGTCGTGGTGGCCGGCGGTCTGGCGGGCCGGCTCCCGAGCCGTCCGCAGGCGGTCCCGGCGGGCGCCGGGAGCACGTCCCCTGTGGCGTCCTTCCCGCGGCCCGACCTGCCGCAGCCGTACACGGCGCCGCTGACCGCCACGGAGCGCGAGCTGTGCGCGCTGTGGACCGACACCCTCGGTGTCGACCCGGTCGGCACCCGTGACAACTTCTTCGACCTGGGCGGCAGTTCGCTCTTCGCCCTCCAGATGCTGGCCACCGTGAAGTCGCGCTTCGGTGTGACGGTGCCGACGGTCACGCTCTTCGAGGCGCCGACCGTGCACCGGCTGGCGGCCGTCCTGGACGAGCAGAAGCCCAAGGCCGCCGGGGGGCCGAGCCCGGCACCGGTCCGCGCCCCGGCGGCGCCCCGTACCCCCGCGGCGACCGTCGTCCCCGCGCCCCGGCCCGCCCCCGCGCCCGTACTCGTCGCCGCTCCGGCGCCGCGTCCGGCCGTGGCCGCGACCCCGGCCGTCAGCGCGGTCACCCAGCACACCGAGCGCGCCGAGGACACCGAACCGGAGAGCACCGAACTCGACCGGCGGATCGCCATCGTCGGCATGGCGGGCCGCTTCCCCGGCGCGGGCGATGTGGCCGGCTTCTGGCGGAATCTGTGCGAGGGCGTGGAGTCGATCCGCTTCTTCACCCCTGAGGAGCTGATCGAGGCGGGCGTCGACCCGGACATGGTCCAGGACCCGGAGTACGTGCCCGCGCGCGCCGTGCTGGACGACATCAGCGGCTTCGACGCCGGATTCTTCGGGATGAGCCCGCGGATGGCGGCGCTCACCGACCCGCAGCAGCGGCTCTTCCTTGAGGTCTGCTGGGAGGGTCTGGAGCACGCGGGGTACGCCAACGAGGCGTACCGCGACCGGATCGGCGTCTTCGGCGGCTCCAACCTCTCCACGTATCTGTTCGGGATGACCTCGCAGCTCGCCGCGGGCGACATCAGCCCGTACGAGATCATCATGAGCAACGACAAGGACGCGCTGACCACGTCCGTCTCCTACCTGTTCGACCTGCGCGGACCGAGCGTCGCGGTGCAGACCTTCTGCTCGACGTCGCTGGTCGGTGTGCACCTGGCGGTGCAGAGCCTGCGCGGCGGCGAGTGCGAGATGGCGCTGGCGGGCGGTGTGTCCATCAGCGTGCCGGACCGGGTCGGCCACCGCCGCCAGCAGGGCGGCATGGAGTCGCACGACGGCCATGTGCGGACCTTCGACGCGCAGGCCAGCGGTTCGATGTTCGGCGACGGCGCGACCGTCGTGGTCCTCAAGCGGCTCTCGGACGCGCTGCGCGACGGCGACACCGTGCACGCGGTCATCCGCGGCTCGGCGATCAACAACGACGGCGCCCTGAAGGTCGGTTACACCGCGCCCAGCGTCGCCGGGCAGGCCCGTGTGGTGCAGGACGCGATGGCCGACGCACGGGTGAGGCCGGAGGACTTCGGCTACATCGAGGCGCACGGCACGGCCACCCCGATCGGCGACCCGATCGAAGTCACCGCGCTGAGCCGGGCGTTCGGCACGGCGGGCGGCCCCGGCAGCATCCCGATCGGCGCGGTGAAGACCAACATCGGTCACCTCAACCACGCTTCGGGCACCGCGGGCCTGATCAAGACGGTCCTCACCGTCCGCGAGCGGATGGTCCCCGCGACCTTGCACTTCACCGCCCCCAACCCGCAGATCGACTTCGCCGACAGCCCCTTCTACGTCAACACCCGGCTGACCGAGTGGCCGGCCGAGGACGGCAGGCCGCGGATCGCCGGACTCAACTCGCTGGGCATGGGAGGCACCAACGTGCACGTCGTCGTCGAAGAGCCGCCGGCCCGCAGGGCCGGCCCCGACACCCCGCAGGGCGGCAGGCGGCACCACTTCCTGCCGGTCTCGGCCCGAACCTCCGACGCCGCCGACCAGGCCGTGAGCAACCTCGCCGAGCACCTGGCCGCGACCTCGGGGGCGAGCGTCGCCGATGTCGCCTACACCCTCCAGGTCGGCCGCAAGACCTTCGAGCACCGCCGCGCCACCGTGGTCTCCAGCGGTGAGCAGGCCGTGGCCTCGCTGACCGGCACGGACGAGGACGCGCCGCTGTCGGCGCGGGTGGAGACCGCGCACGGCCGTCCCGTCGCCTTCCTCTTCGCCGGGGTCGGCGAGCAGTATCCGGGTCTGGTCGGCGACCTCTACCGGCACGAGCCGGTCTTCCGCGCCGAACTCGACCACTGCCTGGGCCTGTTGGCCGCGCACCTGCCGGACACCGACCTGATGGGGCTGCTGACCGGGGACCGTCCCGGCGGCGGCATGGACCTGGCGGCGCTGCTGGGCCGGGCGACCGGCGCGGCCGACGACCGGGAGGCGGAGCTGGAGCGCACCGAGATCGTCCAGCCGCTGCTGTTCGCGGTGGACTACGCGCTGGCCTCGACGCTGATGGTGTGGGGCGTGCAGCCGTCGCTGATGCTCGGCTACAGCCTCGGCGAGTACGTCGCGGCCTGCCTGGCCGGGGTGCTGTCGCTGGAGGACGCGCTGGCGCTGGTGGTGCACCGGGCCCGGCTGATCTCCGGGGTCGAGACGGGTTCCATGGCCGCGGTGCCGCTCGGGCCCGACGACCTGCGCGACCGCTACGGACTTCAGGCGCGCGGCCTGGACATCGCCGCGGTCAACGGCCCGCAGACCGTCGTGGTCGCCGGTCCCGCCGACGCGCTGGCCGGCCTCGCCGCCGACCTGGAGCGCGACGGCGTCCCCAGCCGGGGGCTGCGCACCACGCACGCCTTCCACTCCCGGATGCTCGCCCCGCTCGCGGACGAGCTGACCTCGTGGGTCGCGGAGAACATCCGGCTCAACCCGCCGCGGCTGCCGTACCTGTCGAACGTCACCGGCGGTGTCGCCGACGCCCGGCTGGTGCGGGACCCCGCCTACTGGGCGGAGCACATGTGCCGTCCCGTGCAGTTCGCGGCGGCCGTCGAGACGCTGCTGGCCGATCCCGAGCTGGCGATGGTGGAGATCGGTCCCGGACAGTCGCTGGGCACGATGGTGCGCGGCGCGGGCTGCGCTCCGCAGCGCTGGGCGACGATCACCGCGACGCTGCCCGCGCAGAGCGACCCGCGTCCGGCCGACCGGGTCCTGACCGAGGCCCTGTCGCGGCTGTGGCTGACCGGTGTGGACCTGGACTGGGCGGCCTACCACGGCCGCGCCGAGCGGACCGCCGAGCTGCACCGGGGCTTCGCGCCCGGCAGGGTGCCGCTGCCCACGTACCCCTTCCAGCGGCAGCGCTACTGGATCGAGCAGACCCCGCTGATCGGCGCCAAGCCGGCCGCGCCCGCGGCTGCGACGGCGCCGGGCACACCGGGTGTGCCCGCCAGCTTCGAGGACATCGACCGGGTCCCGAAGCTGCCGGAGGAGCAGTGGGTCTGGCAGCCGGTGTGGCGGCAGACCGCGTCCCCGGCGACGGCGGGCGCGCAGCCCGCGAGCTGGCTGGTCTACGCCGACGGGTCGGAAGCCGACGGTGTGCTCGACGAGTTGGTGCGCGCGGCGGCGGCCGACGGCGCGACCGTGACCGCGGTCCGTCCCGGCGGCGGCTGGAGCGCCGACCCGGCGACCGGCTACACCGTACGGCCGGGCCACTCGGGCGACGCCCAGGCGGTCCTGCGCGATCTGCGCAAGCGCGGGCTCGCGCTGGAACGGGTGGTCCATCTGTGGACGCTCGCGGAGCGGCCCGACGACGAGTCGATCGCGTTCGGTCTGCACACCCTGGTGGCACTGGCCCGTGCGGCCGGTGAACTGGGCTCGGGCGACTGGCAGTTGGACATGGTCACCGCGGGCGCCCACCAGGTGCTCGACGGTTCGGAGGTACGGCCCGACGCCGCCACGCTCATCGGCCCGACGCTCGTGGTGCCGCTGGAGTACCCCAACGTCACCACCCGGCTGCTCGACGTCGAGCCGGACACCCCGGCCGCCGCCGTCGCCGCCGAACTGCGCCGACCGCGGACCGACGCGGCCGTCGCCCTGCGCGGCAGCAGGCGCTGGGTGTGCGGTTACGACATGCTCCCGGCGGCGGACGACGAGAGCGCCGCGGCGGTGCTGCGCGAGCGCGGGGTCTATCTGATCACCGGCGGTCTGGGCGGCATCGGTCTGGGCATGGCGGAACACCTCGCACGGCAGGTCGGCGCCCGGCTGGTGCTCTTCGGCCGCCGCGGGCTGCCGCCGCGTGAGCGGTGGGAGGGCATCGCCGCGGGCACCGAGGCGGCCGACGAGGCGCTGCGGGCCAGGGTGAGCCGTGTCCTGGGCATCGTGGAGCTGGGCGCGGAGGTCGAGATCGTCACGGGTGACGTGGCGAGCGCGCCCGATGTCCGGCGCGCCATCGACCTGGCGCAGGAGCGTTTCGGCGCCCTGCACGGCATCCTGCACACCGCCGGCGTGCCCGGAACGGGTCTGATCCAGTTCAAGCAGTCCGACGACTCCGAGCTCGTTCTCGCGCCCAAAGTTGCCGGCGTACAGGCCCTGGACAAAGCACTGCGAATCGGCCACGCTGATGAGACCGCGCTGGACTTCCTGGTGCTGTTCTCCTCGATCACCGCGGCCACCGGCGGCGGCCCGGGGCAGGTCGACTACTGCGCGGGCAACGCCTACCTCGACGGCTACGCGGCACGGCAGGCGGCCACCGGCCGCCGGGTCCTGTCGGTCGACTGGGGCGAGTGGACCTGGAACGCCTGGGACTCCGGTCTGTCGGGCTACGACGAGGGCTTGCAGGCCTTCTTCCGCTCGCACCGGGAAGCCTTCGGCATCACCTTCGCGGAGGGCTGGCGCTCGCTGCTGCGGGCCCTGGCCTCCGGCGAGTCGCGGGTCGTGGTCTCCACGCAGGACCTGCCGACGATGGTGAGCTACAGCACCGGCTTCACCGTCGAGGCCGTCATGGCCCCGGCGGGCGGCGGCTCCGGCTCCGCCGACCGGCACCCGCGGCCCGAACTCCTCACCCCCTACCGGGAGCCCTCGGGCCCCGTCGAGGAGCGGCTGGCGGAGGTCTGGGGCGACATGCTCAAGCTCGAACGGGTCGGCGCCCGTGACAACTTCTTCGAACTCGGCGGCAACTCACTGCTCGGCATCGCCCTGCTCGCGGCCCTGCGCCGGGCCTTCCAGGACGCCGAGCTCCCCCCGCACATCCTCTACGAGGCCCCGACCGTCGAGGCCCTCGCCAAGGTCGTGGACGGACCCGCCGCGGACGCGGCGCCCGTCCCGGAGCCCGACGGCCAGGAGCAGGCGCGACTGCGCAGGTCCGGCCTGAAGACCGCCGCCCGGCGGCGCAGGAGCTGATCCCGCGTCAGCGGCACTCCGCACCACGCGACACCCCACGCCCCAGGCGTGGTTCAGCACACCCACAACAGCCAGCACCACCCACCAAGGAATCGGAGAGATCATGACCGTCGTAGGAGTTGTCGGTGCCGGGGTCATGGGCATCGGAGTCGCGCACAATCTGGCCCAGTCCGGTTACGAGACCGTCCTCGTCGACATCGACGAGCGGATTCTCACCGACGCCAAGGCGGCCATCAGCCGCAACTGCCGGCTCAGCCGCCTGATGGGCGGACCGGCCCTTGACCCCGATGAGATCCTGGGCCGGATCACGACCGCTGTCGGCGTCGAGGCGCTCGCCAAGGCCGACTTCGTGATCGAGAACGTCACCGAGAACTGGGAGATCAAGCGCGAGGTGCACGCCGAGCTGGACCGCGTGCTCTCCCCCGAGGCGGTCGTGATCGTCAACACCTCCGCGATCCCGATCACCCGCGTCGCCGCGGTCGGCACGCACCCGGAGCGGGTCGTCGGGGTGCACTTCATGAACCCGGTGCCGGCCAAGCCGGTCGTGGAGCTGATCCCCGGCTTCCACACCGCGCAGGAGACCGTCGAGGTCACCCGCCAGCTCCTCAGCGGCATGGGCAAGAAGGCGGTGGACGTCAAGGACGCCTCCGGCTTCGTCTCCAACCGGGTGCTCATGCTGACCGTCAACGAGGCCGCCTTCCTCGTCCACGAGGGCGTCGCCACCGCGGAGTCGGTGGACGAGGTGTTCCGCGGGTGCTTCGGGCACCCGATGGGTCCGCTGGAGACCGCCGACCTGATCGGCGTCGACACGATCCTCTACAGCGTCGAGGTGCTCTACGAGCACTACGCCGACAGCAAGTACCGGCCCTGCCCGCTGCTCAAGCAGATGACCGACGCCGGACTGCACGGCCGGAAGACCGGCCGTGGCTTCTACACCTACGACAACAAGGGATGACGACCATGTCCGAGAACACCACCGCCCAGACCAGCATCCTCTCCTTCATCGAGGCCCGCTTCCCGCAGGCCAGCATCGCCACCGACCAGGACATCTTCTCGCTCGGCTACATCAACTCGCTCTTCGCGATGGAGCTGGTGATGTTCATCGAGAAGACCTTCGGCCTCACCATCCCCAACGACGAACTGCGCATCGACAACTTCCGCACCGTCGAGGCCATGGCGGACCTCGTCGCCCGCCGGAGCGTCCCCGTCTCCGTCGACTGAGGAGCCAGACCATGACGAGCTTGACCACGGCGCCGCCCCTCGCGGCGGCGCCGGCGGGGGCCCGGATCACCCGGGACTCGGCACGCGCGTTCGTCGACACCCACATCATGCCGGTGGCCGACGTGTACGACCGGCGGGGCGCGGTCCCCGAGGAGTTGCAGGAGCGGATCGGCGAGGCGGGCCTGTGGGCCCCCTTCTACCCGGCCGCGCTGGGCGGCCAGGACCTTGACCTGGTGACGCTCGGTCAGGTGCACGAGGAGGTGGGCCGGGGATGTTCCTCGGTCAGGTCCCTGCTCACCGTGCACACCATGCTGTCGTGGGCGCTGCTCCGCTGGGGCAGCCCCGCCCAGATCGAGCAGTGGGCGCCGTCGCTGGCCACCGGCGCGGTGCGCGGCGCCTTCTGCCTGTCGGAGCCCGCAGGTGGCGGCAGCGACACCGCGGGCATCCGTACCACCGCCGTCCAGGAGAACGGCGGGTGGCGGCTCAACGGCCGCAAGAAGTGGATCACCGGTGGCCAACGGGCGGACCTGTTCCTGGTGTTCGCCCGCACCGAGTCCAGCGTGATCGCCCTGCTCGTACCGCGCCGGTCACCCGGCGTGCGGGTGATACCGGTGGAGGACGTGCTCGGCACCCGGGCCTCGCTCATCGCCGAGCTGGAGTTCGACGATGTGCGGCTCGACTCCGACGCGCTGCTGGGGCCCAGCTCCTTCGCCTCCGGCATGGTGCTCAGCGGAACCCTCGACCTGGGCCGGTTCTCGGTCGCCTCCGGTTCCGTCGGAATCGTCCAGGCGTGCCTGGAGGCGTCGGCGTACTACACCGCGCAGCGCACGGTCGGCGGCAGCAAGCTCCGTGAACTCCAGCTCATCCGGGCGAAGTTGTCGGACATGGTCACCGATGTGCGGGCGGCCAGGCTGCTGTGCCACCAGGCCGGTGTGCTCAAGGACGCCGGGGACCCGGCGACCATCATGGCCACCTGGGTGGCGAAGTACTTCGCGTCCACCGCGGCGGCCCGGCACTCCACGGAGGCCGTACAGATCCACGGCGCCAACGGAATGAGCGCCGACTTCCCGGTCGCACGGCTGTACCGGGACGCGAAGGTCATGGAAATCATCGAGGGCAGCAACGAGATCCAGCGGATCACGATCGCTGACGAGGCATACCGGGAGTGGGCACTGTGAGCACGCTGACGCAACCGCCGGCCACCGCGCCGGCAACCGGCCCGGCGTCGCCGCCGGACGGTCCGTACCGCAAGCCCGCGCAGGGCAAGATCAAGTGCGTGGTGTGGGACCTGGACAACACGCTGTGGGACGGGGTGCTGCTGGAGGACGGCGAGGTCACCCTGCGCCCCGGTGTGGTGGAGCACATCCGCCGGCTGGACGCGCTGGGCGTCCTGCACTCCGTGGCGAGCAAGAACGACCACGACACGGCCATGGCGAAGCTGCGCGAACTGGGCCTTGAGGACCTGTTCCTGTACCCGCGGATCGGCTGGAACGCCAAGTCGGAGTCGGTCCGGCAGATCTCCGCCAAGCTCAATCTGGGGCTCGACGCGTTCGCCTTCGTCGACGACCAGGACTTCGAGCTGGCCGAGATGGAGTTCTCCGTCCCCGAGGTCACCCGGGTCAACGCGCTCGACATCGACACCGAGCTGAACCGGATCGAGTTCCGGCCGCGGTTCGTCTCCGACGAGTCGGCGCAGCGCCGGGCGATGTACCACAGCCAGCTCGCGCGGGACGAGATCGAGAGCGATTTCGTCGGCACCAACGAGGAGTTCCTGGCCAGCCTGGGCATGACGTTCACCATCGCCCCGGCGGCCCGCGAGGACCTCCAGCGCGCGGAGGAACTGACCATCCGCACCAACCAGCTCAACTCGACGGGCCGCACGTACTCGTACGACGAGCTGGACGCGCTGCGCGAGTCGCCCGACCACCTGCTGCTGGTGGCCACCCTCACCGACCGGTTCGGCTCGTACGGCAAGATCGGCCTGGCGCTGGTGGAGACCGGCGACCCGAACTGGCAGCTCCACATGATGCTGATGTCGTGCCGGGTGATGTCCCGCGGGGTCGGCTCGGTGCTGCTCAGCCACATCATGGAGCGGGCGCGGGAGGCCGGTGCGGGCCTGCGCGCGGACTTCGTGGAGACCGGCCGCAACCGGATGATGCAGATCACCTACGCCTTCAGCGGCTTCCGCGAGGTGGCCAGGGAGGGCGACCGGCTGGTGCTGGGGGCCGACCTGGACCAGATCCAGCCGCTGCCCGGCTATGTCGAGGTCGAGGTGACGCGATGACGACCGTGCTGGAGGCGGCGCCCGCCGCCTCGTGGCTGCCCTTCGCGGAGCAGCCCGGCTGCGCCGGCGTGCGGCTGTACTGCCTGCCGCACGCCGGAGGTTCGGCCTCGGCGTACCGTTCCTGGTTCGGCAGGCTGGGCCCGGTGTCGGTGCGCCCGGTCCAGCCGCCCGGCCGGGAGACCCGGCTGCGCGACACCCCGTACGACCGGATGGACCGGCTGGTGCCGGACCTCGCGGACGCCGTGCTGGCCGACACCTCCCCGGAGGGGGAGACGCGGCCGTACGCGGTGTACGGGCACAGCCTCGGGGCGCTGGTCGGCTTCGAGCTGGTGCGGGAGATCCGGCGCCGCGGCGGGCCGATGCCGGTGCACCTGTTCGTCTCCGGGTGCGCGGCGCCCGGCTCGCCCGACGACGGCGACCCGCCGGTGGCGGGGATGACGCAGGACGAGGTCGTGGCGCTGCTGCGGCGGATCGGCGGCACCCCGGAGTGGATGCTGACCGACCCGACGGTGCTGCGGATGATCCTGCCGCCGTTCCGCGCGGACTTCGGGGTCAGGGACTCCTACGAGTACCGGCCGCAGGCTCCGCTGAGCGTGCCGATCACGGCGCTCGCGGCCACCGACGACCCGCGCGCGGGCATCGCCGACGTGGCGGGGTGGCGCGACCAGACCACCGGGCGCTTCACCTCGCACACCCTGACCGGCGGGCACTTCGCGGTGCTGGAGCAGGCCGCGGTCACCCACCGGTACATCGACCGGGCGCTGCGCGGCACCTGGGGCCCGCAGCTTCCGGGCCTCGCGCCCATCCACCCGCAGGAGGCATCCGTTGTTCACCACTGAACCCGCGCGCCTGCCGTCGCGGCCGGGCGGGCCGCGACGGGAGGCCGGGGACCGGCCGCCGGGGACCGCGGGCGCCGCGGTCCCGGCGGGCCGGACCCTCACCGACTGGTTCCGGCACGGCCTGGCGCTCGACGGCGGGGCCGAGGCGCTGCGCGTCGGCTCCACCGCCGTCGACTACACGCGGCTGGACGCCGCCGCGCGGGCGCTCGCCGGGACCGTCGTCGCGGCGGTCCCCGGCGGGCGGCCCCGGCGGGTCGGCCTGCTGGCCTCCCGTACCGTGACCGCCTACGCCGGTCTGCTGGCCGCGCAGTTCGCGGGCGCGGCCGTCGTGCCGCTGCACCCCGGCTTCCCCGCCGACCGCACCGCCCGGATGATCACCGCGGCCGGTCTGGACGCGCTGATCGTGGACGAGCGCGGCGCCGCCGTGCTGCCGGAGCTGGCCGGGGTCCTCGACGGCGTCCCCGTCGTCGGGGAGCCGGTCGGGGAGCCGTTGGAGCAGCCGCTGCCGACGACGCCCGACGACATCGCGTACATCCTGTTCACCTCGGGCTCCACGGGCACGCCCAAGGGGGTGCCCGTGCTGCACCGCAATGTCGACGCCTATCTGCGCTTCGTGCACGGCCGGTACGGCTTCCACAGCGGGGACGTGTTCTCGCAGACCTTCGATCTCACCTTCGACCTGGCGATGTTCGACCTGTTCACCGGCTGGGGCAGCGGCGGCACCGTGGTGAGCGTGCCGCCGACCGCGTACGCCTCGCTGGAGCGGTTCGTCGCCGAGCAGGGCATCACCGTGTGGTTCTCCGCGCCGAGCCTGGTGTCGCTGCTGCGGCGGCGGCCCCGGGGGCTGCCCGCGGGCAGCATGCCGAGCCTGCGCTGGAGCCTGTTCTGCGGGGAGCCGCTGCTGGCCCACGACGCGCGGGAGTGGGGCGCTGCGGCGCCCGGCTCGGTGGTCGAGAATCTCTACGGCCCGACCGAGCTGACCATCTCGTGCAGTGTGCACCGCTGGGACCCGGTCACCTCACCGCCGTCGTGCGTCAACGACGTGGTGTCGATCGGCCGTCTGCACCCCGGTATGCGGGCGCTGCTGCACGAGCCCACCGAGGACGGCGACGGTGAACTGTGCGTCACCGGCGACCAGATGTTCCCCGGCTATCTCGACCCGGCCGACGACGAGGGCCGGTTCCTGGAGCACGGCGGCGAACGCTGGTACCGCACGGGCGACTTGGTACGGCGGCTGCCCGGCGACGCCTTCGCGTATCTGGGCCGGCGCGACCACCAGGTGAAGATCCACGGGGTGCGCGTCGAACTGGCCGAGGTGGAGTGGGCGTTGCGCCGCGTCGAGGGTGTGAAGGAGGCCGTCGCGGTCGCCGTGGACGGCGAGTTGACGGCCTTCCTGCTCGGTGAGCGGCGGCCTCAGGCGGCCCTGGCCGAGGACCTGGCGGCCTTCCTGCCGCGCGCCCTGGTCCCCCGCCGCTTCGTCCAGGTCGAGGAGTTCCCGCTCAACGCCAACCGCAAGATCGACCGCAAGGCCCTCACGGCGCGCGCCGCGGCGGCCGACCGGTGACGGCGCCCCGCCACCGGGTGGCGGAGCCGGGCGTGCCGCACGGGACCACCGCGCGGACAGCACGCGCGGGGCGGCCGACGCGGAGGGTCCGCGACGGCCGCCCCTGGCGGTACGGGTGCCGGTACGTGCCGGTGTCAGCCCTCCACGAAGGACGCCAGACGGCGGACGGTGAAGTGCTCCAGCAGGTCGGTCGGGGCGAGGTCGCACGAGAGGGCCGCGCGGATGCGCGCCGAGAGCTCGACGGCGACGAGCGAGTGACCGCCCAGTTCGAAGAAGCCGTCATCCGCGCCGATTCCCTCCACCGCCAGGACCTGGCCCCAGATCTCCGCCAGCGCCGCCTCCGTGCCCTCGGCGGGCTCGGCGTACGGGGTGCGCAGCTTCGGCCGCGCGTGGCGCTGCCCGTCGTCGGCGGCCCGCTGCTCCGCCGACGTGCCGTCGCCGGTGACCCACTGGGCGAGCCGCGGGGCGAGCGGCCCGGAGGAGATCACCACATGGGCGAGCCGGTCGGCCGCCGCCAGCGCGCGCTCCAGCAGGGTCAGGCCCTCCGGCACCGTCATCTCGTAGGCCCCGGCGGCCGGATCGCCGTGCGCCTCACGGCGCTCCGCGTCGGTCGCCCAGGTGTCCCAGTCGACGGTGATCCAGCGGCCCTCGCCGCGCAGCCGGGCCCTGCGGGCGTACGCGTCCAGTGCCGCGTTGGCCGCGGCGTGCGGACCGAACGTGACGCCGCCGAGCACCGCGGACAGCGAGGACACGGTGATCCTGCGGTCCTTGGCGCGGTCCCCGAGGACCGCCTGGAGGGTGTGGAAGCCGGCCACCTTGGGGTGCAGGTGCGCGGCGCGGTTCTCCCGGTCGGACAGGTGGGCGATCTCGAACCGGCTCGGGTCCCGCGTACCGGCCGCGTGCACCACCGCGTCGATGCCGCCGAACCGCTCGTCGGCCGCCCGGACGACGGCCCGCATCGCCTCCTGGTCGCCGACGTCCGCGCCCATGGCGATCACCTCGGCGCCGCGCGCTTCCAGATCCAGCACGTTCCTGATGTGCCGGGCGACCCGGTCGTCACCGGCCGACAGCTCCGGCCAGCGCTCACGCGGCGGGAGTCCGCCGCGCGAGGTCAGCACCAGACGGCAGCCGTGGCTCTCCGCGAGGTGCCGGGCCAGGGCCAGGCCGACGTCGCCGAGACCGCCGGTGATCAGCACCGTCTCGCCGTCGCCGAACACCGGACGCGCGGGGTCGGTCTCCTCCAGCGGGTGCGGCTGATAGGTCCGCGCCCACAGGTCGCCGGCCCGGACGGCCGAAGGCCCTTGGTGCGGGTGGACGATCGCGGCCAGCGTCTGGTCGACCGCCGACGGTGTGCCGGCGCCCTCCGCCGGGTCCAGGTCGAGGTGACGGCACGACAGATGCGCGTTCTCCTGGCCGATGGTGGGGGCCAGCGCGGCGAGCGCCGCGTGCTCCGGATGCCGCAGATCGGTGCCGGTCACGGAGACGGCCCCGGCGGTCAGCAGGGTCAACTCGGCCTGCGCGGGCTCGGATTCGGCGGCCAGCACGCCGACCAGGCCGAGCGCGGAGTGCGTTCCCCGCTCCTGCTCCGCGGTGAAGTGGCCGGCGCCGTCGCCCTCGGGTGAGGCGAGCGAGAAGCCGTGCACGAGCGTGCGGGGCGCGACGAATTGCAGGGCCAGCAACTCCCCCAGATCCTCCGGGTGTTCGACGCGTACGGTGAAGTCCCCCGCCGCGTCCTGCCCGAACTCCCCGCCGGGCCTCGCCGTGACGACCTCGGCGCCGGCCGCCGCCAGTCGGCGTACCAGCGCCTCGGCGCGCTCCTCGGCGGCCAGCACCAGCCACGGCCCGGCCGCGCGCAGCCGCTCGTCCAGATCGCGGGTGGGCAGCGGGCGTTGCCGCCACGCGGGCAGATACGACCACTGCGCGAGGTCGTCGACACGGCCCTCGGCCGGCGGCTTCTCACCGCGGGCTCCCGGCCGCGCCTCCACCCAGTGGCGGGTGCGGCGGAAGGGGTAGGTGGGCAGTTCGGCCCGCCGTCCCTCGCCCTTGTGCAGCGCGGCCCAGTCGATCGCGGCGCCCGCCAGCCACAGTCGGCCCACGGTGGTCACGAGCCAGCGCGCCGCCGACCCGGAGGGAGCGTCGGCCTCGGGGGCGACGGTGACGGTCTCGACGTGCCCGGTCCCGGTGTCACCAGCGGCCCTGATCCGCACGCCGATCGCCCGCAGTCCCTGTTCCAGGACGGCGGAGACGGCGGGGGAAGCGCCGCCCTCGGGGGTTCCCGGCAGCAACGAGGCCGCCGCGGCGGCCAGTTGGGACCGCCAGTCGGCCGGTGCCCGCTCCTCCTCGGCCAGCACCACGGCCGGGTCGTGCCGGGTGGTCTCGCCGTCCACCCAGCGGCCGGGGTCGCCGAGCGCGGCGACCGCGTCCTGGAGGTCGTCGCAGACCACGAAGCGGCGCAGTGCGAAGTGCCCGCGCGAGACCTGGAGGGTGTAGGCGACGTCGGCCGGGTCCAGTTCGGGGTGCGCGGCCAGGTGGCCGCGCAGCCGCTCGGTGACCTCGTCGAGCGCGTCCTGGTCGCCCGCGGAGAAGGCCAGCAGGTGCGGTCCGGGGACGGCGGCGCGGGCGGTACGCGGCGGGGCCTGCTCGATGACGACGTGCGCGTTGGTGCCGCCCATGCCGAAGGAGCTGACTCCGGCCCGGCGCGGCTCGGGTCCGGCCGGCCACGGCTGATTGTGCGGCAGTACGGTGAAGCGGTCGGAGGCGGCGGCCAGCGCGGGGTTGGGCTTCTCGAAGCCGGGGATGGCCAGCCGTACGCCGTCGCGGACGCCGAGCGCGGCCCGGATCAGGCCGGTGACGCCGGAGGCCCGGTCCAGGTGGCCGACGGCCGGTTTGGCCGAGCCCAGCACGATCGGTGTCTGCGGTGTCGTCTGGAACACCCGTGACAGCGCGGTCAGTTCGATGCCGTCGCCGAGCGCGGTGCCGGTGGCGTGGCACTCCACGTAGCCGACGGACTCGGGCTTGACGTCGGCGACGTTCAGCGCGGTACGGATCACCGCGGCCTGTCCCTCGACGCCCGGTGCGGAGTAACCGACGCGCTCCTGACCGTCGTTGTTGACCGCGGAGCCCAGGATGACCGCGTGGATCACGTCGCCGTCGGCGAGCGCGTCGGTCATCCTGCGCAGCGCGACCACGCCGACGGCCGCGCCCATCACCGTTCCGTCGGCCGCCGCGTCGAAGCTGCGGACCGTGCCCTGCGGCGAGGTGATGCCGCCCGGGTGGTACATGTACCCGGTCGGCTGCGGCAGCGGCAGGAAGGCGCCGCCGGCCAGGGCCAGATCGCTCTCGAAGGTCAGCAGGCTCTGGCAGGCCAGGTGCACCGCGACCAGCGACGTCGAGCAGAAGGTCTGCACGCTCAGGCTCGGACCGCGCAGGCCGAGCTTGTACGCCACCAGGCTGGTGAGCGAGTCCCGTTCGTTGCCGACCGCGACCAACTGGCCGCCGCCGGGCTCGTCCATGACGTGCGCGACGTTGTCGAGCAGGTAGTCGGGGAAGGCGGAACCGCCGAAGACGCCGACCTGTCCCGGCGGGGCCACCGGCGGGTAACCGGCGTTCTCCAGCGCTTCCCAGGAGCACTCCAGGAAGAGCCGGTGCTGCGGGCCCATCGTCTCCGCCTCGCGCGGCGAGAAGCCGAACGCGGCGGCGTCGAAGTCGGCGATGCCGTCGACCGGCCCGCCCACCCGTACGTAGTGGGGGTTGGCGGCGGTCCGCGCGGAGACGCCCGCCGCGGCCAGTTCCTCGTCGGTGATCTCGCGCAGGCCGCTGACACCGGCCAGCGCGTTGCGCCACAGCGTGGCCACGTCCGGGGCGCCGGGGAAGCGGCCGGCCATGCCGACCAGGGCCACCGCGGAATCGTAGGCGTCGTACGCCTCGTCGGTCTCGTCCGTCTCGTCGGGTATGTCAGACACGATGTCTCCTCACAGCAGGTGGCTGCGGCCCCAGCCGCGAGAGAGCCGGTAGGTGGCGAAGGCGCCGCAGGCCACGCCGATCGCCAGGCAGACCAGCGCCGGGCGCAGCATCCGCGAGGCGTCGCCGTCGATGGCGGCGTGCAGCAGGGACATCGCCCAGTAGCCGGGCGAGGCCGGGGCGATGTGCTGGGCCCAGGCGGGCATCAGGCTGACCGGCACCAAGGCGCCGCCGAGCGCGCTGACCAGCATCGCGCCCAGGTCGGAGACCATGCCGAGGTCGCCGCGGCTGCGGACGACCGTGGCGAGCGCCGTGCCGAGGGCGAGCAGGGTGAAGCCCCACACCGCGACGGCCAGCATGATCCAGCCCAGGGTCGGCGGGACCGGCAGCCCGATCACCAGGCAGCCGAAGATCAGCAGCACGCTCTGCTGGAGCAGCAGGATCACGAAGGCCGGTACGGCCTTGCCCAGCAGGAGCTGGGCCCGTGAGGCGCGGGTGACGCGCAGCCGGTCCCAGGTGCGCCACTCGCGCTCGACCATGATCGAGTTGCCCACGATGGAGAGCGCGAAGACCGAGAACATCACCAGCGGCCCGGTGACCGCCTGGAGCGTGCCGGTCTTGAGCGCGGTCACGTACAGCGGTTTGAAGACCAGCATCAGCAGCATCGGCATCGCGATGTAGCTGATGAGCTGTCCGGGGTCGCGCAGCCGCAGCAGGGCGTTGTACTTGGCCATCAGGCCGGACCGGTAGAGGGATTCAGTCGACATCGAGCACCGCCAGGGATCGGTAGAGGTCGTCGAGGTCGGGCTTGCGGACGTCGACGGAGGTGACCGGCTGCCGCGCCTCGTGGAGCAGCCGCACCAGGGCGGCGGTCGGGTCGGTGGTGGACTCGTGGAGTTCGCTGCCGTCGGCCAGGACCACGCGGACCTCGCCGGGCAGGCCTTCCAGGAGCTGCGCGCTGGTGCCGCGGGCGACCACCCGGCCGCGCTTGGCGACGGCGATGGTCGCGGCCAGTTCGGTGAGTTCGGTCAGGTAGTGGGTGGTGTAGACGACGGCGGCGCCGTCGGCGGCGCGGAGCTTGACGGTGTCGAGCAGCGCCTGGCGGGTCTCCGGGTCGGCGCCCGCGGTGGGCTCGTCGAGCAGCAGCAGGTCGGGGCGGTGGATCATGGCGACGGCCGCCTGCGTACGGCGCTGCTGGCCGCCGGAGAGCACACCGGCCGGGCGGTCGAGGAATTCGGTCAGCCGCAGCGCGGCGGACAGTTCGTCGATGGCGGACGTGAGGGCGCGGCGGCGCAGTCCCGAGAGGCCGCCGAAGAACTTCATGTGCTCGCGGACGGACAGCGGCGGGTAGAGGGCGATGTTCTGCGGGGAGACGCCGATCCGCCCGCGCGCCTTGGTGGGCTCCTCGCCGCCGATGCGGACGCCGCCGGAGTCGGCCCTGATGAGCCCGGAGACGATCTCGACGAAGGTCGACTTGCCCGCGCCGTTGTGGCCGACCAGTCCGACGATCTCGCCGCGGTGCGCGGTCAGTTCGAAGCCGTCGAGCGCCTGGACCTCGCCGTAGCGCTTGCTGAGTCCGGTCACTTCGAGCATGGCCCGGTCGCTGTCCTCACCGCTCCTGGCGGCCTGCCGGTCCGGCTTCCGCGACGGTTCGTCCCGCACTCCCGCCGGCGGCGAGGGGGTCCTCAAGCTCATTGCTCCTCCTGGGAATCGGTGTGCTGCCAGTGCAGAACGCGGTGGTCAGGACCGGTGGGCGCCGGGGCGGGGCACCCGTACCGCACGGGGTGGGGCGCCCGCGTCACTGCTCCTCCACCGATTCGGTACGCCGGCGGGTGGGGAAGGAGGCCGCCGGGCGGTGGCGGGGGGCCGTGGAGCGGGGGGCCGGGGTGGTACGGGCCGCGGGGGTGCCGGAGCCGCCGGTGCTGGCGGCCAGGCCGTAGCGGCGCTGGGTGGCCGGGACGCCCCAGGCGGAGGTCTCGACCGGCGTCGCGGGCGTCGAGCCCGCGCCGCCGCGGCCGGGACGCGGGGTCCTGCCGTCGGCCGCTGCCCCGGTCTCGCGGGCCAGCCGCTCCAGCGCCTTGGCCGCCGCCTCGCGCCAGGAGTCGGCACCGAGCCGTTCGAAGGCGCCGAGCGCGCCCCGCAGCCGGGCGGTGGCCTGCTCGTACCGGCGCTCGCGCAGGTCGAGCGTGCCGAGCGAGAACAAGATGGCGGCCTCGCCGAGGGAGTCCCCGGCGCGCTGCGTGGCGCGCAGCGCGTCGGTGCCCGCGGCCCGCCAGTCGTCGTGGGCCCGCTGGACCGCGGCCAGAGCACCGACCGCGACCGCCAGGTGCCAGCACGCCTCGGTCTCGTGGACGTCGGCCGCCTGCCGTACGGCGGCCAGCAGCGACTCGCGCTCGGTGCCGTACCACTCGCCGGGGTCGCTCAACACGGCCCGGAGCATGGGCAGTTCCATCGGCCAGCGGGTGGGGTGGTGGAGTTCGGCGGCCGGGGTGCCGCCCTGGCGCAGCAGCGCCTCGTCGGCCAGCGTCAGCCACGCGCCGAGCAGCCGCCGCCGCGGGGCCGACTCGTCCTGGTCCTCGGCCAGTTCCGCCAGGCACTCGGCGGCGTGCAGCCGGGTCAGGCCGCGCAGCCGGTAGCGGGCGGTGACGCCGCTGCCGCCGACCGGGTCGACCAGCCGGGCGTCGACCAGCGTCTCCAGCACGTCCACGGCCGACGCGGTCGCCACGTCGAGCAGCGGGGCCGCGGCCCACGCGGGGAACTCCGCCGTGGGCAGTCCGCCGAGCCGGGCGAAGAGCTGCCGTGCGGGCGCGGCCAGTTGCTCGTAGGTGCCGCGCAGCGCGGCCCGTACGTCCAGGCCCTGGTGGAACAGCTCGTCCAGCCGGCGGCGTTCGTCGCGCAGCCGCGCGGTGAGCTGGGCCAGGCTCCAGTGCGGGCGGGCGGACAGCCGGGCGGCGGCGGCGCGCAGTGCCAGCGGCAGCCCGTCGCACAGCTCGGCCAGTTCGATCGCCTCGCTGGGCTCGGCCGCCACCCGCTCGCGGCCGGTCATCGCCGCGAGCAATTCCACGGCCTCGGGGATCTGCGGCACTTCCAGCTCGACGGTGTACGTGTCGGCGGGCGCGGACAGCCGGGCGCGGCTGGTGACGAGCAGACCGCAGGTGGGGGTGCCGGGCACCAGGGGGCGCAGCAGCGTGACGTCGGCGGCGTCCTCGACGACCACCAGCATCCGGCGCTCGGCCAGCGCGCTGCGGTAGAGCGCGGAGCGGCCGTCCAGGGACTCGGGTACGGCGGCGGCGGTGAAGCCGAGCGCCCGCAGGAAGCGTTCCAGGACGTCGGAGACCTCGCGGGGACCTGCGCCGACCGGCAGCCTCGCGTACAACTGGCCGTCGGCGAAGGCCGGGGCGAGGGCGTGCGCGGCCTCGACGGCGAGCGCGGACTTGCCGACGCCCGCGCAGCCGGTGATCACGGCCATCGGCGCCGAGGGCGCGGACAGCCGGTCGGTCAGTTCCGCCAGGACGTCGGCGTGGCCGGTGAAGTCGGTGATCCGGGCCGGGAGCATCCGCGGCAGCGGCAGCGGCGCGGTCGCGTTGACGGTGGCGGGGGCGGCGGTCTGCGGGAGGTCCAGGTCGCCGGAGCCGTTGAGGATGGCCAGCTCCAGCTTGAGCAGCACCGGCCCCGGCTCGATGCCCAGCTCCTCGATGAAGGTGCGCCGCACCTGGTGGTACGCGGCCAGCGCCTCGGCCTGCCGCCCGCAGCGGTACAGCGCGGTCATGAGCTGCACGGCGGGGCGCTCGCGCAGCGGGAATTCGGCGGCCAGCGCGCTGATCTCGCCCAGCACCTCGTGGTGCAGGCCCAGACGCAGCTCGGCGTCCAGGCACTCCTCCAGCACCTCGAAGCGGCGCTCGGAGATCCGTACCAGCTTCGTCTGCACCACGGGGCTGTCGACCTCGGGCAGCGGGTCGCCGTTCCACAGGTCGAGCGCCTCGCGGAAGGCGGCGCGGGCGGCTGCGGGCCGCCCGTCGGCCGCGGCGGCCCGGCCGCGGGCCGCCAGCTCGTCGAAGACGTGCAGGTCCAGCTCGCCGGGGGCGAGGTCGAGGGTGTAGCCGAGACCGTGCATGCGGATGCGCTTGCCGAGCCCGGCGCGCTCCATCCGCTGGCGCAGCGCCGACACGGCGGTCTGCACCTGGGAGCGGGCGGTCGCGGGCGGGGCGCCGCCCCAGACCGCGTTCACCATCGTTTCGAGTCCCACACCGCGGCCGGTCTCCAGCAGCAGCAGCGCCAGCACGATCTGCTGCCGCCGCGCCGTGACCGCCACCTGCTGCGAGCCGCGCACCTCGAGGGAGCCGAGTACCCGGAACCGGACCGCGGTGCCCACCGGGGCGGCGGGCGCCTGCCCGTCCACGGTGGGCTCACCCGTCAGGTCCGTTGTCGAGTCCGATGTCGAGTCCGCGGGCGGGTTCGCAGCCGGGTCCGGCGTGGGGTCCGCCGTGGCTCTGGCGGGGAGGGGTGATGCGATCGCCATGTCCGTCAGCCTTCCTTGCAACGTGAGGCTCGCGGGGCCCGGTGCCGCCGCGGCGGGTGGGTTCAGATCAGGACTTCGTGCGGTGCCGGATGGCCGAGGAAGCCGACCGGACTGGCCGTCAGGCCGTAGGCGCCCGCCTGGAACACCGCGATGAGGTCGCCGATCTCCGCGTGGGGCAGTGACACGTCCTTGCCGAGCAGGTCGAGCGGGGTGCAGAGGCAGCCGACCACGTCGACCGTCTCGGTGGCCGGGGCGACGGCGGAACCCACCACCGCGATGGGGTAGTTGCGCCGGATCGCGCGGCCCAGGTTGCCGGTGGCCGCGAGCTGGTGGTGCAGACCGCCGTCCACCACGAGGAAGGTGGTGCCGCGGGAGATCTTGCGGTCCACGACCCTGGTCAGATAGACACCGGCCTCGCCGACCAGATAGCGGCCGAGTTCGATGACGGTGCGCGCCTGCGGGAGCGCGGGGCGGATGACGGTGTCGAGGAGCTTGGCGAGGTTCTCGCCGATCGGCCCCAGGTCCAGGGCGCGGTCGCGGGCGGCGTAGGGGATGCCGAAGCCGCCGCCGAGGTTGAGGTAGCGCACCGGTCCCGGCGCGTGCTCGGCCAGTTCCGTGACCAGTTCCACGGTGCCGCGCTGGGCGGCGCAGATGCTCTCGGCGTCGAGGTTCTGCGATCCGGCGAAGACGTGGAAGCCCTGGAAGTCCAGCCCGGCCGCGCCGATCCCGGCGAGCAGTTCCGGCGCCTGTTCGGCGTCCACCCCGAACTGCTGCGGTCCGCCGCCCAGCCGCATGCCCGAACCGCGCACCGCGAAGGGCGGGTTGACGCGCAGGGCGACGCGGGCGGTGATGCCGAGCTGTTCGCCCGCGAGCCGGACCCGGGCCAGTTCCGTGGCCGACTCCAGTTCCACGATGACGCCCGCGGCGACGGCCTGCCGGATCTCGATCGAGGTCTTGCCGGGTCCGGCGAAGCCGATTCGCTCGGCCGGGACGGTGGTGTCGAGCGCGGTGAGCATCTCACCGGCCGACGCCACGTCGAGGCCGTCGACCAGCGTGCTCATGTGGTGCAGCAGCGCGGGCATCGGATTGGCCTTGACGGCGTAGTTCAGCTCCACGCCGTCGGGCAGCGCCGCCCGCAGTTCCGCGACGCGGCGGCTGAGCAGGGAACGGTCGTAGGCGAAGAAGGGGGTGGAGCCGACGCGTTCGGCCAGCCGCCCCGCGGGCACCCCGCCGACGGCCAACTCGCCGTCCACGACGGTGAACCGGCCGTGCCGGCCGAAGCCGCCGAAAGCGTCGGCGCCCTCCGCGCCCTGACCCGGTGCCGCGCCGCTCATCGGTTGCCCTCCACGGTCCTGCGCAGCTCGACCCGGTCGAATTTCCCGTTCACCGAACGCGGCAGTTCGTCCAGGACGACCGTGCGGCGCGGCAGCATGTACGGCGGCAGCTCGCGGGCGAGCGCCTGGTGCAGCCGGGCGGTGTCGCAGGCCCCCGCGACGACCAGGACCACGTGCTGGCCGAGCCGTTCGTCGCCGACGCCGAGCGCGACCGCCTCGGTGACCAGGCCGCTGGCGTACACGGCCTCCTCGATCTCGGTGGGGCTGATCCGGTAGCCCGACGACTTGATCATGTCGTCGGTGCGGCCGACGAAGTACAGGAAACCGGCCTCGTCGCTGTAGACGGTGTCGCCCGACCAGACCGCCAACTCGGTGCCGCCGTACGGGACGGCGCCCGGCACCGGGCGGAAGCGCTCGGCGGTGCGCTCGGGGTCGTTCCAGTAGCCGAGGGCCACCAGCGCGCCGCGGTGCACCAGTTCGCCGTGCTCGCCGGGCACGCACGGGGTGCCGTCGGGGCGGAGCACCAGGATCTCGGCGTTGGGGATGGCCTTGCCGATCGAGTCGGGACGGCGGTCGGTCTCGTCCGGGTCGAGGTAGGTGGAGCGGAACGCCTCCGTGAGCCCGTACATCAGATACGGCCGGGCCTGCGGGAAGATCTCGCGGAGCCGGCCCAGGGTGGCGCGGGGCATCCGGCCGCCGGTGTTGGCGAAGTACCGCAGCCGCGCGGTCGCCTCCCGCGGCCACTGCTGGGCGGCCAGTTGCAGCCACAGCGGCGGTACGCAGGTGAGCGCGGTGACGCCGTGGCGGGCGCAGAGCCGTACCACCTCGCGCGGCAGCAGGTAGTTGGTGAGCACCAGGTGGGCCCCGGCGATCAGGGTGGTGGTGAGCTGGCTGAAACCGGCGTCGAAGCTGAACGGCAGCGCGGCCAGCACCACGTCGTCCTCGGTGTGCCCGAGGTAGGAGGCGACGCTCTCGGCCCCGGCGAGCAGATTGCGGTGCGAGAGCACCACGCCCTTGGGGCCGCCGGTGCTGCCCGAGGTGTAGAAGACGGCCGCGACGTCGCCGTCCACGACGGCGTCGGCGCCGGGCACCGGCAGCGGCCCGTGCTCGCGCAGCCGCTCCCACGGCACCGCGGTCCAGCGGTCGTCGGCCGGGAGCACGGTGCCGGTGTCGCCGATCAGCACCAGGTGGCGGACGGTGGTGTCCGGCGGCAGCGCCGCGCGTACGGTCTCCAGCCGCTCGGCGGTGGTGACCAGCGCGGTGACCGCGCAGTCGGTGGTGATACCGGCCAGGTGGCGGCCCTTGAAGAGCGGGTTGACCGGGACGAAGACGGCCCCGGCCGCGGAGACCGCGAGCATCGACACGACGGTCTCGACGCGCTTTTCCGCGTAGACCGCGACGCGGTCGCCGCGCCGCACGCCCAACCGATGCAGGCCGTAGGCGACTTCGGCGACCTGCTCGGCGAGTTCGCCGTAGCTGACGGTGCGGTCCTTGAAGGTCAGCGCCGGTCGGTGGGTCGCGCCGCGCGCGATCAGCCGGTCCAGGCGGGTCAGCGGCGCGGCGACCCGGCGGGCGGCCACCGCCGCCCCGTGGGGCGCCGTGCCGTTCGTGGACGGCGCACTTGTCGCCGTGCCGTTCGCCGTGCCGTTCGTCGCCGTGGCCTGTGCTGTCGTCCGGCCCGTCGTCGGTTCGCTCACCGCCGACGCGCTCACCGTCGGCTCACTCATGGCCGGCCGCGAGTTCCGGCGTGACGAAGTCGGCGACGGTCGCCCACAGCGAGCCGACCGTGGCGAAGGTCTCCTCGGTCAGCAGCTCGTCGTCCAGCTCCACCCCGAAGTGGTCCTCCAGGTCCGCGAGAAGCTGCACGACGCCCATCGAGTCCAGCCCCAGCGCGGCCAGATCGGCGTCCGCCGTCAGCTCGTCGCCCTCCGCGTACGGCAGGCGGGGCAGCAGGACGTCCTGAAAGGTGCGCGGTATCTCCCGCGTCGTCTCGGCCATGGTGATCGGTCCCCTTGTCTTCATCCGGTCTTCGTCTTCGTCCGGGGCGCGGGACCCACCCGCGCACAGATGTCACTTGACCGCCGGCCGCTCTCGAACCGCCATCGCAGCGCTCTCGCCCGGCCCCTCGGACGAGGTGACGCGGGTTCCCGGGGCGATGGCGCGGCCCCCGGCGGCGGTCCCCGGACAGTGGGCCGATAGCGGATCGATAGCGCGCCGGGAGCCGGTATCAGGGGGCGGTGAGCGGAACGAGGGCGGCGTGATGGCGGCCCGACGCACCATGGGCGGAGCACGAACGGAACCTGACCCGCCGCGGCACCGCATTGATCCACGAAGGGGAGGCACCCTCCATGCTCACGGGGATATCCGACCTCGCGCCGACACCGGACCGCCCGCCGGAACACCCGCGTCCCGCGGGATACGACCGGCACCCGGCCGGCGGCCACGACAGCGGCGATCTCGTCGCGGTCTACCAGTACGCGACCCGCAGCGGCGCCGTCACCCCCGGCTCGATCGACCTGGTGGCGCTCGAACTCGGCCTGTCCGCGGGGGAGGTGTTCGCCGCCGCCGCACGGCTGGTGGAACTGCGGCTGCTGCGCACCGACGAGACGACCGGCACCGGTCTCGTACCGGTGGACCCGCACTCCGCGGCGACCCAGCTCACCTCGCCGATCGAGCGGGCCATCCTCCAACAGCGCGAGCTGGCCGACCGGTTGCGCGCCAGGATCGACTCCATCGCGGGCGGTCCGGGCGGCGCGGAAGGGCCGCTCGGCGTCATCGACACCGTCGAGGGCGAGGCCGAGATCCGCGGCCTGCTGCGCCTTGCGGCCGGTGACTGCGCCACGGAGGCGATCGTCCTGCGCCCCGGTCACGACGCGCGGATCGCCCCGGACGACCTCTTCGACGCCTGCTACGACACGCTCGGCACGGAGATCGACGTACGGGTGCTCTCGCCGCACCGCGACCGCGCCGACTTCGCCTCCCGCGCCCGCGCCAAGAAGCTGACGGAACGCGGCGCGTCGATCCGCACCATCCGCTCCGTGCCGCAGACGGCGGTGGTCTTCGACCGCGCGCTGGCCGTGGTGGTCACCGCGGGCGAGGCGGGCGGACCGCCCACCGCGCGGCAGGTCCGCGACGAGACGATGATCCGGTGCATGGTCGACATGTTCGACCTGCTGTGGGACGGCGCCGCACCCTTCGCGATGGAGGAGGCGGGCTACGCGGAGGACATCAACGACGACCTCCAGCGCTCCATCGCCCGGCTGATGGCCCAGGGCCTCACCGACGAGGTCGTGGCCCGCCGCCTGGACATGTCGGTCCGCACCTGCCGCCGCCACATCGCGGCCCTGCTGCGCAGCCTGGGCTCGGTCAGCCGCTTCCAGGCCGGCGTCCAGATCGCCCAGCGCCTGTCCCTGGAGGAGGCCGCCTGAACCCGCCCCCCGCACACCCGTCCCCGACCCGCACGGCGGCGGCCGACCCCCACCGGGGTCGGCCGCCGCCGTGGGTTGCGGGGGCGGCGTGCGCGGGCCGGTCCCGGATGTCACGGGCGCGGTACGGCGGCGCGCGGAACGGCGGTACGGCGGAGCGGTCCCGACATGGCCGCGAGCGGTACGGCGGAGCGGTCCCGGCATGGCCGCGCCGCCCTCGCCGCGGGTGGTCCGTGGCGAGGGCGGCGCGGTCGACAGCGGCCGGGCGGAAGGGTGTCAGGCCGGGGTCAACTCCGGGGTCGGCTCCTGGACCGGGGTCAGTCCGTGGGCCAGGCCCGACAGCGGCCGGGTGCCGCCGAGCTGGTTCAGATCGGCGCCCTCCCAGCCGCGGGCGCGCAGCTCGGTCAGGACCCGCGGCGCGCGCAGCATCCGGCCGCCCGCCACGGTGTAGGAGGCGTCGAGGTCCACGGCGGCCAGCCCGTTGACCTCGGCGACGACGGCGGCCAGCGCGTCCGCGGCCACCGCTTCCGTACGCGCCGCGCGGGCGCCCTCCCCGGCCGTCACCCGGAAGAGGTCGGGGCGGCGCGCACCGGGCAGCGCGGAGCCGGTGTCCAGGCAGTGCAGCCGCAACTCCCGCTCGTCCAGGGGCCGTTCCGTGGTGACCTCGGCAAGCAGCCGGCCGTCTTCCACGGACACCCGCGCGGACCGTACCGCCGGATGCGCCAGCAGCACGCGCTCGGTCGCGTCCAGGTCCACCGCGTCGGGTCCGAGCCGGGCCAGGCGGCGCGGGGCGGGGGCGGTGAAGTCGAAGAGCGCGGCGGCCTCGTCGAGCCGCAGGTCGACGGCCGCGTCGCGGTGCGCCTCCAGCAGCCGCCCGTACCCGCGCAGGAAGTGCTCGACGGCCGCCGCGTCCATCACGTCGGCCCGCGCGTTGAGGCCGACGGTGACCCCGTCGTCCCACTCCCCGACCCGCAGATAGGTGTCGGTCTCGGACAGCGCCCACGCGGTCGGCTCCGGTGTCCGCAGGAGGCGTTCCTTTCGGGTGCCGCAGCTCTTCGTCCCGTGGTTGAGGAAGTTGACCTCGGAGGAGGTCCTGATCGGCGCGCCGCGCCGGAAGGCGTCCTGGGCGACCAGCTCCACGATCTCGTCGTACGGCGCGTACGCGTGCTCCTGCGCCGTCTCCAGCGCGGCGGCGACCCGCGCGACCACCTCGGCGAATCCGGGGTCGCCGCCGAGGTCGACCGAGACGAGCGCCGGCGAGAACATGCACGTCAACACGGACATCCGGGGTCCGTCCTGGCGGTGGCTGGTCAGCCAGCGGTGGGTGACCGTCCGCTCGCCGGTGTACGTGGCCATGGCCACCGCGTACGCCGCCAGGTGCACCGCGGAGGGCCACACCCGCAGCCGGGCGGCGATCTCGCGGACGGCGGGGAGCAGCGCGGGCGAGGTGAGCGTCGCCCCGAAGGCGGCGACGCCGTCGGGCACGGCCGGCTCACGGCGCCGTACGAACATGTCGGCGGGCAGCTCGGATACCGCCCGCTGCCAATAGCGCAGCATCTGCGCCCGCTCCGGCGACGGCCGCGCCTCGATGGCCGCGAGGTCGGCGGGCTGGTACGCGACCGGCCCCAACTGCGCCCGGCGGCCGGTGGCGAGCGTGCCGAGCAGTGCCTCGAAGTCGCGCTGGAAGAGCTGCATGCTCCAGTCGTCGAAGGCCGTGTGGTTGAGGACGAGCGCCAGCGTGCGCGGCACTCCGCCCGTGGTGACCGCGCAGGCCCTGATCGGCCACTCGCGTTCCGGGTCGAACTCGGTGCTGGACATCTCGGCGATGACCGCCGCGGGTCCCGGCGTACCGTCCTGCTCGGTGGCGGCGACCAGCAGCGGCATCGGCCCCGGCGGCTCGACCCGCTGTCTCGGGCCCGGCCTGGCGTGTGCGTCGAAGACCGTGCGCAGCCCCTCGTGCCTGCGCACCAGATAGGCCAGCGCGGACCGCAGGCCCGTCAGGGAGAGTCCCTGCGGCAGCGGGTAGTTGGTGACGATGTGCGCGTCGTGACGAGCGCCCGCGGGCACCTGCTGGTACCTCAGCCAGTGGTACCGCTGCCCCCAGCAGAGGTCCGCGCTTCTCACCTCGGGCATCCCGCCCTCCTTCCAAACCGTGAGTGGGACCGGCCCGGCCGCATTCGCGCGGGCCCGTGAATCACCTCCCAGCATCAGGCCCGAACGGGAATAACGGCAGCGTTTCACGGTGGCCGCTTGTTGACGGCAAAAAGCTGCCATCGGGATTCGACCCGGTGCAACCCGGCAAGGGTTGACGGGAGTTGCGCCGTCCGGGAATCTCATGGTGTCGGAGAAACCAGATCCGGCATCCGGGGCCCACTCGGGTCCCGAATTTCCTTACATGGAAGGTGTGGTTCCTTTGTCCAAGACCGCCGTGAAGGCCGCCGTCAAGGCCGCGTCCAAGGCCGCCAGCAAGGCTGCCGTCAAGGCCGCTGACAAGTCGGCGACCAAGGCCGCGTCCAAGGCGGCCAGCAAGGCTGCGAGCAAGGCCGCGTCGAAGGCGGCCGTCAAGGCCGCGGTGAAGGCCGCGTCCAAGGCCGCCTGATCTCGGACCTGCAACATGTCTGAGCTCACGGCCGTGTGACGTCCGTCGCCGGCAAGGCGCCGCGTCCGCCATCAGGCGGCCGGCGCCCTGCCGGCGGGCAGCCCTCCCCCAGGGCCGGACGGCCGACCGCTCGGGCCCACTTCTCCCAGGGAAGGGGAAAGTCCGGTGGAACACGCCGAGATTATCGAGCACCTTCAGCATTCCCTCTCCGTGATCCTGGACCGGCCGCTCCCCGAATTCAGCGCGGATACCAGGATTCTCGAAGACCTGGAGATCGACTCCATGCGTTTTGTCGAACTCCTCATGAGCCTTGAGGACACCATCGGCCTCGAAGTCGACCCCGACACTCTCGAACCCGAGGTATTCCAGTCCGCAGGCTCCTTTGCCGACTACATCAAAATCCGGCTGGACCTCACGCGGGTCGCCGGTTAGCCGAACACGGCACGGCCCAACGGAGGATTCGATGAGGGACACGCTCGTGGCGTGTGAAGCGGCGGCCCATGACGGCGGGTTCACGCCCGGCCTGGAGCTGGCGCTGCGCACGGTGGAGGTCGGCGCTCCCGCGGGACGCGTCGCCGCTTTCCCGGCGGGCCGGGTGCCCACGGGCGCCGAGGTCGTGCCGCACCGCCTCGCGGAAATGGAGGGCGTCGCCTTCGTGGCGTGGCCCCACCGGCCCGCAGAATCCGCCGCACCGGCCTCGTACGACGGGCCCGACGACCGCCGCACCGTATTCGCCGCGCTGCTCGGCGCGGTACGGGTGGGCGTGTCCCGCAGGCTCCTCGACGACGCGGTCGCCCACCTGTCCGGACGGGTGGGCGGCGGCGAGCCCCTGATCCGCAAACAACTCGTGCTCGGCACCGTCGCCGACGTCATGACCGCACTCGACGCCGTACGCCAACTCCTGCTCGTCGCCCACCGCGTCCCCGCGGCCGTGGCCGACGCGCACGACCGGATCACCGCGCTCGACTGGGACACCGCCAAGCTCTTCGGGGCCTCCGGTTACCTCGCCGACGGACCGGTGCGCGCCGCGTACGTCGGCCGGCTCGCGGCGGACTGCTGGACCGACCGGGAGGACGTACAGCCATGATCCCCCTCGACACCCCGCTGCGGGAGCTGCGCGAACAGTGCCGGGAAGCGGGCCGGGAACTGCGCGCCCACGCCCTGGCCGTCGACGCCGACCCGGCCGGCACGGCCCACCTCGACCTGCCCGTCATGGCGCTGGTCAGGTCCGCCTCCACCCCCAAGGACTACCGCACCGGCTCCGCCGTGGACGACGGCGGCTACTCCGACACCTGCCTGTCCCGCGTGGTCGCCAGCGTCGAACTGGCGCGCGGCGACGCGGGGGTGCTCAGCGCCAACACCGGTCCCTCCCTGGCCGGCGTCGCTGTCGACACCCTGGGCAACGAGGCACAGCGCGAACTGTTCTACGACACCATCGCCGACGGTCGCGCCTGGACCTTCTTCGGCATGACGGAACCGGAGCACGGCACCGACGCCACGGCGATGGAGAGCAGGTTCGACGCGGCGGGCGACCCCGCCGACGGTTACCTGCTCTCCGGCTCCAAGCGCTATGTCGGCAACGCCTCCCGGGGCGCGATCGGCGTGGTCTTCGCCAGGACCGGCCGCAGCCCGCTCTCCATCCGCGGCGCGCTGATCCGGCAGCCCGCGCCCGGCTTCCACGGCGAGCCGCTGGACATGATCGGTCTGCGCGGCGCGCGGATCTGCCGGCTGGACCTCGACGAGGTGCCCGTGCCGCGCGAGATGCTGCTCGGCGCCCACCTGCCCGCCTCCCGGCGCGGTCTGTGGGGGATCAGCCGGACCTTCAACGCGATGCGGCTCCAGATCGCCGCGCTGGCCCTGGGCACCGCTCTCGGCACCCGCGACTACGTGACCGAGCAGCGTCCCGGCTGGTCGGGGCACGAGGTGGTCTCCGCCCGGCTCGACGCGGCCACGGCGCTGCTGTACGAGTCCGCGGCGGCCGTCGACCTCCAGCCCGACGTCGTACGGCCGCCGTCCATGGCGAAGCTGCACACCACCGATCTGGCGGTGCGCACCACGCACTGGGCGGCCCGGGCGCTCGGCCCCGGCGCGCTGATCGAGCACCCGCTGCTGGAGAAGTGGAGCCGGGACGTGCTCGCCTTCGAGTTCATGGAGGGCACCAGCAACATCCAGCGGCTGCACATCACCCACGACCTGGCTGCGCGGAAGGGACGGACATGACCGCCACGGACCTGACGGCGCGCCCGGCCACGGCGTCCGTCCCCGCCCCCGCGACAGCTCCCGCGCCCGCGTCCTTCGCGTGGTCCGCCCGGCCGGTCACGGAGGCCGACCACGACGCCGTACTCGACCTCTTCACCGAGTCCGACTTCTACTTCCGCACCGCCCGCCCCGCCACCCGCCCGCAGTGGGAGATCCTCGCCCTGCTGGACGAGGACACCCGGCTGCTGAGCGCCGACGGACGGCCCGTGGGCCTGTACGCCCTGGAGGCGATGGGCGCCGAGCACGCCTGCCACTACGTGCTGCACCTGCGGCTGACCTCACGGCTGCGCACGGACGCCTGGGCGTCGGCGTACCGCGAGCTGGTCCGGGCGCTGCGCTGGCAGCGCGAGGTGGTCCGACTGGCCGTCGTCGTCCACGAGTTCGACGACCGGGGCCTGACCGCCGCCCGCCTGGCGGGCTTCACCGAGGAAGGCGTCCTGACCGGACACGTCGTCCACGACGGACACCGCCGCGGTTCCGTCTTCCTCTCCCGGATCTGGGAGCCCACGTCATGATGCTGCGCGGATACCGGGGCGCCGACCTGCCCCTGCTCACCGGCCACTGGCTGCCGGGCGAGCTGCTCGGCCTGTCCGTGCCCGGCAGGCCCGTCCTGGCGGAACCGGCCCGGGTGCCGGCGCCGGAAGGTCCCGGCGAGGACGGAGCGCCGGGCCAGGACGACGAGTTGTGCGTCGTGCCCGGCACCGGCTTCGTCCGGCTCGCCGCCCTGGACTGGGTGCACCGCAGGGCGCGGCTGGAGATCGGTCTGCGCTCCGGCGCGGAGACCAGCGCGGAGCCGCTGCTGAAGGCCGCCCTCGACCACGCTTTCCGGGTGCTCGGCCTGAGCCGGGTCTTCGGCTGGGTCACCCCGGCCGTGCCGCTGCCCGACGGGCTCCCGCGCGACGCCCTGCTGCGTGACGCGGGGCTGAGCCCGGAGGCCGACATCCCGCGGGCGCTGTGGCTGGACGGCCGCCCGGTGGCCCGACAGATCTGGGGAGCGACCCGCCATGGCTGACCTGACCCTGCTCGGCACCGCCGAGGCCGCCGCGCGGCTGAGCGCCGCGCCGCAGGCCGCACGCGGCTTCCTCGGCCTCGACCCGGTCACCCAGAACGGCCCGCTGCTCGCCCGCGAGCTGGCCCGTACCGGAGCGCAGGTGCTCCAGGCCGGGGACGTGCTGCTGGGATACGTGCCCAACCCCGTGCAGCCGCGCCAGGGTTGGGTCGCGACCACGTCCGCCGACCCGGAGCCGCTGGCCGCCCTGCTCGCCTTCCTGCGCACCTACCGCCGGTGCACGTCGTATGTCGCCGAGGTCCCCGACGGCTCACCGGCCGTGCCCGCGCTCGAAGCCTGCGGCTTCACCGGCGCCGGCCGGCTGCCCGGCCATGTCTTCCACACCGGCGGCTACCACGACGTGCTGGTCTACTGCGCCACCGAGGAGGGCTGACCCATGCCGTTCGTGACCGTCCGGCATTTCACCGAGGACGACATCCCCACGCGTACCGCCCTGTTGCGCGAGTCGCGCTTCCAGGCGAATCTCACCGACTTCGCGGTCGTCAGCGACGACGACGCGCTCACCGCCAACCAGCGCCGCACCCTCACGCGTGAGCACGACGTCAAGCGGATGTTCACCATGTGCGACTCCCGCGGCGCGACCGTCGGCTTCGCCTGGATCACCTCGATCGACTGGCCCGGCCAGACCTGTGAGCTGTCCTTCGGCGTGCTGCCGGAGTGCCGGGGCCCGTACGGCGCGACCGCCGTGACCGCCGCGCACGCGTACATCCGCGCGGAGTTGAACATGCGGGTGGTCGTCAACCAGGTCCTGGAGCACAACACGATGCTGGTGTCGTCCGGTGAACTCACCGAGCAGCGCCGGGTGCGCTGCGCGTACGACTCCTACACCGTCGGCGAGTGGCGCACCGCCTGCTACTGGACCGAGAGCGAGCAGGACGTGCACCGCCGGCGCGAGCAGGTCGCCGACCGGCGCCGTGCGATCGCCGCCCGTATCCGCTCCACGTCGTCCCAGCCGTCATGAGCGCCCGCGCCGCGGAAGGCGGCTATCTGCACCACGCGACGATCGTGGGCGACACCGTGGTCTTCGTGTGCGAGGACGACCTGTGGACGGTGTCCGCCGAAGGCGGCACCGCGCGGCGGCTCACCGCGGGCACGACCGCGTGCGCGGGCCCCCGGCTCTCGCCCGACGGCCGCCAGGTCGCCTTCACCGGCTCCCCCGACGGCCTCACCGAGGTCTGCCTGACCTCGGTCTCCGGCGGTCCCGTCCGCCGGCTGACCCACCAGGCGGGCCGGTGCACGGTCACCGGCTGGCACCCGCTGACCGGCGAGATCCTGTACGCGAGCACCGCGGGCCAGCCCGAGGGCTTCGGCTTCCGGCTGTTCGCCGTGCACCCCGACGGCGGCCCGCCGCGGCTGGTCGAGGCGGGCCCCGCCGCGTCCGTGTCGTACGGGCCCGGCGGCGGTTCGGTGATCGGCCGGAGCATCGCCGACCCGGCGCGCCGCAAGCGCTACCGCGGCGGCGCGGCCGGTGAACTCTGGGTGGACGACGACGGATCCGGCGCGTACCGGCGGCTCGCGCTGCCCGCGGGCAATCCGGCGGACCCGTGCTGGGTCGGCAACCGGATCTACTTCATCAGCGACCACGAGGGCACCGGCAACGTCTACTCCTGCCACTCCGACGGCACGGGTCTGACCCGGCACACCGACCACGACGAGTACTACGCGCGCGGTCTGTCCAGCGACGGCCGCCGGCTGGTCTACCACAGCGGCGCGGTCCTGCACGTGCTGGACCCGGCGCGCGGCGGCACGCGGCGGCTGCGGGTGGAGCTGGGCCCCTCGGGCGTCCAGCACCAGCGCCGTATCGTGTCGGCCACCGGTTTCCTGGACGGCGCGCGGATCGGCCCCGACGGGCAGACCCTCGCGGTCACCGCCCGCGGCAAGGCGTTCACGCTCGCGCCCTGGTCGGGTCCGGTACGGCGGCACGGGCGCCCGGACGGTGTCCGCTACCGGCTGCTGAACTGGCTCGCCGACGGGGAGCGGCTGGTCGCGGTCGCGGGCGATTCGGGGCCCGGTGAGCGGCTGGTGCTGCTGCCCGCGGAGGGCGGCGCGGAGCTGCTCGGCGTGCCGCTGGCCGACCTGGGCTATGTCACCGCGCTGGCCGCCTCGCCCGCCACCGGGCAGGTCGCCTTCGCCACCAACCGGCAGGAGCTGTGGAGCGTCGACACCGACCGGCCGAAGCTGGAGCCGCGGCTGCTCGATACCAGTGCCCATGAGCGGATCGAGGATCTGGCCTGGTCGCCCGACGGCCGCTGGCTCGCCTACACCTATCCGGACACGCCCAGGAGCACGGCCATCAAGGTCGCCGAGGTGGACACCGGACGCACCTCGCGGATCACCCGACCGGTGCTGCGGGACGCGCTGCCGTCCTTCGACCCGGCGGGCCGCTATCTGTACTTCGTCGGACAGCGCGACCTGACGCCCGAGCACGACCAGGTCCAGTTCGAGATCGGCTTCCCCTTCGGCGCCCGGCCGTACGCGGTGCCGCTGACCGCCGACCGGCAGCCGCCGTTCGCTCCGCCGCAGCAGTCGGCGGGCGGCGCGTACTCCCCCGACGGGTACGACGAGGGCGATCCGGAAGGGCCGGTCGCCATCGACTTCACCGGTATCGAACGGCGCCTGGTCCCGCTGCCGGTCCCCGAGGGCCGCTACGCGGCGGTGCTGGGTCTGCCCGACTGCGTGCTGCTGCTGTCGGTACCGCTCAGCGCGCCCGAGCCGGACGACCCGCAGCAGCAACAGGAGGGCAGCGTCACCCTGGTGGACCTGGCGACCGGCGACGTGACCGAGGACTATCTCGGGCCGGTCGACGAGATCAGCACCGACCGCACCGGCACGGCGCTGCTCTACCGGCACAACCACCGGCTGCGCGTGGTGCCCGCGGGCGCGCCCAAGGAGGCCGTGGAGGACTTCGACTCGCCCATCGCCCCGCCGGGGCGGCCCACCGGCTGGGTCGACCTGGACCGGGTCAAGATCCCGTTCGTCCCTGCCGCGGAGTGGCGGCAGATGTTCCGGGAGGCGTGGCGGCTCCAGCGCGAGAGCTTCTGGAACGCCGACATGTCGGGGATCGACTGGGACGCGGTGCACCGGTGCTATCTGCCGCTGCTCGACCGGGTCGCGACCCGCGCCGAACTCTCGGACCTGGTCTGGGAGTTGCACGGCGAGCTGGCGACCTCGCACGCGTACGAGCGCGGCGGCGACTACGGCGCGCCGAGCGGTGAGGCGCAGGGTTTCCTCGGTGTGGACTGGGAGCCCGCGCCGCAGGCCGAGGGCCGGTGGCGGATCGCGCACGTGCTGCGCGGCGACCCGTGGAACCCCGACGCCACCTCGCCCTGCGACCGGCCGGGTGTCGACATCCGGCCGGGCGACGAGATCGCCGCGGTCGACGGGCACCTCGTGGGGCCCGGCGGCCCGGCGGAACTGCTCACCGGTCTCGCGGGCCGCGAGGTCGAACTGACCGTGCTGCGCGGCGGCGCCGTCCCGCGCCGGGTGGTGGTCCGCGCGGCCCGCAGCGAGGCGCGCGCCCGCTACCTGGACTGGGTGGCCCGCAACAGCGCGTACGTGGACACCGTCTCCGACGGCAGGCTCGCGTATCTGCACGTGCCGGACATGTTCAGGACCGGATACGCGGACTTCGTACGGCAGTTCCTCGGCGGTCTGGACCGGGAGGGGCTGGTGGTCGACGTGCGGTTCAACGGCGGCGGCCATGTCTCTCCGCTGCTCCTCGACCGGCTCGCGCGCAGCCGCACGGGTACCGAGCACGGCCGGTGGAGCGGCGCGGTGCCGTATCCGCTGGAGTCGCCGCGCGGTCCGATGGCGGCGCTGATCAACGAACAGACCGGCTCCGACGGCGAGATCTTCGGCCATATGTTCCGCGAGCGCGGCCTGGGCACGCTGGTGGGCACGCGGACGTGGGGCGGCACGATCGCCACCTGGCCGCGGCACGGGCTGGTCGACGGCACGGTGACCACCCAGCCCGAATTCTGCTACTACTTCCGCGGGGTCGGGGCGGGGCTGGAGAACCGCGGGGTCGAGCCGGACATCACGGTCGCCGTGGTCCCGGCGGGGCCGCAGCCCGGCCTGGACGCGCAGTTGGCGACGGCGGTGACGCATCTGCTGACGGTGCTGCCGGCACCGGCGTCGACGGACGGGTCCGGCATGGACATCGCACCGGCCGACGCCGGGGCGGTCGACGCCGGGGCCGTCGGCGCCGCGACGGGACGGAGCGGCGGATGAGCGGGCCGGAGGCGGCGGGGCGGGCCGCGGCCGGATCGCTCGTCCCCACGCCTCTGGCGGCGAGCCCCTTTGCGGCCGGGCCGGTCGCGGCCGGAAGGGCCCTCGCTGCGCCCGCCACCGGGACCTGCGAGGTGTGGCTGGTGCCGGTGCGGCGGCGCGCGGCGTGGGCCGGTCTGCTCGGCGCCGAGGAGCGGGAGCGGTGGCAGGTGCTCGGTGAGGGCGCGGCGGCCGATACGCTGCTGACCTCGCGGGCGGCCCAACGGCTCGTCGTAGGACGCTACTTGGGCGTGCCACCGGCCGAGGTGGCCGTCGAGCGGGGTTGCGGGCTGTGCGGCGCGCCCCGGCACGGCCGCCCCCGAGTGGCGGACGCCGCCTTCGACTTCTCCGTCTCGCACACCCGCGAGTGGCTGCTGATCGCGGTCGTCGGCAGCGGCCTGATCGGCGCGGATCTCGACCAACTCGACGCGGACCGTGACGCGGACGGCCTCGCGGCGCTCACCCTGACCCCCGCCGAGCGCGCCGCGTACGACCAACTCCCGCCCGGCGCGCGCCCGGAGGCGTTCCTCGACGCCTGGGTGCGCAAGGAGGCGGCGATGAAGCTGACCGGCCACGGCCTGTCGGCTCCTCCCGCGGCGATCGACGTCAGCACTGCGCTGGCCACGGCGCCGACCGTGCGGGACTGGCCCCGCGCCCCGCTCCACCTCACCCCCCTCGCGGCCCCGGCCGCCCATCGCGCGGCCCTGGCCACGACGGTTCCGGTGACCCACGTCCGGCGGCGCACACTCCCGGAGTGACGGCGGCCACGCACGGCAGCCACGCACGGCAGCCACGGACGGCAGCCACACCGAATGGCCGCACCCGACCCCGTACCGATGCGTTTCGGACGGTGCCGGGCGGCGGTCGGCGCGACGCGAGCGGGTGCGCGACGGCACGGCGCGGCGTCGCCGGTCGGGGCCGCCGCGCCGACCTCAAGCGGGCGCCCCGTTCGGGGCGTGACGTCCCGTCACCGAAGGCGTGACCACCGGGTCGCATCAGCGTGAAACGGCCCGAATCCGCCCTACCGGCGAGCGCGGAGAGCGAACTAGCCTCGACACCAAGTTAGTTGCCTACGGCACTTAGTGCTACAGGCACTGACCTCTGCTGCCCCTGGCACCGCTCTGGCACCTTCCGCACCGGCAAGACAGGAGTGTCCGTCATGGCCACCGCCGCGCACCCGCCCGTTGCCGTCACCGCCCCCGCCGCCCGAGGGACGTGCCCCTTCGCCCCACCGCCCGCCTACGAACAGGCCCGAGGCGAGGAGGGGTTGAGCCGTGTCCGGCTGTGGGACGGCACGTCGTGCTGGATGGTGACCCGGCACGCGGACATCCGCTCCGTGCTGCGGGACCGGAGCTTCAGCTCGGACGCGAGGCGGCCCGGCTTCCCGTTCCTCTCGGCCGGCCTGCGGACGCTCGCCACCGACCGGCCGACCTTCATCCGGATGGACGACCCGGACCACGCCCGGCTGCGCCGCATGCTCACCGCCGACTTCATGATCCGCAAGGTCGCCGAGATGCGACCGGCCGTACGCCAGGTCACCGACGACCTGCTGGACCGGATGGCCGCCCGCGCCGACCGCACCGCGGACCTGGTCGCCGACTTCGCGCTGCCGCTGCCCTCCATGGTCATCTGCCTGCTGCTGGGCGTCCCCTACGCCGACCACGCCTTCTTCCAGCAGTGCAGCAGCACGATGCTGCGCACCGACGCGCCGCCGCAGGAGGTCGCCGCGGCGCAGGACGAACTGGGCGCCTATCTCGCCGGGTTGGCGCGCGCCAAGCGGGCCGCGCCGGACGACAGCATCATCAGCCGCCTCGCCGAGCAGGACGTCCTGGACGACGACGAGATCGCGTCGATGGGCCGGCTGCTGCTGGTGGCCGGGCACGAGACCACCGCCAACATGACCTCCCTGTCGGTCCTCGCCCTGCTGCGCGAGCCCGCCCAGGCCGCGCGGCTGCACGAGGCGGCCCGGCTCGACGAGGACGGCGACGGCTCCGCCCTCGACACCGCCGTCGAGGAGCTGCTGCGCTACATGACGGTGGTCCACAACGGGATCGGCCGGGCCGCCGTCGAGGACGTGGAGGTCAGCGGCACGCGGATACGGGCGGGCGAGGGCGTCCTGTGCATGATCGGCGCCGCCAACCGGGACGAGGACGCCTTCCCCGAGGGCGGCCTGCTCGACCTCGGCCGCCCCGGCGCCCGCCGCCACCTTGCCTTCGGCTTCGGCGTCCACCAGTGCCTCGGCCAGCCGCTCGCCCGCCTCGAACTGCGCGTCGCGCTGCCCGCCGTACTCCAGAGGTTCCCCGGCCTGCGTCTGGCCGTCCCCTTCGAAGAGCTGCGCTTCCGCCACGAGATGGCCGTCTACGGGCTGCACGCGCTCCCGCTCGCCTGGTGAACCCCGCCGCTCCGCAACGAAAGGAACGCCTCATGCGTGTCCACGTCGACACCGACAAGTGCTGCGGCTCCGGCATGTGCGTCCTGACCGCGCCCGGCGTCTTCGACCAGCGCGACGAGGACGGCATCGTGCGGCTGCTGGCCGACGAGCCGCCCGAGGCGACGTGGGACGACGTCCGCGAGGCCGAGGTGGGCTGCCCGGCGCAGGCGATCGAGACGGTCGAGCCGTAGGCCGTAGGCCGTAGCCGAAGCCGTAGAGCCGTACAGCCACGGTGATCCGGGGGCGCTCCGCAGAGAGCGCCCCCGGATCACCGGCCGCCCGGCAGTTCCCGCCGCCGGTCGCAGAAGGGGCACAGCCGGTGCGGCGCGACGCGCAGGTCCATCGCGCTGTCCTGTCCCGGTCCGCCGCGCCTCGTACGCTGCCCGGCTCAGACGATGTAGCGGGCGAGTGAGGTGACGACCGCGGCCGGGCGCCGTGACCCTTCGATCTCGATGGTGCTCTCCAGCCTCACCTGGACGGCCGCGTCCAGGCGTGCGGCCTCCGCGAGCCGCGCCGTGGCGCGGATGCGGGAGCCTTCGAGCACGGGCGTGACGAACCGGACGCGGTCCAGGCCGTAGTTGACCGCGAAGGAGACGTTGTCGACGCGGTAGAGCCGGGTGGTGAGTTCGGCGAGCAGCGACAGGGTCAGGTAGCCGTGGGCCACCGTCCGCCCGAAGGGGCCGGAGGCCGCGCGGTCCGGGTCGACGTGGATCCACTGGTGGTCCCCGGTCACGTCGGCGAAGGCGTCGATGCGCTCCTGGTCGACCGCGATCCAGTCGCCGGCCCCCAGATCCTCGCCTTCGGAGTCGGCCAGATCCGTCAGGCCGTCGAAGATCCGCACGTGCCTCGTCCCTTCTGGTTGTCGTCCCGGCCGCTCCCCCGGCGCCGGTGCCGGGAGTCGTCGCCGGGCTGCCGCCGCGTGATCGTCCGGGAGTCGAACCGCCACCGGCCGTCCACGCGGCGGAACCGGTCGGCGTAGGTGTTGCGGGTGACGAGCAGGGCCCGCTCACCGGGGAACCGCTGGGTGACCTCGATGCCGCAGGTCCCGTACGCCTCGTCCCGCGAACGGCCGGGTGCCAGGCTGATGTCGTGCACGCGGTGCCGGGTGTGCGTGGCGCCGTCGTAGGTGAGGACGTTCTCCCGCATCCAGTCCTCGACGTCTTCGCCGGGCATTCCCAGCCAGGTGCCGTCGCGGAAGAGGCGGGCGAAGCGCGCGAAGTCACCGGTGTCCACGCTGTCGCAGTACGCGGTGAGCAGGGCGGTGATCCGCCGGACGTCCTGGGCGTCGAGCGCCGGGCCCCGGGGTGTGGGGCCCGGCGCGTCGACCGGGTCGCGCCGGGTCACGAGGGCTGCTTCGCCAGTTCCTTGGGCTTGCCGCCGACGAACTGGAAGGCCACGAGCGACTTGCTGAATCCGTCGCGTCCGTCACCGAAGTTGATCAGCGAGCCGTCCTTGCCCGCGGCGCCCGCGAAGGGCGTGATGGCGTCGATCGCCTTGGCGAGCTTGTCCCCGTCGGTGTCGCCGTTGGTGGCGTCGAGCCCCTTCTTCAGGACGGTGAAGGCGTCCCAGGTGGCGCCCGCCTGCTCCGCCAGGCCCAGCGCGAGCGCGTCCGCGCTGCCGCCGTACTCGGTGGCGTACGCCTTGACGAAGTCCTGGTACTCCGGCTTGGACGGCTGCTGGTTGGCCAGCGTGTAGATCGCCGGGAGCTTGGTGTACGCGTCGCCGCCGATCTTCAGGGCGTCCGGCGCGATGAGCGAGCCGAAGCCGACGACGGGCACGTTGACCCCGGCCTCCGCCATCGTCTTGAGCATGAGTCCCGCGTCGGCCGCCGCGGAGCCGATGTGGACGACGGCGTCCGGGTGCTCGCCCTTCAGCTTGGTCACGGCCGACGTCAGGTCGGTCGCGCCCAGCGTGTAGTGCACGGTGTCGCCCGGGTCCATGCCCGCCTGCTTCGCCTGGTCGACGATCGGCTTCCACAGCGTCGATCCGGTCGGGCCGTCGTCCGCGGTCACCACCGGGTGCTTGTAGCCGAGCGACTTGAGCAGGTCGATCATCTGGACCGGGTAGTCGCTCTGGTCGACGGTGGTGCGGAAGGTGTACTTCGCGCCGTCCATCAGGGCGGGTGAGATCGTCGAGGAGTTGATGAAGACGATCTTGCGCGGCTCGACGATCTTGCGGATCGCCAGTCCCTCGATGCTGGTGTAGCCGCCCATCATGACCCCGGCCTTGTCGACCGTGATGGCCCGCTGGGCGACCTTGGCCGACTCGTCGGCGGTGAGCTTGTCGTCGTAGACCTTGAGGGAGAGCTTCCGGCCGCCCGCGCCGCCGTCCGCGTTGATCGTCTTCACGGCCAGTTTGGCCGTGTTGACCATCTGCTCGGCCACTGCCGCGTTGCCGCTGGTGAGCGGGGCGGCGAAGCCGATGACCAGGGTCTTGCCGCCGCCACCGCCGGAGGTGCTGCCCCCGCCGTTGGAGCCGCAGGCGGCGAGCGACATCGTGGCGGCGAGCGCCAGGACGCCGACGCCGAAGAGGGATCTGTGCACAACAGGCTCCTTAACGAAGTGAAATGATGGATCGCCGGCGACGGCGCGTACGCGCGTCACGGGGAGGGTGGGCGGGCTCAGCCACGAGCGGGCTCAGCCGGAGGTGCTCTCGGTAGGGTGCGGCCTCGGCCGGACCCGGCCTCGGTCGCGTGGCGCGGTCTCAGCCGGAGGTGGCCTCGGTCGCGTGGCGCGGTCTCAGCCGGAGGTGGCCTCGGTCGCGTGGCGCGGTCTCAGCCGGAGGTGGCCTCGGTCGCGTGGCGCGGTCTCAG
>NZ_JBIVIV010000006.1:316956-480624 GCF_044749865.1 Streptomyces sp. NPDC088910
AGCCGGAGGTGGCCTCGGGCCGCCACTGGGGCAGGCCGATCCCGTCGGCGATCCGCAACTGATACGCCTGGACGCGCTGGCCGACGCGGACCTCGTCCACAGGGCAGTCGGTGATGTTGCCCATCATGCGCGGCCCCTCGTCGAGGTCGACCAGCGCGATCACGTACGGCGCGTCCTCGTCGAATCCGGGCATGCCCGCCTGCCGGACGACGGTGTAGGTGTAGACGGTGCCCCGCCCGCTCGCCGCCTCCCACTCGGGCGTCGCCGCACAGACGCGGCAGATCAGCCGCGGGTAGTGCTGCGTGGCGTGGCAGGACGGGCAGCGCTGGATCAGCAGCGTGCCTTCCTGGGCGGCGCGGAAGTAGGTGGCGCTGACCGGGTCGAGTTCGGGGACCGGCTTCGCCCAGGTGTCGGCCACGTCGATGACGTCGAGGGTCCCCTGTGGGCCGCGGATGTTCTCGGTTGCCATCTGCCTCATCTGCCTTTCCCGAGGATGGTGACGCCGATCGTGGAGAACCAGCCGCCGGAGCCGGCCGCGAGCGCCACCTCGCAGTCCGGCACCTGCACCTCACCGGCCTGGCCGCGCAGTTGTCTGACCGCCTCGATCAGCAGGAAGATCCCGCGCAGTCCCGGATGGCAGGCGGACAGGCCGCCGCCGTCGGTGTTGACGGGCAGCTTCCCGCCGAGCCGGAGGTTGCCCTCCTCGGCGAAGGGGCCGCCCTCGCCCGGCTCGCAGAAGCCCAGGCTCTCCAGCAGCAGGATGACCGTGATGGTGAAGCTGTCGTAGAGCATGGCCATGTCCACGTCGGCCGGGGTCAGTCCGGCGCGCGCGAAGGCGTCGGGGCCGGAGCGGGCTCCCGCCGTGGTGGTCACGTCCGGCGCCTGCGAGATGTTCCAGTGGTTCTGGCGGGCGGCCGTGCCCAGGATCGAGACGTACGGCTGCCTGAGGTCGCGGGCGCGCTCCTCGGTGGTGACGATGACGGCGCCGCCGCCGTCGGTGATCGCGCAGCAGTCGAACAGGTGCAGCGGGTCGGCGATCATCCGGGAGCCGAGGACGTCGTCCACGGTCAGCGGCTTGCGGTATATGGCCTGCGGATTGTGGGCCGCGTGTTCGCGGACCGCGACGGCGACGCTGGCGAGCTGTTCCGGCGTGGTGCCGTACTCGTACATGTGGCGCCGGGCGGCCATCGCGTACGCGGCGACCGTCGTCTTGCCGTACGGCTCCTCGTACGCCGCGCCGCCGACGGGCCTGCGGCCGTACGCCGTGCCGAGGCTCCGTCCCATCCGGGTCAGCAGGTCGCTGCCGTAGGTGAGGAGGATCGTGTCCGCCATGCCGGACCGGATCGCGGCCTCGGCGTGCTGGATCTGGAACTCATAGGCCGATCCGCCGGTGTACGTGCCCTCGATCCACCGCGGGTCGAGGCCCAGGTACTCCGCGGTCTCGGGGAGGTCGACGCCGGGGACGCCGGGGATCCACGCCTCGGCGCAGCCGAAGCCGTCGATGTCGTCCTTGCGCAGGCCGGAGTCGGCCAGCGCGCGTTGCATCGCCTGGGCCTGGTGGCCGAGCGCGTCGAGATGGGGCGCCTTGGGACCGTCGGACAGTCCGACGGCGGCGATGACCGGGGTGCGGTCGGGGCGGGTCACGGCTCAACTCCTCCTGTTCGTCGTGGAGTTCGTGTGGCGCAGTTCGTGTTTCTGGATCTTGCCCGAGGCGGTTCTCGGCAGCTCGGGGAGCACCTGCCACGAGGTGGGGATCTTCTGCTTGGCGAGCTTGGCCCGGTCTAGGTACGCCGTCATCTCGGCGTCGCCCGGCCACTCCTGGCCCGCGGCGAGGGTGACGAAGGCGCCGACGACCTCGCCGAGCCGCGGGTCGGGCAGTCCGACCACGGCCGCCATGTCGACGGCCGGGTGCCGCTGGATGAGTTCCTCGATGTCGCGGGCGGAGAACTTCTCGCCCGCGCGGTTGATGATGTCCTTGGTACGGCCGGTGATGCGGACCAGACCGCGCGCGTCGACCCGGCCGAGGTCGCCGGTGTAGAACCAGCCCTCCTCGTCGAGCTGTTCGCGGGTGAGGGCCGGGTCGGTGTAGCCGATGAGGGCCTGCGGACCCCTGATCCGCAGTTCGCCCTCCGCGCCGGGCGGGAGCGGCCGGCGCTCGGCGTCGACAGCCTGGATCTCGCTGCCGGGGACGACGGCGCCGTCGTACTCGGCCCTGATGTCGAGCGGTTCGGTGGGGGCGACCCAGGAGACTCCCCCGCCGGTCTCCGTCATGCCGTAGCCGCGCAGCGCGGTGATCCCGACCTCGCCCGCCTCCCGGATCAGATCGGGTACGGTCGCCGCGCCGCCGGACATGAACACCGAGATCGGGTGGCCGGCGCCGATGCCCTCGCGGTGGGCCGCGACCAGGTCGTGGAGGAACACCGAGGCTGCGGTGGTGAAGGTGCACCGTTCGCGTTCGATGATCCGGGCCGCCTCCGCGCCGTTCCAGACCGGCATCACGACGATCTTGGCGCCCATGGACGCGGGCCAGACGACCCCGGCGTTGAAACCGGCCAGGTGGGACAGGGGCGAGGCGCAGAAGAAGACGTCCTTGGCGCTCAGCGACATGGTGTGCCGGATGCTGCGCGCGTTGGACACGAATCCCTGGCCCGTCAGCTCGACGCCCTTGGGCGCGGAGGTCGTCCCCGAGGTGTAGAGCATCAGGCAGCACCGGTCGGGTTCGAGCGGGTCGGGGAGCGAGACGGCGGGCCGCCGGTCGTCCCGGCCGGGGAAGGCGCGCCAGCCGGGCCGCGGCTCCTCCAGGTCCACGCAGAAGCGGGCGACCGGCCCCCAGGTGGCGCCCTCCAGGATGCCGTCCAGCTCCTCGGCGGGGCGCCTGCCGCGGTTCTCCGCGATCGAGATCACCGCGCGCGGCTTGCAGTCGTTGACGATGTGCGCCATCTCGTGTTCGCGGTAGATCGGCACGACCGGGACGTTGACCGCGCCGATCCGGAAGGCGGCGACCTGGCCCAGCAGCGCCTCCGCCAGATTCGGCAGCTGGATCATGACGCGGTCGCCGCGTACGACTCCCGCCTCGACCAAGTGCGCGGCGAGCACGTCGGCCCACGCGGCGAATTCGCCGTACGTCAGCCGAAGGTCGCCGATCACCAGGAATTCGCGGTCCGGGGTGCGCTCGGCGACGTCGAACACCCACCATCCGAGGCGTTCGGAGGTCCAGTATCCGTGCTCGCGGTAGTACGCCTCGCGGTCGGTCTTCGTCGTCGGCGCGGGAGCAGCGGCCATGCTCTTTCCTCTCGTCGCGAACTGTGCGGACGGCGAAGCGGAGGCCGTTCACGGGAAGTGGTTAGCCATGTGTAACATCGTCTTAAACCGAGCGCAATGGATCGCGTCAATCTCTTTACCTGGCTAAGCAAATGTGTTTCAGTGCCTCCTGATCACGCTGTTCACGCTGATCACCCGGGGGCACATCTCGCGGACCGAGCCGCACGAGCACGGAGGAGAAGGGCGAGAAATGGACGAGCTGAAGGGGAAGGTCGCCGTCGTCACGGGGGCCGGCCAGGGCATCGGGCGCGCCGAGGCGCGGGCGCTCGCACGGGCGGGCGCGCATGTGGTGGTCAACGACGTGGGCCGTACGCCGGAGGGCCGGCCGGCCGCCGACGAGGCCGTCGAGGAGATCAGCGCGGCCGGGGGCAGTGCCGAGGCCAACGGGGACGACATCTCCACCTGGGACGGCGCGGAGCGGCTGATCGCCCAGGCGGCCGGCGTCCGGGGAAAGCTCGACTTCCTCGTCTGCAACGCGGGCATCATCCGGGACCGCACCATCGTCAACATCTCCGAGGCCGAGTGGGACGCGGTGATGGCCGTCCACCTCAAGGGCCACGCCGGTCCCCTGCACTTCGCCGCCGCCCACTGGAAGGCGCTGCACCAGGCGTCCGGCGAGCCGGTCGACGCCGCCGTGGTGACCACGTCCTCGGAGGCCGGGCTCTACGGCAATTTCGGGCAGGTCAACTACTCGGCTGCCAAGGCGGGCATCGTCGCCCTCACCCAGGTCGCGGCGCGCGAGCTGGCACGCTACGGCGTACGCGCCAACTCCATCTGCCCGCGCGCCCGGACCGGCATGACCGAGGGCGTCGTCGAGGGCATGGCGCCCGCCGAGGGCGCGGCCGACGAGTGGGACCCCGAGAGCGTCGCCGCGCTCACGGCCTTCCTCGGCTGCGCGCACTCGCGGGGGATCACCGGCCAGGTCTTCGTCGTCCACGGCCCGACGGTGTCCCGCATGCGGGAGTGGACGCCCGCGGACGAGATCACCGGGAGCACGGCGCTGCGACTGAACGACATCATCGCCCAGCGGGACCGTCTCGGCTCGGTCCGGGACACGACCGTCGTGGACTTCGCCGAGGCTTCCGCGCGATCGGGCCGCGTGGCCGCGATCTGACGGTACGTCAGCCGCGTACGACGGTGGCCGGGCCCTCGGGGCCCGGCCACCTTTTCGCTGTCCGCGTCGTCACTCCTCCACGATGATCGCCGCCGCCGGACACCCGGCCGCCGCCGCGTCCGCCGCGGGGCGGTCGGCGGCGCCGATCCGCTCCCGCAGCACGGCCACGGCCCCGTCGTCGTCCAGGCCGAAGACCGAGGGCGCCACCAGGACGCAGTTCCCCGCGCCCACGCAGGCGTCCGCGTCCGCGCTGACGGTGGCGGTGGCGGTGGCGGTGGCAGTGGCCGGGGCGGCCTCTTCGGCCGGGGCCACCACGGCGTTGAGCGGGCTGAACGAGCGCGGCATGTAGCCGCGGTAGCGCGCCGGTTCCGCGTCGCGGTCCCAGCGCAGCGTCCCGTAGCGGTCGAGCAACTGCGAGATCACCTCGACCTCCTCGCCGCGCGAGAGCGCCGCGCCGACGCAGTAGCGCGGGCCGACGTTGAACGCGACGTGCGTCTTGAGATTGCCGCGGTCCAGGTCGACGGTCTCGGGGTGGTGGAACTGCCGGGGGTCCCGGTTCGCGGCCCCGTTGACCGGGTGCACCCGGTCGCCCTTGGCGATCAGCCGTCCCGCCACCTCCACGTCACGGGTCGCCACGCGCACCCGGAACTGCACGGGCGCCAGGTAGCGCAGCACCTCCTCGCCGAAGGCCACGATCTGGCGCTCGTCCCCGCGGATGCGGTCCTGCAACTCGGGGTGGTTCAGCAGCGTGTGGATGGCGTTCTTCAGGAAGTGCGCGGTGGTGTCGGTACCGGCGAAGAACAGCACCCGCGCCTGCGCCAGGATTTCCTCCTCGCCCCACTGCTCCAGCACGCCCTGCCCCTGCTCCCACAGCACCGAGATCAGGTCGTCGCGCGGCTCGTCCCGGCGCGCCCTGATGACCGGGAGCAGCACCTCGTTGAGGGCGGAGGCCGCGGCGGCCGCCTCCGCGTACGCCTCCTCGTCCTCGCCGAAGGTCTCGGTCCAGCGGAACATCGTGGAGTTCCAGCGACGGCACTTGGCCATCAACTCCTCGTCGCGCCAGTCGAGTCCGAGCAGCGCGGCGATGACGTCGCTGGGCACCACCGAGGCGAACTCGGCGGCGAGGTCGACATGGGTGCGCCCCTCGATCGCGTCGAGCCGGGCGCTCACCAGCTCCGCGATGAAGGCGGTGCGGTACTTGCGGACCGTCGTCGGCGTGAAGTGCTGGAGGAGGAAGTTGTGGACGCGGTGGTGCTGCTCGCCCTGGAGGAGGAGCACTCCCTTGGGTCCCCCGTAGACGTCCGCCGCGCCCTTGAGTTCGAAGTACGGGTGGGCGAAGAGATCCTCGTTGAGCTGGATGTACCGGCACTCCTCGTAGCCGACGACGATCCAGGCGTTCATGCCCTCGTCCCAGTGGACGGGACCGCGGGCGAGTCGGTCGGCGAAGAAGGGATACGGGTCTTGGTCGCGTGCTTCCTTCAGGCTCTCCATGGCGGGTTGGGCCTCCGAGGTGGATGGGGTCAGGCGCCGCCCGACGACGCCGGGCGGTGGGACACCAGAGCGGTGTCGACACCGGTGGGTCCGAGGTCGGCCGAGCCGCCGGGGTGGCCCAGCGGCTCGTCGCGCCCCGGAAGGGGTTCGAGGAAGAAGCGGGCATTGTCCTCCACGAAGTCGGCCTGGCCCTCGGGTACTTCGTCGCGGTACTTGATGGCCGTGACGGGACAGACCGGCTCGCAGGCACCGCAGTCCACGCACTCGTCGGGGTGGATGTACGCCTTGCGCGAGCCCTCGTAGATGCAGTCGACCGGGCAGACCTCGACGCAGCTCCGGTCGAGCACGTCGATGCAGGCGCCGTGGATGACGTAGGCCATGGGAATGCCGACTTCCTGGTTGAGAGGGACAGTGGTGAACGCCCGCCGGTTCGGGCGGTGATGAACGGCTCCCGGTGGGGGCGGTGTTGGACGCCCGCCGGTTCAGGCGGTGATGAACCTCCGGTGGGGCGGGGTTCGGGCGGTGGCGAACGGCTCCCGGTGCGCCCGGGGTTCGGGCGGTCGTGGGCGCCCGCGCGTCAGGCCGCGCCCCGGTCCGGCCGGTCGGCGTCCGCGGCGGCGACGTGCCGCAGGGTCTCCCAGTCGGGGATCTTGGTACGCGTCCGGCCGAGGTTCCGGCCGCGGCTCTCCTCCTCCGCGTCGATCGACAGCCAGCCGTCGTACGTGACGGGCCTGACGCCGCGCTCGGCGAGCACCCGGTCGACCTCGTCGGGCCCGGCGCCGCGGGGCGGCCGGGCCGCCAGGTCCGCGACGAGACCGGCCACCGTGTCGGCGGCGCAGGCCCGGTTCGTGCCGACGACCCCGGACGGCCCGCGTTTGGCCCACCCGGCGACGTAGTGACCGTCGAGCGCCCGGCCGTCGGGGCCCAGCACCCGGCCGGCGTCGTGCGGGACTCGGCCCAGGTCCTCGTCGAACGGCAGGGCGCCGACCGGTGTGCTGTGGTAGCCGACCGACCGGACGACCATGCCGGCCGTGAGATCGGTGACCTCGCCGGTCGCCACGACCGCGCCGCCGGCCTCCCGCGTCCTTTCCAGGCGTACGGCGGTGACGGCGCCGCCGTCGCCCAACAGCTCCACGGGGCGGGACCAGAAGTGGAAGCGCAGGGTGCGCCGGACGGCGGGCACCTCACGGGAGGCGAGGTCGGCGAAGACCTTGAGGTTGGCCGCGGTCAGCGGGTCCTGCGACCCGGCGGGCAGCAGCCCGGCGTCCAACTCGGTCGCGACATCGTGGAGTTCGAGCAGTTCACGCAGTTCCTTCGCGGTGAACTTCGCGTGCTCCGGCCCGCGGCGGCAGACGAGGTGGACGTCGCGGACACGGCTGCGCGCGAGCCGGTCCAGGACGTGCGGCGGCATGTCGGTCCGCGCCAGGTCCGCCGCCGACTTCACCAGCAGGCGCGCCACGTCGAGCGCCACATTGCCCGCGCCGACGACGGCCACCGACTCCGCCTCCAGCGGGAAGGACTCCCCCGCGCGGGCGTGGTCGGGATGGCCGCTGTACCAGGCGACGAAGTCGGTGGCCGAGCAGACCCCGGCCAGCTCCTCCCCCGGTACGGCGAGCCTGCGGCCGACGGAGGCGCCGGTCGCGAACACCACCGCGTCGTACAGCTCCGCGAGTTCCCGCGTCGTCACGTCGCGGCCGACGTGGACGTCACCGAGAAAGCGGACCCCGTCGCGTTCGAGCACCTTCCGCAGGGCGACCACGATGGACTTGATCCTCGGGTGGTCGGGCGCGACGCCGTACCGCACCAGGCCGTACGGCGTGGGCAGCCGGTCGTAGACGTCGACCGACACATCGAGCGCGCCGCGCACGAGAGCGTCGGTCGCGTAGATGCCCGCCGGTCCCGAACCGACGACGGCGACACGGTAAGGGTTCATCTGCTCCTCATCCCCACCATTACTTAGCCATGTGTACTTAACCAGGCGAAGCAATACGTGTCAACGGTCACACCACGGGTCGTTTCAGAGGGTGCGCGGCGCGGACGCGACGACCGCGCGCGTGGCGTCCGCCGCCCGCCGCGCCACCTCGGACGTCGGCCGCGACCGCAGCGCGTCGCAGTAGACCTCGACCGAGAACGGCGCCTCGACGCCCGGCCGGTCGAGGGCCGCCACGAACGCGCGCAGGTCGAAGTCGCCCTCGCCGGGCAGGACCCGATGGTGGACGGCGTCCACCATGCGGTCGGGGTCGACCGGCGGCACCGGGCCGTCGTTGAACTGCACCATGAACACGCGCTCCGGCGGCGCCGTACGCAGCAGCCCCAGGTCCGGGTCACCGCGGAAGAAGTGCCAACTGTCCACGCACAGACCGCCGTTGCCACGGTCCGCCCCGGCCACGACGGCCAGCCCGGACGCCAGGTCGGGGATGCTGCTGTACGGCACGAATTCCAGCGCCACCCTCAGCCCGTGCGCCGCCGCCCGGTCGCACAACTCCCCGAAGGCGTCCACCACTTCAGGTCCGATCGGCCGGGCGTCGGCAACCGGCCGGGCGTCGAAGGTGCCGACGGTCTGCACGAAGGGCACCCCGAAGGTGTCGGCCAGGTGGAAGGCGGTCCTCTCCAGCTCCGGGTCGGCGTAGACCAGACCAGGACGGCCGGCGACACCCGCCGGTCGGCCCGGCGCGCCGTGGAAGCCGAACAGCACCTCGACCTCGTTGATCCGCACGTCCCACTCGGCGAGCACCGCGGCGAGGTCGCGGTCCTTCCACCCCCGCGCGAGCAGGTCCCGGTAGTACGGGATCGCGAGCCCGATCCCCTCGCACCCGGCCCGGCGGGCCGCGGCGACACGGTCGGGGAACGACGCGTCGCGCACGGTGCCCCAGGCCAGGACCAGCCGGGGCTCGCGCGCCGCGGGCGGCGCGTTCACCCGGCGGCTCCCGTCAGGTCGGGCAGCACACGGCGCTCGACCAGCGTCCGCAGCGCGTCGCGGAAGGTCGCCTCGGTGTCGTGGACCCGGGTGTAGCCGGCCTGTTTCACCTTGACCGTGCTGACGAGCGCGGGCGGCGGCATCGTCGTCAGGCCGTAACCGAAGGTGTAGTCGGCGTACTGATGCGACCGGCCGAGGACGTCGAGCAGGGAGAGCGGGCGGAGCCCGTGCTTGGTCACGATGTCCTGCCAGACCCCGGCCAGCCGGGGCAGCTCCTCGGTCAGACTCATCGGACGGGGCGGCGCGCACGGCACGCCCATCGCGTCGGCCAGGGACGGCCAGAGCTCCTGCCAGGAGAACACCTCGCCGTTCGTCAGGTTGAAGTGCTCGCCCCGAGCCGCGGGCGAGGTCGCCGCCCACACCAGGGCGCCCGCGACCAGCCGCGCGTCCACCACCTGGCGGACCGGGTGGACCGTGCCGCCGGGGAAGCCGAACGGGATGCCCGTCGCGGCACTGAGCGCGGCGAAGGCGCCGATCACCGGCGGTGTGCAGTAGGAGACGCCGTACGCCGGTCCCACGACCTGGACCGGCCGCAGAATGGTCCAGTCGAACGCGTGGCGGTCGGCCACCTCCCTGAGCAGGTCCTCCTGGCGCCAGTAGAAGTTCTCGTGGTCATCGCGCGGCGCCCGCTCCCGCGCCGGGACCGGGATCGGGTGCAGGTGGGCGCCGTACGCCTTCGTCCCCTGCATGACGGTGGCGTGCCGCAGCGCGCCCCCCTCGGCCAGCGGCCCGAGGACGTTGCCGAGCATCGCCTCGTTGGTCGCCATCTGCCGCGGGTCGGACCACCCGGCGACCAGGTCCGGTTTTTCGTACGCCGCCGCGTAGACCAGGTGGGTCGGCCGGGGTGCCAGCGCGGCGACGGCCTCGCGGGCCGCGGACCCGTCCGTGAGGTCCACCGGCACGTGCCGGCACCGTACAAATCCGGCCGCCTCGGGCGGGCGTCGTGAGAAGGCGACCACGTCCCACCCCTCGGCGGCGAAGGCGGTGATCGCCGCGGCCCCTATGAGCCCGCTGGCCCCGGCCACCAGCACTCGTCCAGCACTCATCTCGTCTCCCTTGACGATGGGGCCCGTGTCGGCGGTCCTGCGGTCAGAAGGGCGGAAGCAGTGCGACGTCCTGCGGCGCGCTCACGAAGTAGCGCTCGACCAGGCGCCGGGCGAGCTTCCAGGCGCCCGCGCGGCGCTCGTAGACGTCGTGGTAGGTGCAGCTCACCCAACTGATCCTGCCGTCCGGGTGGACGCAGACGGCGATGGCGTCGCTGCGGCCGGTCGCGCGGTCGGGGGTCTCGAAGCGGGCCGTGTGGTTGGTGGTCCAGTGATAGGTCTCCTTCCACACCTTCCCGATGACCTCCTGCGAGCGGCGGATCTCGTCCGTGCCGTGGAAGTCGCCGCGCCCGCCGGGGATCAGGTACTCGGCGTCGTCGTGCCAGATGCTCATGAAGCGGTCGATGTCGCGGCGGTCGGTGCCCTCGCAGTAGCCCGCGACGATGTCGGCGAACTCCGCCCGGCCCTCCAGCTCGTCGATCCGCTGCTCCAGCGACCGGCCCTCGGTGCGTGTCGTCATGTGCTCAGACCTCGGCCTTCGGCGCGGTGCGGAACTTGTCGGGGTAGTCGTCCGGCAGGTCCTCCTCGGCCAGCGGGACGATGTGGTGGTCCAGGACGTAGCGGTCCTCGCCCCTGGCCTTGTCGTTCTCGTCGAACTCCCAGAAGACGACGGTCCTGGCCGACAGCACGTAGAAGGGGCTCGCGGGCGAGGTGTCGTCCACGAAGCCCATCTTGCGGGCGACCGCGGCGGTCAGGATCTGCCGGAAGGTGCCCTCGGTGACGATGTCGTAGTCGCCGACCACCACACGGGTCTTCTTCGACTCGATGACGTACGAGCCGTTGTTCACCATCTCGGTGTAGTTGGCTCGAACCTGCTCGATGCCCTTCGGGCCGGTGTCCCCCTTGACGTTCCCCAGGACGCCGTACTCGTGGTACTGCGGGTCGTCCGAGAGCGTCGGCAGGACCATGTCGAGGTCGGCCAGCACCTCGCCCTTCGAGTGGTGGACAACCGTCTCGAGATGCTTGAGCTGCAGAGGTGTTTTGGCCTTGTGCATGTGCGCCTCGAAGCTGGTGTACGTCAGCTCCGGCCTGAAGTCCTTCATTTTCCCTCCTCAGGGATACGGGATCTCCGTGTGACGGTCGCCACAATTTATCTAACCATGTAAACTAATGGCTGAATCCGACACCCGCAAGGGTGTTCGGCGAATCAGCGCAGATGTACGCAAACCCCCGATGAAACGGGGTTTCTGGACATGGCCCTGACAGATCTACGGCGTGGGCACGTGGCGTCGGGAAGCCCGCCGGGCGCATACTTAGCAGCGCGAAGTTGATGAGGCGAACGCCCAGATTCGGGGTAAGGATGACCACGACCACTAACGGCTCTGTCGACCGCGTCAAGCACGAGCACGCCATCCGGCGCGAGGATCTGACGCGCCTGCGGATGACGCTCGGTCGCCTCGGACGGGTATTGCGGCAGCAGAATGACGACGGTCTGAGCTATGCCCTCATTTCGCTGCTCTTCAACATCGGCCGCAACCAGCCCGTCTCCGCGGGCGAGCTGGCGGCGTCGGAAAGGGTCTCCCCGCCGTCGGTGACCAGGTCGCTCAACCGCCTCATCGAACTCGGCTACGTCTCCCGTACCGCCGACCCCGCCGACCGCAGGGCGGCGCTGATCGAGCTGACGCCCAGCGGCGCCGACGAGCGGGAGCAGGTGCTCAAGAGCCGCGAGGTCTGGCTGGAGGAGCACCTGGGACGGCTGGACGACACGGAGCTGGAGAGCCTGCTCACCGCGCTGCCCGCCCTGGAGCGGCTCTGCGACCCCGAGCTGCCGCGCCGCCCCTGACGTCCCCCGGCCCGCGGCGGCCGGCGGGCACCGGCCGTAGGTGGCGGTCAGCGGATCTCGACCTCCTCGCGTGAGCGCCCCAGGGCCGCCTCGGCGCCCTCGCGACGCACCTCCCGCAGGAAGTTGAACTCGCCCGGCTGGAAGTGGATGTTGCTCAGCGAGGCGCCGACGACGGTGGTCGCGGCGAACGAGAGCCCGACGCCCAGCTTCTCCAGCGAGGCGAAGACGGCGTACTTCTCGGTGACGATGCCGTCCCGCATGATCGACGCGCACATGGCGGCGAGTTCGGCCGCCCCCCGTGGCGCGTCCTCGGCGACGCGGTCGACCAGACCGTAGTCGAGCGCGGTCCGCGCCGACCAGGCCACGTTGCAGTACATCAACTCCTTGGCCCGCTTGAGGCCGACCGTCGCGAACAGCAGCGACATGTCGCCGTCCACCCCGACGTTGTGCCACCGGGGGGAACCGAAGGTCGCGTCCTCGCCCGCGACCACCAGGTCCGCGCAGAGCGCCAGGTAGAGGCCGGTGTCCCAGCAGCGGCCACGCGCCTCGACGACCGTCACCTTCCGGCAGTGCAGCAGCCGGCTGTACAGGCCCGTGCTCCCCCACCACGCCTCGTCCAGCGCGATCAGCCGCGCCCGCTGGCTCGGGTGCTTGCGCACCGATCCGCCGGGCGCCTGCACGTACTGGTCCCAGGCGTCGGCCGGGTCCCAGCCCGCGCACAGGTCGTCGCCCTCGCCGCGGATCAGGACGGCCTTCACGTCGTCGTCCCGGTCGACGTCCGCGAGGTGGGCCGCGAACTGCTCGGCCATGGCGCGGGTCATGAGGTTGCCCGTCGCGGGACGCCGTACGGTGACGGTCGCGATGTGGTTCTCGTGGTCCTTGCCCAGTTCGACCCGGCCCTCGCTCATGCGCTCTCCTCCGTGAGACCGGACCCGACCGCCGCGCGGTGGATCGCGTAGTGGTCGGCCAGGTCGAACTCCCGGCCCACGCCGTGCGCGTCGTAGACGGCCTGCTGGAGCATCTTCGACATCGTCATGCCGTCCAGCGGCATGCCGATGACGGCGGCGGTCATCGACACGACCTCCGCGCGGAGCCGGCCGTCCGGGACGACCCGGTTGACCAGCCCGATCCGCCCGGCGGTGGCCGCGTCGTGGACGGTCCCCCTGAGCAGCCACGACTTGGCGCGGTTGAGCCGGACCGTCAGCGCGGCCAGGACGAAATTCGCCTCGGGCACGTCGAGGAAGGGCGAGCCGAACACGGCGTCCTCACTCGCGACGGCCAGGTCGGTACAGAGCAGGAGCGCGGTGCCCGCCCCGTGGCACGCCCCGCGCACCTCGGCGATCACGACCTTCTTCGCGAAGCAGGTCGCCTGGTAGACCGCGGTCGACGCGGCGAAGGCGCGGTGCCAGGTGGTCGGCGCCTCGGCCGCGGACGGGAATCCGGTGGCCGCCTCCGGCGCGAAGTCGGGCCCCGTGGTGCGCAGCACGATCGCCTTGACGTGGTCGTCGTCCGACGCCTCGACGACGGCCGCGGCCAACTCGGCGGCGAAGGCGGGGTCATGAGCCGTCAGCGGGGCGAAGCTCTCCACCTCGATGTACGCGCGGCCGTCGGCCACGCGGAGGTCGACGGCGCTCATCCCTTCACCCCCAGGCGGGGGTCGGCCGCGCCTTTGCGTTTCTTGTCGGCGTCGAGCGCGCCGCCGACGCCGACGTCCCTCGCGGTCTTCCAGAAGTCCATCTCGTCCGGGCCCGATTGGAGGAAGTGCGAGACCAACAGCCCCGTGATCGAGGGGACGCTGGTGTCCATCGCGCCCTCGGCGGCGCGCAGCCGCGACTTCAGGTACAGCAGGTGGCCGGGGGGCCGGGCGGCGAGGTCGGCCGCGATCGTCCGTGTGGCCGCGGCGAGTTCGGCGGCCGGGGTGACGGTGTCGACGAGGCCGAGGTGGTGCGCCTCGGTCCCGCTCATCGGCATCGCGGTGAAGCCGGTGCGGCGGGCGGCCTTCATGCCCAGGATGCGGTTGATGTGCACGCTGGCGACCGCGCCCGCCGGGCCCAGGAAGCGCGCTTCGAGCGCGCCGATCCTGCTGTCCTCGGCGGCCGTCACCACGTCGGCCTTGCACGCGATCATGAAGTAGGCCGCCGCGGCGCAGTAGCCGTGCAGTTGGGCGACGGTGACCTTCGGCGAGCGGGAGATCGCCTGGCTGAAGCCCAGTCGGCCCCACGCCATGTCCGCGCCGTACCGGTAGCCGACCGTCAGGGTGCGGCGCCGCTCGTGCGGGCGCTTCTGGCCCCACTGCTCGTTGATCTCGTTGCCGCTGCAGAACGACTTCCCGTTGCCCCGGATCACGATGACCCGCACCGTCGGGTCGTCCCCGGCAAGTGCCATCAGCTCGATGATTCGGTCGCGCATGGGCACGCTCATGGCGTTGTGCTTCTCCGGCCGGTTCAGCGTCAGATACGCGATGCCGGACGCCGGGTCGGCCTCGTACAGCACCTGTCGCGCCGCGGCGGCGATGCTCTCCGGGGTTCCGTACTTCACGCCTTGCCCACCTCTTCCGTTGCTCGGGGCGAATCCGACGGTGCGTGCGCGGGCCGCGCCTGCTCGACCACGCCGTCCGCGACGAGCGCGTCGATACGGTCCTGCGGGACGCCGAGGCGCGCGAGTACGTCGCGGGTGTCGGCGCCCAGCTCCGGTGTCCAGTCGCCGACCCGCGCGGGGGTGGCGCTGAGCAGGAACGGGCTGCCCACGGTGCGGACGGTCCCCCAGGTCGCGTCCGGCTGCTCGACGACGAAGCCGTTCGCGAGGACGTCGGGGTCGCGGGCGGCCTCGACGAAGGTGTTGACGGGAGCCACGGGTACGCCGTTGTCCCGCATCCGCTCGACCCAGGTGTCCCGGTCGGCGGTCAGGAAGATCTCCTCCAGGACCGGCTCCAGGACATCGCGGTGCCGCTCGCGGATCCTGCTCTTCTCGAACCGCGGATCGTCGCGCAGGTCGGGCCGGCCAAGGGCCGCGGTCAGCCCGTGCCACACCTTCTGGTCGGTGGCGCCGATGACGATCCAGCGGTCGTCCCCGCAGCGGAACGCGCCCGAGGTCGACGTCACACGGCCCTGGGTGCGCTTCACCTCGTCGCCGTGCAGCGCGATGGTGACCTCGGCGGTGTGCATGGCCAGGCAGGAGCCGACGAGCGAGCCGTCCACGCGCTGGCCGCGCCCGGTGCGCTCCTTGGCCAGGAGCGCGGTCAGGATGCCCATCGCGAGGAAGACGGCGCCGGCCGAGTCGGCCATGCCGCGGCTGGCGAGCCGGGGCGCCCCGTCCGGGGTGCGGACGAAGTCCGAGAGGCCGGAGACGGCCTGCGCGACCATGTCGAACATCGGCTCCTTGGCGCGCGGGCCCAGCGGGCCGTAGCCGGACGCGGCGGCGTAGACGATGCCCGGATTCTCCTGGCGCAGGGTGTCGTAGCCCAGGCCCAGCTTCTCCATGACGCCGAGCCGGAAGTTCTCCACGACGACGTCGCACTCGCGGGCGAGGGCCTTGACGATGTCGCGGCCCTCGGGGGTGGTGATGTCGACGGCGATCGACTTCTTGCCGCGGTTGAGGCCGGTGAAGAACCCGGCGTATCCGTCCGGGGCCTGGCGCAGCCGCCGGTCCCACTCGCCGCCCGGCCGCTCCACCTTGACGACCTCCGCGCCGAGGTCGGCGAGGATGCGGGTCGCGTAGGGGCCCTGGAGGAAGCGGGTGAGGTCGAGGACCTTGATCCCGTCGAGCGCTCCGGCGAGGAATTCCGGCGCGCCGGGCGCGGGCTGGGGCACGGTGTCCGGAGTGACCACAGGCGCGGTCGCGCGCTCGACGCCGGTTCCGTCCACAGGCGCGGTCGCGCGCTCGATGTCGGGCGCGGTCATGCGTCCTCCCCCACCGTGGCCGTGACGAGTACGTCGAGCGCTTCGACCCGACTGCCGTTGACGCGCAGGGGGTTGACCTCCAGGGTGTCCAGGCTGGGTCCGACCGACAGGGCGGCCCGGCTGATCGCCACGATCGCCTCGCTCAGCGCGTCGAGGTCGGCGGCCGTGCTGCCACGTGCGCCGCGCAGCAGGGCGGCGCCCTTCAACTCCCCCAGCATCCGGCGCACTTCGCGGGCGTCGACGGGCAGCACCCGCAGGCTGGTGTCCTTCATGACCTCCACCCAGATGCCGCCGAGGCCCACCGCGAGCACCGGTCCGAAGGTCGAGTCGACGGTGACGCCGACGAGGAGTTCCTGTCCCGGCTCCCGCATCGGCGAGACGAGCACACCGCGCAGGTCGGCGCCGGGGACGTTCCGCGCCACCGTCGCCGTGATCGAGTCGTACGCCGTCGCCGCGGCCCCGGCGCCCTCGACGCCGAGGACGACCCCGCCGACGTCGGACTTGTGCGCGACGGCCCGCGAGCAGATCTTCATCGCCACCGGGCCGCCGGCCTTGGCCGCCGCGCCCGCCGCCTCGGCCGCGGAGTGGACGAGCACGGCCGGGACGATCGGCACACCGGCCGCCTCCAGCAGGGCCCGCCCCTCGTCCTCCGCCCAGGTGCCGGCCGTCGGCCCGTCGCCGACCGCGGCGGGCGGCACTTCCCCGGTCCCGCTCGCCGTCACCCGAAGCGCGTCGCGCTGCTCGACCCACCGGGCCACATGCCCGAGGGAGGTGATCGCGAGGTCGACGCCGGGCAGCAGGAACAGCTTGTTCTCGGAGAGCAGCGACAGGGCGTACGGCGAGATGTCCAGGCAGGTGTTGGACGAGAGGAAGACCGGTACGGGCGAGGCGGCCACGATCTCGCCGATGATCTTCATCCGGCTCTCGACGAACGTCGGGTCCTCGGGGCGCTCGTCCGGCAGCGGCGTCATCATCGAGAACATGAAGTCGATCCCGGAGTCCTCGACCGCGATCTCCATGAGGTCGTCCTCGGCCTTCGTCGGCCGGGGTCTGGCGCGGGCGTGGCCGAAACCGGTGGTGTCGAGGGGGTTGAGGATCGAGGCGAACTCCGGCAGGTGCGCGGCCAGTTTGGCGCCGGTGTCCTCCTGCCAGCCGGGCAGGGCCAGGCCGTTGACCGAGGCGAGGTCGGCGATGATGTTGCAGCCGCCGCCCGACGAGGTCACGACACCCATGCGGCGGCCGTCCGGGAGCCGCGGGCTGTAGCCGAACACCCCGGCGGTCGCGACCAGTTCCTCGACGCTCTCGACGCGGACCATGCCCGCCTGCCGGAACGCCGCGTCCACGACGGCGTCGTCGGTGGCCATGGCGCCGGTGTGCGCCATGGCGGAGCGCATGCCCTCCTCGCTCCGCCCGGCCTTGTAGACCACGATCGGCTTGCCCGCCCGCAGCGCCTTCGTGCCGAGTTCGAAGAGCCGGTCCGGCTCGCGCACGGTCTCCAGGAACAGGGCGATGGCGCGGGTGCTCTCGTCCTCGATCAGGTAGTCGAGGACGTCCAGGCTGGTCAGTACGGCCGAGTTGCCCACCGACGCCCACAGCGTGGAGCCCACGCCGTGCGCCTGGGCGAACTGATACGTCGCCCGCGCCATCGAACCGCTCTCGAAGACGGCGCCGACCGGACCGGCCACGGGGGCGGACTCGGTGGCGACGGCCCAGGGCACCACCCCGTCCACCGCGTTGATGAACCCGATGGTGTTCGGGCCCATGAGCGTCAGGTCGAGATCGACCGCGCTCCGCGCCAGCCGCCGCTGCCGGTCGCGTCCGTCGGCTCCGGACTCCCCGTATCCGGAGGCGAGGATGACCGCGTTCTTGATACCCGCCGCGGCGGCGTCCTCGAGGATGGCGTCGACCCGGCTCGGGCCGACCATGATGTAGGCCATGTCGACGGGCTTTTCGAGGTCCCGCAGCGTCGGGACGGTCGGTTTGCCGAACACCTCGTCGTACTTGGGGTGGACGAAGCGCACGTCCCGCACCCCGCCGCCGAGTTCGAGGGCGTTGAGGAGATTGCGCGCCCAACTGGAGCTCGGCGATGCTCCCACGACCGCGATACTGCGGGCGCCGAAGAAGCGGCGCAGCCTGTCCGGCTCGACGATCGAGCGTCGTGCCGCGTAGTCAACGGTGAGCATGGGGCGTAACTCCTCGGGAGTCGGGCGATGGAGATCGGACCGTGGGATTCGGGCGGGGATTCGGGCGGGGAAGGTCGGGCGAAGGGATGTCGCGCGAAGGACGTGGGCGAAGGACGTGGGGCGATTTATTTAGCCAAGTAAAGTATCACCCATGGCCCTGCGGCCGGACACCTGGGCGACCCGGCCGCTCAGCCGAAATAGGCGGCGTTGAGCTCGGCCCCCTGGAGGGAGGACGGCGTGCCGGTGGCGGCGATCCGGCCGTCGCGCAGGACGATCAGCCGTTCGCTGGCCCTGGCCAGGCGGTCGCTGTTCTGCTCGACGACCAGCATCGAGATGCCCTCGGCCTGGAGGGCCCGCAGGGACGCGTAGATCTTCTCGATCACGACCGGGGCGAGCCCCAGCGACGGCTCGTCCAGGAGCAGCAGTCTGGGCCGCTGGATGACGGCGCGGGCCAGGGAGAGCATCTGCTGCTCCCCGCCGGAGAGCAGGCCCGCGAGCTGCGTGCGGCGCTCCGCCAGGATCGGGAACAACTCGTAGACCAGGGCCTGCTTCTCGGCGATCGCGCGCCGCACGGCGCGCCTGCTCAGCCGCATCGCGGAGATCTGCAGATTCTCCTCGACCGTGAGCGGGCGCAGGACGCGGTGCCCCTCCGGCACGATCACGATCCCCTTGCGGACGCTGGCGGCCGTCGAGAATCCGTTCATCCGCTCGCCCTGGAAGGAGACCTCCCCCGACCGGGGCTTGAGGCCGCCGCTGAGGGCGCGCATCAGGGTCGTCTTGCCCGCGCCGTTCATCCCGACCAGGCCGAGCAGTTCGCCCTCGGCGAGGGTGAAGGAGACGTCGTGGAGTACGGGTTGGTGGTCGCCGTAGCCGGCCGTCAGGCCGGTGACGTCGAGAAGCGGCGTGCTCATCCGGGAACCCCCAGGTAGGCGGAGATGACCTCTTGCTGTGCGAAGACCTCGTCGGGCGGGCCCTCCGCGATGACCTGGCCGTGGTCCAGGACGTAGACGCGGTCGCAGGCGCTGGTGATCAGCGGAAGATTGTGGTCGACCAGGACCACCCCGAGGTCGCGGGCGCCGAGCGCGCGGACGGTCGCGGCGATCTCCTGGCGTTCGAACTCGGTCAGTCCCGCGCCGGGTTCGTCCAGCAGCAGGAACGCCGGGTCGAGCATCAGATTGCGGGCGATCTCGACCAGGCGGAGCACGCCGTACGGCTGGTCCGCGGCCAGGCTCCTGGCGCGGTCGGCGAGGGCGAGGTCGGTGAGCAGGGTCATCGCCCGGTCGCGTCCGGCCAGCGCCTGCTTGCGGGCGGCCGGGCTCAGCAGCGACTGGCGGAGCCAGCCGACCTTGCCGATGCCGTCCCCGGCGAGCATGACGTTCTCCAGCAGGGTCAGTTCGGGGATGACCTTCGGGCTCTGGAACGTCCGGCCGATGCCCGCCCGCACGAGGTTCTGCGCGGGCGTGCCGAGGATCTCGTCGTCGCCGAGGCGCACGGAGCCGGTCGCCCGGACGTCCCCGGTGATCGCGTTCAGGAGCGTGGTCTTGCCCGCGCCGTTGGGGCCGATGAGTCCGATGACCTCACCGGTCGCGAAGGAGAGCGAGACATCGTTGACCGCGGTGTTGCCGCCGAAGGCGACCGACACTCCGCGCACCTCGACCCGTGCGTCCCGGTGCACGGCCCTGACCGAGTCCGCGAGGCGGTGGGTCACCTGGGTCACCGTCTCGGCGACGGCGAGGCCCGGTTCCCGCGGCTCCAACTCGCCGGTGGGCTCTGCCGCTTCGTCCGGCCGTCGGCGCCTGAGCAGCCACTTCACGAGGTTGTCCAGGCCGCCCGCGATGCCGCCGCGGGTGAGCACGACGAGCACCAGGATGCCCACGCCGTAGACCAGGTCCTGGGCCTGGCTGGTGGCCAGCGACAGCTCGTCCATCACCAGGATGGCGACGACGCCGAACACCGGGCCGAGGAAGTAGCCGCTTCCGCCGAGGATCGCGGCGAGCAGCAGCGCCACCAGGCGGGTGAAGCTGAAGGTCTCCAGGTCGATCACGAGCTGGAAGTGGGCGAAGAGCACCCCGGCGAGTCCGGCGAGGCCGCCGGAGATCGCGAAGGCGACCAGCCGCGTCGAGTCGGGCGAGACCCCCACCGAGGCGAGGACGCGCGGCCCCTCGCGCAGCGCGGTCAGTTTGCGCCGCATCGCCGACAGGTGGATGCGCAGGACGAGTTCGTATGTGAGCCACGCGAAGAACGCGGCGAGCCAGTAGTACGAGAGATAGCCGCTGATGAGCTGGTGGCCGAAGAACGTGGGCAGCGGAATCGAGTAGATGCCGATCGTGCCGCCGCTGAACTCGTGCCAGTTCACCATGACTTCGGCGAGCGCGAGCGCGAAGGCGAGCGTCTGGATGGCGAGGAACAGCTCGTTGAGCCCTCGGGTGGGTACCGCCACGAGAACGGAGAGCACGGTGGTGACCGCGACGGAGATCAGCAGCGCGGGCCAGAACGGCATTCCGAACCGGACTTCGAGATAGACGCTGGTGAAGGCCCCGACGCCGTAGGTGATGACGACCGAGAGATTGAAGATGCCCGCGTAGCCGTAGACGATGTTGAAGGCCGTCGTGAGGATGTACGCGATGACTCCGGCGGACGCCAGGTGGACGTAGTAGTCGTTGCCGCTGGCGATGAGTCCGACGATCACCAGGACCAGTGGGCCCGCGACGTGTTTGGCCCAGACCGAGGTCAGTGCCCTGCGTATTCCTTCGGGTTTCTTCGGGGCGCCGCTCACCTCGCGCGGTGCGGCCTTGTCCAGTCCGATGGTGCTCATACGCGCTCAGCCGTTCCGCGGAAGGTGAACAGCCCTGTCGGCCGCACGAGCAGCACCAGGGACAGGATCACGAAGAGTGAGGTCAGGTGGTAACTGGCGGCGATGTGCTGGTCGGTGAAGGTCATCACGAAGCCGGCCACGACGGCGCCGCCCACCGCGCCGAAGAGACTTCCGAGGCCGCCGATGACGGCGCCGACCAGGCTCAGGACGAGGAGGGTGGGCGCGACGTCGACCGAGACGCTGCCGAGCGAGGCCTGGAAGATGCCGCCGATGACCAGGCAGGCGCCCGAGACCACCCAGGCGAGCAGTTCGAACCGCATCGTGCGGACGCCGTAGACCTGCGCCAGTTCGTGGTCGAAGGAGACGGCGGACAGGTGGTGCCCGATGAGCGTCCGGTCGAACAGGAACCACATCACGAGCAGCAGGAGGAGCGACAGGCCGATGACCAGCAGCCGTTGCTTGGAGGTCTCGTAACTGCCGATCGAGACCGAGCCGTGGATCCAGGGCTGCACGATCGAGGGCTCGCCGCCGAACCACGTGCGGGTCAGGAAGTTGAGCAGGAGTCCGAAGCCGAGGGTGGCGAGGGTCAGGCCGATCACCGGCACCTTCTTGCGCTGCGCGGGCACGATCGCGATCGCGTAGCAGGCGGCGCCCAGGACACCGCCGACCACGATCGTCAGGACGACGCCGAGACCGCTGTTGCCGGCCCCCCAGGAGGCGCACGCGGCACCGGCGAAGACGCAGAAGTTCCCCGCGCCGAAGTTGACGACGCCGCTCACACGGAACACCAGACTCACCGCCAGGACCAGCGGAATCAGCACCGCCGCCTGCGAGAGGCCGGTCACGACCAGCGAGATCATTGCGCACTCCCTTGTGCCCAGGAACGGTCCGCACCAGAATCTTTCACATGGCTAACTGCTATGAGACTGAGGTCGCGGATCACCCCTGTCAAGGGGTCGTCGGAAACCTTCCGCGTCGGCTCGCGTCGGCCCGCGTCGGCACTGCCGGATTTACTTAGCATGATGTAACGTTCGTCGCCCGACCACAGAGAGGGGCCCTTCATGAGCACCGAGCCGCTGCTCCGGCTGTACCACACCGGCATGATCGTGGACAGCCTCGACAAGGCGATGGCGGCCATGGGCGACGCCCTGCGCCTGGACTGGGCACCGCCGCTGACCTCGACCGTTCCGCTGGAGTGCCCCGACGGCGTCGTCGGGCGCGAGGTCCGCTTCACCTACTCGCTCCAGGGCCCGCACTTCATCGAACTGCTGGAGCAGATCGACCCGGCGCCGTACCTCAACGTGACGGGCGGGCGCAGGGTCCACCACCTCGGCTACTACACCGACGACCTGCGCGCCGCGGCGGCGGCGCTGGAGGCCAGGGGATACCGGCGCGAGCTGAACGGCGTCGCCGAGGACGGCGGCATCGGCCGCGCCACCTTCCACTACAACCCCGAATCCCCCGGCATGTGGATCGAGTTGGTCTCGCACGAGGTGGCCGAGCAGATCGACGGCTGGATCGCCGAGGCCGCCGCCGCCAAGAACATCCCGTACGTCTCCCCGTTCGCATGAGCGGGCCGCTGACCGGACTCCACGTCCTCGACCTGTCGACGTACGTGGCGGGCCCCTCCGCGACGATGACGCTCGCCCAACTCGGCGCGGACGTCGTACGGGTGGACCCCGTCGGCGGCGCCACGGACACCCGGCGGCTGCCGCGCGGCGCGGACGGCACCAGCCTGTACTGGGCAGGGCTCAACAAGGGCAAGCGCTCGGTCGAGGCCGATCTGCGGTCGGAGTCCGGGCGCGACGTGGTGCGCGAGCTGCTGGCCGCACCGGGCGGCGGCCACGGCCTGCTGGTCACCAACGCGGTCGGCCAGTCGTGGCTGGACTACCAGGAACTGCGCCGCGTCAGGCCCGATGTCATCGTCGCCCACATCGGGGGGCGCGGCGACGGACGTCCGGCGGTCGACTACACGATCAACTCCGAGGTGGGCCTGCCCTGGCTCACCGGGCCCGTGGACTCCTCGCTCCCGGTCAACCACGTCCTGCCCGCCTGGGACCTGCTCACCGGTCTGCACGTGGCGCTGGCCCTGCTCGCGGCGCACACCGAACGCGCCGCCACCGGTCGCGGCCGGCTCGTCGAGGTCAACCTCGCGGACGTCGCCGCCGCGACCATGGCCCACCTCGGCTTCGTCGCCGACGCGGTGGTGAACGGCGCGGGACGGCTGCGCGACGGCAACTACCTCTACGGCAGCTACGGTTGCGACTTCGCGACCGGCGACGGCCGCCGGGTCATGGTCGTCGCCCTGACCGCCAGGCACTGGGACAAGCTCGTCGGACTGACCGGCACACGTACCGTCCTCGACAGCCTTCAGCGCACGCTCGGCGTGGACTTCGGCGACGAGGCGGCGCGCTACGAGCACCGGGACCTGATCTCGGCGATCCTCGCGCCGTGGTTCTCCGCGCACACCCACACCGAGGCCGTCGCCGCGCTCGACGCCGGGCACGTCCTGTGGGGCGACTACCGGACCGTCGGCGAATTCGTCCGCGATCCGCTCGTGACCGCCAACGGCCTGTTCCACCAGGTGGATCAGCCGGGCGTCGGCGTGTTCCCCGTACCGGGTCCGGTCACGCGGTCGGCCGGATGGGGGCAGGACACGCCCGCCCCCGCGCCCCGGCTCGGCGCCGACAACGACGCGGTCCTGCGCGAGTGGTCGCGGGCACCTGCCGAAGAGCCGCGGGTCGAAAGCCGCCCGATATGAGCACCGCCCGGCTCTTCCTCACCTTCACGCACCTCAACGACGCCACCCGGCACGCCGAGTACAACGCGTGGCACCAGCTCGACCACCTGCCGGAGAACGCGCTGCTCCCCGGCGTCGCCTGGGGGGACCGCTGGGTCCGCACCCCGCGGTGCGCGGCGGCCGGCCATGTCGGCGACGACGCCTACGCACCCGTCCAGTACGCCGTCGCCTACGGGTTCCGTGCCCCGCTGGAGTCCGCGCTGCGGGAGTGGACCGGCCTCAACCAGCGCGCGCTGTGGTGGGGCCGCCGCCCCGAACTGCCCTGGACCGAACGACGCCCGGTCGGCTTCTTCCACCCGGTCAAGGAGTACGCGGCCCCGCGCGTCCTCGTCGCGGCGGCGGCGCTCCCGCACCGCCCGCACCGGGGCGTCCACCTCACGCTGTCCAGGACGGCCGCTCCCGCCGAGCCCGCGGGCGCGGCCCGTTTCGCCGCGCTGGACCGGGAGTTGATCCCGGCGGTGCTCGCGGTGCCCGGTGTCGCGGGCGCGGCGACGTACCGGTTCGCCGAGGGCGCGGGCGGGTTCGGGTCACCGGCCGGGAGCGCCGACGACGGTCTGACGGTGCGCGTGCTGTACCTCGACGGCGACGTCCTGGAGACAAGCGCTCGCGTCGAGGACGCGCGGCCCGACTGGATCGGGCGGGACAGCGCGCCCGGCGACGCGGAGCACGTCCTGCTGAGCACGCCGATGCTGTCAATCCGCCCGTGGGAGTGGGACTGGTTCGACGGCGGCCGGCCGCGGCTCTGACCGGCGCGCGCGGCGGCTCGGCACACAGCAGCTGACCACGACCGAGGCCGCGCAGGTGGCGGCGCAGGCGAGCGCGGCCCAGGTCAGCCCGGTCGTCGTCGCCTCCCCCGCCGGTCCGTGGGCCGCGCCGATCAGCGCCGCGGTGACCGCGCTGCCCACCGCGCCGCCGACCGCCCGCAGCAGGATGTTGACGCTGGTGGCGCTGCCGGTCTCGCCCGGTTCGACCGAGTCGACGATGAGGCCGGGCAGCGTGCCGAAGGTCGCCCCCGCTCCCCAGGACGTCAGGACGACCGCCGCCACCAGCAGCGCCAGGTGCCCGTCGACCTCGATCAGCATCAGCGGCCCGAGCGCGCCGACGACGCCTCCCGACGCCAGCGCGACCCGTCGGCCCCTGGCCCGCGCCAGCGCCGTCGCGGTGCGGCTGCTCAGGTAGTTGCACAGCGCGATGGGGACCATCACCACACCGATCGCGCTGAGACTGAGCCCCACGCCGTACCGCGTGTCGCGGGAGGCGAGACCGATGCGGGTGATGAGGACGGGCGTGTTGTACAGGCTCACGCCCATCAGCAGGCCGGTGAGGTGCGCGGCGAGGACGTCGCGCCGGGCGAAGAGCCGCAGTTGCACCAAGGGGTGGGGGGCGCGCAGTTCCAGCCGGATCCACCACAGCGACAGGCAGAGGGCCGCTGCGCCGAGGACGAGCACCTCGGCGCTCGACCAGCCCCAGGAGTTGCCCTGGCTGACGGCCAGCAGCGCGCACGCCGTGGCGGCGATCAGGACCACCGCGCCCGGCACGTCCAGCGGCGCGTCGCGGCCCACCGGCACCGTTCGCGGCAGACCGGCGGCCACCGCGAGCGTGACGAGCAGCGCGAGCACCGTGGCGCCGCCGTACGCCGCCCGCAGACCGAAGTGATCGGCCACGAACGTCGTGAGCGGGTAGGCCGCCCCGGCGCCGAGCGCCGTGGTGATCGACAGCAGCGCGACCAGGCGGGCCGTCGCGGGACCGGAGTACAGGTCGCGGGCGCACGCGATGGTCATCGCCACCAGCGCCACCGCGACGCCCTGGAGCGCGCGTCCCGCCAGGAAGACCCCGAAGTGGGTCCCGGCGGCGGAGACCGCGCATCCGAGGGTGACCAGCGCGCACACCACGACCATCGCGGGTCTTCGCCGCCGTCCGTCGGCGAGCCGGCCGAGCAGCGGGGTCAAGGTGGCGCCGACGAGCAGGGTGATCGTGTACGACCACTGGGACGCCTCGGTGCCGACGCCGAAGGTCTGCTGGACCCGCGGCACGAGCGGGGCGCCGAGGGTGACGACCGCCGCCGACACCAGGGCGGCGGACACCAGCAGTGCCGACAGGGCACGCCCGCGCGCCCCCGGCCCCGGCGGCCGGTCGTTCAGAGGGTCACCGTCAGCCTGTCCACCGACCGCATCTTCAGGCCCGACCACGCGGGCTCGAACCCGTCGGCCAGGCGCATGCCGGGGAACCGGTCGAGCAGGACGTTCGAGGCCATCTCCAGCTCGGACTTGGCGAGCATCGCGCCGAGGCAGAAGTGCCGCCCCGAGCCGAAGGCGAAGGTGTCACCGGCCGCGGTGAACGTCTTGGCGTGGTCGAGGTCGGGCCGGTGGAAGTCGAAGGTGTCCGGGTCGGAGAACCGGTCCTCGTCGCGGTTGGCCGAGGCCATGAGGAGCATCACCAGGGTGCCCGCGGGCAGCAGGGTGCCCTTGACCTCGACGTCCTGGGTGACCTTGCGGCCGTTCATCTGGGACGGCGGGCTGATCCGCAGGGTCTCGCTGATCGCGGGGATGACCTGCGAGCGGTCGTCCCGTACCTCCTCGAACAGCGTCCGCTCGCGCAGCAGATAGGCGAACATACTGGCCAGCGCCTTGCCGGTGGTCTCGGACCCGGCGTTGAGCAACTGCGTGACGTGGGTGAGGATTTCGAGGTCGTCCAGGCGCTCGCCGTCGATCTCGGCGGTGATCAGCCCGGAGATGAGGTCGTCGCCGAGGTGCGAGCGGCGGTCCTCGATCACGGGGGCGAGGTACTCCCAGAGTTCCTTGGTGGCCCGGCGGCCGAGTTCGTCGATCTCCGGGTCGCGGGCGAGGTTGCCGAGGAAGGCCACGTGCCTGCTGTACCAGTCGAAGAACCGGTCGTAGTCGCTGTGCGGCAGGCCGAGCATGTCGGTGATCACGTAGACCGGCAGGTAGTAGCCGAAGTCGGCCAGCAGGTCGACGGTGTCGCCCGGCCGGAAGCCGCGGGTGAGGTGCGCGGACGCCGACGCGACGGAGCGGTCCAGGATCGTCGCGACATTGCGCGCGATGACCGGCGCCCACTTCTCCAGGCCCTTGCCGCGGAAGTACGGGGTGACCAGGGCCTTCTTGCGGCTGTGTTCGGCGCCGTCCATCTGGAGCATCGAGCGGCCGAAGACGGGCTGGAGGCTGACCTCGTAGTTCTGGGTGGAGAACAGCGGGTTGCGGTAGGCGGCTCCGACGTCGGCGTGCTTGCTGATCAGGTAGCCGCGGTAGCCGTCGTCCCAGTGCACGGGGGCCTCGGCCCGCAGCCGCCGGTAGAAGGCGTCGGGGTCGGCCGCGACCTCGGAGGAGAGGAATCCGGGCAGCGTCCCAGCGGTGGTGTCGGTCATCACGACGTCGCCTCCTGCGCGATCTCGTCGAGTCGGTATCCGGGTGTGCCCCCCGTGAGCGGCATGACGGTCAGCGACAGGCCGCCGTCGACGGGCAGGTCCACGCCGGTGACATGCCCGGCGCGCGGACCCGCGAGGTAGAGCACGGCGTCGGCGATGTCCTCGGCGCGCGCGATCTTCCGCATGGGGGAGACCGCTTCGCGGTAACGCCGGTTCGCCGCGGCGGCCGTGTCCTCCGCGTCGCCGAACGATTTACGGGTCAGGCCGGTGTCCGTCGGTCCCGGCGAGACGCAGTTGGCCCGGATTCCGTACCGGCCCCATTCCACCGCCATCTGCTGGACCATCATCTTCAGCGCCGCCTTGCTCGCGCTGTACATGCCGAGCGGCGGTGTCGGATGCGTCGCGGAGATCGACGCGGTGGCGACGATCGCACCGCGCGACGCGCGGAGCGCCGGGAAGGCCGCCCGTGCCAGCAGGAAGGTCGCGCGGGTGTTGACGTCGAACGTGCGCTGGAAGGTCTCCAGGCTGAGGTCTTCGAGCGGGTCGGCCGAGCTGATCCCGGCGTTGCTCACGAGGGCGTCGAGGCCGCCGAAGGCGGAGACGGCCTCTTCCACCGCCTTGCCGACCGCCGCCGGGTCGCTCAGGTCGACGGCCAGCGGCAGGCATTCGGCGCCGGTCCCCCGGAGTTCGGCGGCGACCGCCTCGATGGCCCCGGCGTCGCGGTCGAGCAGCGCGAGCCGCGCCTGCCCGGCTCCTTCGCTCCCGGCCGCGCGCGCGGCCAGGGTCGCCACCGCACGTCCGATCCCACTGCCCGCGCCCGTGATGAGGTAGCGCACCGGAACCTCCCGATCATTCATTTAGCAATGTGAAATAACACGATAGGAGTGCTGCCCGCCACCGTCAAGGCACGGGATCGGCCGCCGTCACGGCATCCGATCAGCCCAGCAGTCGGACCGGCATGGCCAGTGGCGTACGCAGCGAACGGCCGCCCCAGCGCAGATCGGCCTCGACCGGCCGCGCGCCGGGGAACCTGCGCGCGATCGTGCCGAACAGCGCCGTCGCCTCCATCCGCGCCAGACCGGCCCCCAGGCAGAAGTGCGGCCCGAGGCCGAGCGAGACGTGCGCGCGGCTGTCGGCGCGGGCGATGTCCAGCTCGTCCGGCCGCGCGAAGACCGCGGGGTCCCGGTTGGCCGCGGCGAGCACGCCGATGACGGTGTCGCCCGCCTCGACCGCGACGCCGTCGACCTCCCGCCCCTCCTTCGCGACGTACGGCAGGAAGTGCGCGGGCGTGACGAAGCGCAGCAGCTCCTCCACCGCCGCCGGGACCCGCTCGGGCTCCGCGACGAGCAGGTCCCACTGGTCCTGATGGCGCAGCAGTTCGAGCAGTCCGATGGCCAGCAGATTGCTGGTCGTCTCGTGCCCCGCGAAGATCATCAGCGCCATCATGGCCATCGCCTCCTCGTGGGAGACCACGCCGCTGTCCTCCGATTCCAGCAGCGCGGCCACGAGGCCGGTCTCGGAGCCGCTCGCCCGCTGGCGCGCCACGAGCACGTCGATGTACGTCATCAGGTGCCGGTACGCCTCGTCGGCCTCGACCGCCGCCCTCTCGGAGTCGGCGTTGAACTTGTTCTCGGCGATCTTCTGGGCCCACGAGTGGACCATGTCGAGGTCGTCGATCGGGATGCCCAGGAGGTCGCCGAGCACCTGGAGGGGAAGGGAGTACGCGAACTTCTTGAAGTCGGCCTCGCCGCCGCCCGCCGCCAGCGCGGTCAGATTGCGGTCGACCCGTTCGCTGACCTTGTCCTGCATCTCACGGGCCAGATTGCGCGCCGAGAACGGCGGCTGGACCGCCCGCCGCACCCGCGGGTGGTCCGGCGGGTCCATCCGCACCAACTGGTGGAACTCCTGGTCGAGGACCCGGCCGAAGGCGGCGCTGCCGTGCGGGCTGAACTCCCGCTTGGCGCGCTCGTAGCGCGCGGAGGTCTTCGTGCCCTGACGGCTGTAGAGGATGTTGTTGTCCCCGAGCAGTTGGTGCACGTGCTCGTGCCGGCTCAGGATCACCACGTCGCCCTGCTTCCAGACGGGGATCTCCTCGCGCAGCCGGTTCCAGGTGGGGTACGGGTCCGCGAGTCTGTCGCCGTCCCCGGCCAGCAGGGCGAGTACGTCGTCCCGCAGGGCGTCCGCGCCCGCGCCCGTACCGCTGCTCATGCCCGTACCTCCGCTCGTTCCCGCACCGCTGCTTGATCCCGCACCGTCACTGACTCCCGCACCGCCGCGTGATCCCGCACCGTCACTGACTCCCGCACCGTCGCTCACTCCCGCACCGCTACGACGAGCTTGCCGACGACGCGGCCGGTGAGCAGGTCGGCGAAGGCCGGGCCCGCGGCGGCCAGGCCGGGCGCCAGGTGGATCTCCTGGTCGAGGGCGCCCGAGGCGATCATGTCCGCGAGGGCCCGGCGCGCGTCGGCGTTCTCCGCGGCGAAGTCGGCCGCGCGGAAACCCTGGACGGTCAGCGAACGGGTCACCAGCCGGAACCAGTTGTCCAGCGGCAGCGGCGGGACCACCGCCTCGCCGATGCCGGACATCTGCCCGCACAGGGCGACGCGGCCGAGCGGTCCCAGCCGCTCGACCAGCCGTGCGGACGTCTCGCCCCACACGTTGTCGAAGACCGCGTGCAGCCCTTCGGGCGCCCAGCGGTCGACCTCGGCGGTCCAGTCCGGAGCCCGGTGGTCGACGGCGGTGATGCCGAGCCGCTTGAGGCCGTGCGCCTTGTCGGGGCCGCCCACGACGCCGAGGACGTCGGCGCCGCTCGCGGCGATGAGCTGCGCGGCGACCTGGCCCACTCCCCCGAAGGCGCCGGTCACGACGATCTTCTCGCCGCGACGCGGGCGGAGCACCCGCCGTACCCCGAAGTAGGCGGTCAGACCGGTCAGTCCGAGCAGACCGACCGCGTGGTGGAGGGCCACACCCTCCGGGGCGTCGTACCGCTCGGCGCTCGCGGCCGGGACGCGGACCGCGGTGGCCCAGGCGCCCGGCGCGGTCACCGTGTCCCCGACCTCGAACGCGTCGCTCCGGGACTCCACGACGGTGCCGACGACTCCGGCGGGCGGGACGAAACCGGCGCCCTCCGACCGGAGCCGGATCCGCTGCGAGGGATCGAGGGAGGCGTACCGGACCTCGACGAGGATCTCGCCGTCGACCGCCGGGGGCAGTTCCCGTTCGGCCACCTCGAACGAACCGGCGGTGAGGGGTTCCGCGCCGTCGTGGGTGAGCCGGGCTTCGTGTGTGGTGACCGACCCTGCCATGGGGGCCCCTTTCGGATTGCGCAATAAATTAGCATGGTTAATGGATTATCGACAGAATCCCGCCGGCTCATCGGACGACTCGTCCGCCGGCTCGTTCGTCAGCTCGTGCGGCGGCTCGTGCGTTAGCTCCTGCGGCGGCCGGGCGCCGGCTATTGCAGCGGGTTCACGGCCCGGTGGTCGCCGACCGCCGCCGCCAGGCGGGAGAGGTGGTGGCGCCGGTCGCCCAGCAGGTGCTCGATGGTGGTGAGCCGCATCGCGTAGTGCCCGACCTGGTACTCCATGGTCATGCCGATCCCGCCGTGCAACTGGATCGCCTCCTGGCCGATGTGCCGCCCGGACTCGGCGGCCCGGAGCTTGGCGCGCGACGCCGCCTCGATGCCTTCGGCCGCGCCGCTCTCCGCCTGACCGCCCTCCCGCTCCCTCTCGTCGCTTTCCGCGAGCACCATCGACGCCCACAGCACCGTGCTGCGCGCGAGTTCGAGCGAGACGTACATGTCGGAGGCGCGGAAGGTGAGGTTCTGGAAGGCGCTCAGCGGTTTCCCGAACTGGCGGCGGTCGCGCAGGTAGTCGCGGGTGATCTCCAGCGCGCGCTCCATGGCGCCGAGCGCCTCGTGGGCGTACGCCACCTGCGCGCGGGCCCGGGCGTACGCGATCACGCCGGTCGCGTCGGCGGCCGGATCGCCCAGCGGCTCGGCGGCGGTCGCGCCGAAGGTCACCCGGGCGGCGCGTCCCCCGTCGTACGTACCGAACGGGGTCCGCTCGCCCCCGGCCGTCGTGAAGAGCGCCGGTGTTCCGCCGACGTCGGCGACCACCACGAGCAGGTCGGCACGGGCTCCGTTGAGTACGGGCGAGGCGCCGCCGTCCAGCACCCAGCGCTCGCCGTCGCGCCGGGCCGTGACGCCGGGACCGCCGACGTACGCCGGAAGGAGGGTGCCGTCCGCGATGCCGGACACGTCGCCGCCCGCCCGCGCGAGGAGGCCGCCGCACAGGACGACGGCCTCGACGAAGGGCTCGGGGGCCAGTACGCGCCCGATCTCCTCGGCCACCACGCCGACTTCGACCGGGCCCGCGCCCATGCCGCCGGCCTCTTCCGCGAACGGCAGTCCGAGGACGCCCATCGCGGCCAGCCGGGACCACATGGTCTCGTCGTATCCCGGCTCCTCGGCCGTGGCGTCACGGCGGCCCTGGACCGTGGCGTAGGCCGTGCCCAACAGACCGCGTGCGGCGTCCCGCAGGGCGCGCTGCTCGTCGGTGCGGTCGAAGTCCATGTCTCACAGCCCCAGGATCGTGCCGGCGATGATCTGTCGTTGCACCTCGTTGGAGCCGCCGTAGATGCTCGCGGCCCGCAGGTGGAGATAGGCCGCGGCGGCCGGGCGGGTCCACGGCGGCGCGCCCGCGGCCGGGTCGCCGGAGAGCCCCTGCTCGCCCGCGAGGCCGAGGACGAGTTCGGTGACGGCCTGCTGGAGTTCGGATCCGGCGAGCTTGAGGACGGACGAGGCGGGCTGCGCCTTGCCGTCCGCCGAGTCGGCGGCGACCCGGATCGAGGTCAGTTCGACCGCCAGCAGGTCGTTCTCCAGCCGCGCGAAGTCCGCCGCGAGCAGCGGATCCTCGCGCAGCCGGTCCCCGGCCCATGTCTTGGCCTGCGCCAGCAGCCACTTGGTCCCGCCCACGCCCGCGATCCCCACCCGCTCGTTGCCGAGGAGGAATTTGGCGTAGTCCCACCCGTGGTTCTCCTGGCCGACGAGGTTGTCGACGGGGACGCGCACGTCCTCGAAGAAGACCTCGTTGACCAGGCTCCCGCCGTCGATGAGCTGGATCGGCCGGACGGTGACGCCCGGCGAGGCCATGTCGATCAGGAGGAAGGAGATGCCGGCCTGCTTGCGCGGGGCGTCCGGATCGGTGCGCACCAGCGTGAAGATCCAGTCGCCGTACTGGGCGTAGGAGGTCCAGGTCTTCTGGCCGTTGACGACATAGTGCGCGCCGTCGCGTACGGCCGAGGTGCGCAGAGCGGCCAGGTCGGAACCGGCGTCGGGCTCGGAGAAGCCCTGCGACCACCAGATGTCGACGTTCCGGGTGGCCGGCAGGAAGCGCTCCTTGAGCTCCCGCGAGCCGAACGCGGCGATGACCGGGCCGACCATCGAGGCGTTGAAGGTGACCGGCGGCGGAACGCAGGCCGCCTGCATCTCCTCGTGCCAGATGTGCCGTCGCAGCGGCGTCCAGTCCCTCCCGCCCCACTCGACCGGCCAGTTGGGCACCGCGATCCCGGCCGCGTCGAGCGTCCGCATCGACTCGACCATCTGCTCCTTGGTCAACTCCTCGCGCGCCGCCACCGTCTCCCGAATGTGCCCCGGCACCCGCGTGGTGAAGAACCGCCGCAACCCGTCACGGAAGGCCGCGTCCTCGGGCGACAACCTCAGCTTCATACGGCTCCTCGAGGAATCACTTAACATCCCTAAGTAATATCCTCACCGTGGCACGCCACCCGAACCCCCGTCAAGAAGCGCGAACGCCCCGGTGCCCGGCCCAGCCGCCGAGGACCGGCCACGGCTCCGACGGTGGACAGCCGGGCGACCGCCTTCCCGTCAGGTCCACGATGAGGAAGGAGACCGTCGTCGCCTCGAACCGTTGCCGCAGGGACTCCGCGACGGTCAGGTGCGCCGGGATGGGCCGGTCAGGGCGGTCAGGGCCGCGCGGGCCTTGGGGGCGGCCAGGGGGCTGAAGTGGGGGTTGACGGACAGGGCGGTCGCGAGGTCGGTGCGGGCCGCCGCCGTGTCGCCGAGGGACCGTTCGATCATGCCGCGGTGGTAGCGGAACAGGGCGTTGCGGGTGCCCTGGGCGAGGGCCAGGTCGCTCTCGGCGAGGGCTTCGCGGTCGCGGCCGTTGGCGTGCAGGGCCCAGGCCAGGGCGTCGTGGGTGTCCATGAAGGGGCGGGACTCGATGCCCCGGCGGGCGATGGCGAGGGCCTGCGCGGCGTCGCCGTGGTCGGCTTCGAAGAGGGCCGCGTCGGAGTCGAGGGCGACGCCGTTGGCGGCGAAGAGCTTCTGCTCGGCGCGGAAGAGCTGGTACTGCTCGTCGGCCTGCGCGGTGCGGCCGAGGGACTGGTACAGCTCGCCGAGCTGGAGCACATACTCGGGCTGCGGTACCCGCTGGACGGCCCGGTTGAGGTCGGCGAGGGCGGCGTCGGTCCTGCCGAGCGCGGCCTCGGCCCTGGCCTTGGCCTGGAACAGCGAAGTGTAGGTCGGCGCGACGCGCAGACCGGCGGCGGCCTCGGTCAGCTCGGTGGCCGGATCGCCGTTGTTGAAGGCGAGTTCGCCGAGGTAGTAGTGGGCGAACGCCTGGTCGGCCGGGCCCGCGGAGTCCTGGAGGGCGCGGCGCATGTCGGTTCTCGCCGTGTCGATGTCGCCGCGCAGTTCGGCGACGTAGGACGCGCGCGCCAGCGAGGGCGCGCCGGGCCTGAGGTCGACCATGCGCTGTACGGCGTCGGCGGCCTCGTCGTAACGGCCGAGCTGGGTGAGGGCGTCGGCGAGGGTGCCGTACAGGGACGAGTTGTACGGGTTGACGGCCACGGCCTTGCGCGACCAGGTGAGCGCCTGGCGGAAATCGTGCCGCCCGGCTTCCAGGGCGGCCATGCCGCCCATCGCGGTGAAGTTGTCCGTGGCGTCCACCGACAGCGAGCGCTTCAGGACGGCTTCCGCCTTGGGGTAGTACGTCGGGTCGGCGGTGTTCTTGGCCTGCTGGACGTAGTCGAGGCCGAGGGTGCCGAGCGCGACGGCGTCGCGCGGGCTCTGCCGCAGGTGGGCCTGGATGCCGTTGATGTCCTGGGCGAGCGGGTCCGCGCCGGCCGCCGGGGCCCCGGCCTCGCCCGTGGGACCCGCGGCGCGGTCGGCGCCCGTCACCGGCCAGGGGGCGAGCCCGAGGCCGCCGGCGAGGAAGAGGCCCACGCCGAGGACGGTGGTGACGGCGGCGGACAGCAGATGACGCCGGGGGCTCCGGCGGACGGACGTAGTCAATTCCCGCTCCGTTGGGGGGTCGTGGGGGTGGCGTGGGGGGACGGGCGCGGCGGCTTCGGGTCGGCGGGCGTGGCGTAGACGACGACGTTGTCGAGATAGCCGCCGCCCTCGGGTCCCGCGTACGCGCCGCCGCAGGTGATCAGCCGCAGCGTGGGCGGACCGGCGGTCGCGTAGACCTGGTCGTCGGGGAACGCGTCCTTCTCGTACTGCCGCAGCGCCCGCACGGTGAAGTCCAGGTGGGTGTGGTCGGCGCGGTCGACGGTGATCCGGTCGCCGGGGCGCAGCGTGGACAGTCCGTAGAAGGCGGCCGGGCCGGTGAGGGAGTCGACGTGGCCGACGACGATGGCGGCGCCGGGGTCGCCGGGGCGCGGGCCGTCGCTCCACCAGCCGACCTGGCCGGGGTCCTCGGGCACGCCGAGGTGGCCGTCCTGCTGGACCTGGAGGCCGATCAGGGGGTGGTCGAGGCCGATGCCGGGGATACGGATCCGGACCGGCCGTGCGGCGGGCGCCGCGGGGGCGACGGGGGCGGCGTGGCCCCCGGCGGTCGCGGGGACCGGCAGCGTGCCGACGTCGACCTGCGTGGTCTTCGGCGGCCGGGCGGTGAGCAGCGCGCAGCCGCCGGCCGTCATCATGCCCAGACCGGCGAGGACGCCCAGCGCGGTGATCAGGCGCCAGGGCCGGGCGGGGCGGAATCTGAGGGCGCGCCGCAGTCGCCCGGCCTCCGGTGCGGAGGCCGGGCGGCCCGAGGTGGCGGGGGCGGTCACACCCGGTCGGCGCGCCTGCGGCGCAGCGCCAGGAGTCCGGCGGTGGCCAGCAGGGCACCGCCGCCCAGGGCCGTCACCGAAACGGCGGGGAAGCCGCCGTGGAACGCGGTGCCGCCGAAGCCGGCGCCCACGCCGCCGTCGGGGTGCAGCGAGTCGGCCTGGTTGACCGCGGCGGTGTTGGGCAGCGCCACGTACGGGAAGGTCGAACCGGGCTGGCGGTAGGGGGTGTCGACGGCGTCACCCGCGGCCAGCGCGGGCACGATCTTTCCGGTCTCCGCCGCGCCTTCCAGCGCCTGGAGCTCGATGTCGACGACATCGTCGTTGAGCCGCCGGCCGTTGGGGAAGCCGGCCAGGTCCTGGCCGAGGACGCCGAGCCGGTTGGGGTTGGCGGAGGGCGCGACGGCCATGTTCAGCCGCAGTTCCTCGGACGGTGTGAACTTCGCCTTGTCCACGTCGGCGTTGAGCAACTGCGAGTTGAGGTCGGCCTGGACCGGTCCGCACGCCTTGCAGATTCCGGACAGGAAGATCTCGGCGAGGTCCTTGCGCGGGGTGGCGGGCGCCGGGACGCCGTAGATGCTCTGGATGAGCTTGGGCACGATCGGGTCCAGGACCTTGTCGACGACCGGCTGCACGGTGTGGTCCTGGTCCGGGTTGAGGGTGTTGAAGGCGTCCTTGTACTTCAGCGGGACGACGACCTCGTTGACCAGCGGGTTGCCGAGGCGCGAGACCTGGTGCCAGCCCGTCTCGCCGCCCTTGTCGGGCATCGGCGGGCCGCCCTTGCCCTCGTCCTGCGAGTCCGCGGCGCCCGCGGTTTCCCCGGCGCCCCCGGCTCCCCCGGCACCCCCGGCACCCTCCGCGCCGTGGGACGCCATGCCCTCGTCGCCCTTGCCGGACGGCGCGGCGACCGCCGCGCCCTGCCGGTCGGTGGTGGACCAGACGCCGATGACGGGGTTGCGGGTGGCGTCCCCCTTCAGTGCCAGCGCGGACTTGGGCACCTGGAGGGCGATGGTGTTGACGTTGTAACCGGCGAGCGTGTTGTGGCCGGTCTCCTTGAGGTTGCCGCCGTACAGCAGGTCGAAGACCCGCAGGTCGAGGAAGAACGGGTCGGACGCCTGCCCGGCGTAGGTCTGGCCGCCGTCGGGGAGGGCGACGGTGGCCTCCTTGCGCAGTGAGGCGTAGTCCGGCATCGACGCCTTGCCGACGTTGGAGGGGGCCGCGGGCGCGTCCTTGAGGAGCGTCTTGGTGTTGCCGTCCGCGTCGGTCACCGTCAGCGTGTACGTCTGACGGAAGTTCAAGGTGGTGTCGTCCAGCGACTTCACGACCCCGGTGTTGTACAGGAACTGGTTGGCTTCGTCCCGGTAGTGGTCGGTGAAGGACCAGGTGTACGTGGTGTCGGCCTTGCCGTCGCCGTCCGCGTCGATCTTGATGTTGTAGTGGGCGTCGTTGGCGAACGGGTAGAAGTTCGGGCCGCCGTTGGGCTCCTCGAACGGGATCCAGTTCGCCACCAGGGTCACGGTGTCGGGGTTGTCCGGGCTGGTGAAGGCGTAGACGTCGGTGTTGTCCGCCTTGGGGTCCCCGGCGATCAGCGGCGCCTCGCGGTGGCTGGAGGCGGAGCTGACACCGGGCGTCAGACCGGTCAGGACGACGGAGGACACCAGGGCCAGCAGGCCGGCGGTGGCGAGTGAGCGTTCGGCGGCGCGGGCCGCCGTGCGGCGGGGCGGGTGGGAAGACTGCATGGACCATCCGTTTCCAGGCGGGGCCGCCGCCCCCCGGCTGGGGGCGGGACGGCGCAGAGCGGGGACGACTCAGCCCTGAACGGAACCTCGATGACCGCGCCGTACGGTGACGGCGACGGCAGCGAGCAAGTCCGATATGAGGCTTAAGCTACGCATAAAGCACCATGCGCCGAGGGGGCCTGCAACGCGCCAGGTCCGAAATGCGGCAGAAGGGTTCTCGCTGTGGGCCACCACGGTCAACAAACCTGGATCCGCCGGTACTCGGGCCAGGGGCGGCGGTGGTGACGGGGCGACAGCGGGCTCCGGAGCCGGGGCTGCCTCCCTCCGCGCCCGGCCCTGTGCGCCACCCCGGTGGCAGCGGTGAGCCGCCCGAGTGAGGGCGCGCCCGTGACAGGTGCGGGGTCGGCCCATCGGGTACGCGCGCGGCCCCGCCCGCGCCGCCGGGCCGGGATTCGGCCTCCCCGTAGGCCCCGCGCCGGGCCTCCCCACAGGCCCGCGCCGGGCCTCCTCCCCACAGGCCCGCGCCGGGCCTCTGCTTGCCCCGTTGGGGGATGCCCTGGTAGGACTGTGACGCGCCGTCACCGTCACATGTTCGATAACGCGGGGGTTCATGTGGTCGCCACGGCCTTCACGTCGTCGCCGCGACGACGCCCGGGAGTCCCGGGACCGGCCCGACGGCGGCTCCCCACAGTGGTACGGCAGGCCACGCAGCACGGGCTGGTGCTGGCCGCCGTCGCCGTGACCGTCCTGCTGTGCGCGACGGCGCTCGCCGCACTGGCGGCGCTGGCCGGGAGTTCGGTACAGGCGGGCGCCGTACGGCGGTTGGCCGCCGACCTCGACGCGCAGGTGACCGTCAACGCGCCCTTCCGCGCCGGAGGCATGGCCGTCGCCGACCGGGATGTACGGGCCGCCGCCGACCGGACGTTCGCCGGGGTGCCGCAGCACACCTATGTGGGGCTGCTGGGTTCTTCACCGGTCTCGGTGACGGGGATCGACGGGGTCACGGGCCCGCCGCGCGGCCCCGGGGGAACCGGATTGCACCCGGTCGCCGTCCAAAACGCGGGCAGATTCGGGCAGTTGGTCGCCGGACGGTGGCCGGCCGGCACAGCGGACGCGACGGCGGACGCCTTCACCTCGCTGCCCGACGTACGGATCGCCGCCGGGTCCACCGCCCCGGTCGACGCGGCGCTGCCGGACGCGCTGGCCAGGCGGCTGGGAGTCACCGCCGGTTCCCGGCTCCAGGTGCGCGACGGCTTCAGGCACTCCATGACGCTGCGGATCACCGGCGTCTTCCGGCCGACCGGCCCCGTCGGATTCTGGCCCGCGATGGCCGGCGACGTGACGGCGGACGAGACCGCCAGCCAGGACCTGCTCGTGGTCTCGGCGTCGGCTCTCAACGGGAGCGTCGTCCTGAACAGCCATCTGACGGCCCACTGGAGTATGCAGCCGGACTTCGCCCGGATCGACGCCGACAGCCTCCCCGGACTGCACGACCGGATGCGCGCCTTCTCCGGCAGCGCGAGCCGCGTGTCGGTGTTCGGCGGACGGCAGCCCGCTCTGGACGACCTGACGGTGGCCTCGGGGCTGCCGGGCGCGATCGACGGCCTGGCGGTGCCGATGGTGGCGGCCCGGTCCTCGCTGTACCTGCCGAGCGTGCTGCTGGCGGTCCTCGCCCTGGCCACCCTGGTACTGGCCGCCCGCCAGCTCACCGAGCACCGGCGCGACGAACTGGCACTCCAGCAGGCCAGGGGCGCGGGCACCCCGCGACTGCTGCGCGCGGCGGCGGCCGAGTGGGCGGTCACCGGCGTTCCGGCCGCGGCCGTCGCGCCGTTTCTGGCCGGGCTGCTGCGCCCGGGCAGCCGGGGAACCGCCGCGTGGGCGGCGGTTGGCCTGACCCTGCTGGTGCACGCGGCGGCGGTGCTGCTGCCCGTCCTGCGCTCGACGCGGTCCCGGCCGGCCCGCGGTGTACGCGCCGCCGCCCAGCGGCTGGGCGCCGACCTGGCGCTGCTGGCCGTCGCGGCCCTGGGCTATCTGGAGCTGCGGCGGCACCATTCGCTGATCGCCGACGTCGGCACGGGCGGCGCGGGCGCGGACCCGGTGCTGGTCCTGGTGCCCGCCCTGGTGGCCGGGGCCGCCGCCCTCCTGCTGCTGCGCCTGCTGCCGCTGACCTCCCTGCTCCTGGACGCGTTCGGCCGTCGCAGCCGGGGCCTGGCCCTCGCGCTGGCGGGCTGGCAGTTGAGCCGCCGGGCCGCGCGCAACGCGGGACCGGTCGTCCTGATGTGCCTGGCCGTGTCCGTGAGCGCCTTCGCGACCACCGCGCTGGCCTGCCTGGGCGGACTGGCGTCCGAGCAGGCCGCGTTCACCGTCGGCGCGGACGTACGCGTCCAGCCGTCGGCGGACGGCGGCTACCCCTCGTCCGTACTGGGCGCCGCCTATCGCGCGCTGCCCGCGGTGACCGCCGTGACCCCGGTGACGCAGTCGACGGTGAACCTGCCGGGCGACGCCACCGAGGGCCTGGTCGGCACGGTCGGCGGGCCCGCTCCCCCCACCCCGTCACCGGTCGTCTTCGGGGTGCCGCTCCCCGGCCGTCCGACCGCGCTGCTGCTGGACGAGCGGCTGCGCAGCGACGGCAGCCGCGCGGCGCCGAATCTGGAGTTGACCGTGCAGGACGCGTCCGGCCTCGTCAGTACGCTGGCGACCCGCCTGCCCGCCGCCGACGGCGCCCGGCACACCGTCGTGGTCCCCCTCGACGTGGCGCTGAGCGACGGCCACCCGCGGGCGTATCCGCTGACGGTGACCGCCGTGAACGTCCTGCCGCAGCCGAACGCGCGGCCCGCGCGGCTCGACCTGGAGCTGATCCGGGTCGGCGCGCGGGACAGCGCGGACACGTGGGTCACCGGCCTTCCCGGCGGCCAGGTCTGGGCCGACGGTACGACCCACGCCTCCGACGCCACCGCCGGGGCCTGCGAAGGCAAACCGGCGGGCGACTACAGTCCGGGCACTCCCGGGGTGTGCGCGATCACCCCGGGCCGCTCCGAGGTGCTCAGGACCACCGTCAGCACCGGCGTCAGGGCCTCGACCGCGACCGGAGACGCCTTCGGCGGCCTGGCCGACAGCGACTACGAGACCCGGCCCGGCAGCCAGGTGCGCCTCGTGGCGGGCCCGGCCGGCCGTCCTGCGCCGCTCCCGGTACGCGCCGACGCCGCGGCCCTGCGCGACACGCGCCTGAGCGTGGGCAGCACCACCACACTGGATCTGGGCGGCGGCCGGATCACCGCGACGATCGTGGGCCTGGTCGACTCGCTGCCGGGACTGGGCCGCGGGCAGGGGCATCTGATCGCCGATCAGCGCCAGCTCGCCGCCGCGATGACCGTGGCCGGAGTCGACCAGGAGGATCCCGCGTTCTGGTGGATCAGCAGCACCGACAGCGCGCGTACGGCCGCTGCCGCCGAGGCGCGGCCCGCGCTGGGCCGGGTCACGACAGCGGAACGGACCGCGGCGGCACTGCGCGACGACCCGTTCCGCGCCGGGCTGCGCCGGGTGCTGGAACTCGTCCGCTACCTGGCCCCCGCTTTCGCGGTCATCGCCTTCACCGTGCACGCGGTGGTCTCCACCCGGCAGCGCCGCAAGGAATTCGCGCTGCTGCGGGCGATCGGCGTCCGGTCCACGGGCCTGTACGCGCTGTTGGGCGCCGAGCAGCTGAGTCTGGCGCTGTTCGCGGTGGTGCCGGGCGCGCTGATGGGCATGGCCCTGGCCTCGGCGGTGCTGCCGCTGGTCACCGTGGACGACAGCGGCCACGCCCCGTATCCCCCGCTGCCGAACGTCACTCCGTGGGGCACCGTGACGCTGACGGCGGTGGCGACCGCTGTGGCCATCAGCGCGATCGTGCTGGCGCTCGCCCGGCTGCTGGCCCGGGTGGACCTCGTACGCGTGCTGCGAGCGGGTGAGGACCGATGAGCCGGACCGGACGCGACCGCGCGGGGCGGCGGACACCAGCCGAGGGAACGGGCGCGGCGGACAGCGGACGTGGGGCAACGGACGGGGCGGAGACGCGAGCCGAACGAACGGGCATGACCGGAAAGGGACTTGGGGCAACGGGTACGACAGAGACGGGATCGGCGGGAGCGGACACGGCGGTGAGGTGGCCGGGCGGTACGGGCGCCTCGGTGACACTGCGCCTGATACGTCAGGAGACCCGCGGCGACCTCCCGTTGCTGGTCTGCCTGACGGTCATGGTGATCGTGTTGACGGCGCTGTGCGCCTGGGCCCCGGCCGTCGTGGGCCGCCAGGAGGACCGGGCGCTGCGGCAGCGCGTCGCGGCGGCGCAGGCCGAGGCGCCGCTGATCAGCGTCAGCGCCACTCCGGAGGTCTTCGACACCGACCCGCCCGCGGTGGACATGGCCACCCTGCTGGGCGCGGGAAGCACCTTCACCGAGCAGCTCAGCGGCACCGGCGCGCGCCGCCTGACCTCCGTCGGCGGCGGTTACGACTACAACCCGGCGTCCCTGGTCGCACCGCCGCCTCCCGGCCCCGCGAACACCGCTACCAAGCTGGCGCTCAGCTACCTGCCGTCCGCGCGGGCCCATCTGCGCTACGTCAGCGGCCGCGCCCCGGCCGACCGCACACCGCTGGGCACCGCGCCCCAGATCGGGTTGTCGCAGGCCACGGCGCGGGCCCTGGGCGTCACGGCCGGGAGCCGACTGACGCTGGAATTCGCCAGGACGCCCGCGGTGGGGAACGCGCCGCCCCAGGTCGACCTGCTGGTCAGCGGCGTCTACCGCACCACGGCCGCGGCCGACGGCTTCTGGGCCGGGCGGGCGTCGTTGGACCAGCCGACGCGCTACCCGGCGGAGCGCTCCGCCGGCACGGTGCTCGCCGTCAGCGGCCTCGTCGGCCTCGACGCCGCCGACCTTCTCGCAGGGGCCGGGGTCGTCGGGCCCCGGGTGACCTGGCAGTTGCGGGCCGACCTGTCGGGAGCGGCGCTCGACCAGGCCCGCGCGCTGGCCGGGCCGCTGTCGCACTACGGCGCGGACCTGAGTGCCGTCCTGTGCCAGGGAACCGACTGGATCTCCGGCGACATCAGCTGCCACGTACGCGGTCAGGCCACCGGGTCCCTGCTGGTGACCGACTTCCTGACGCCGCTGCTCGCCGAGTTCACCGCTCAGGACCATCAGGCCAGGGCGCTGGCGATGTACGCCGTCGACGCGCTGGCCGCCGTCGCGCTGGCGACCGTGGCCGTCGCCGTACGGCTGTTGCTGCGCCGACGGCGGGCGCACCTGCGGTTGCAGCGCGCTCGGGGCGCGTCCACCGCGCGGCTGGTGCTGCTGCGCTGCGCCGTGGCCTGGCCGGTGGTGCTGATCGGCGCTGCGCTCGGCTGGGCGGCCGGGCGGGCCCTGGCTCCCGGCGGCACGTCCGGATCGCCGCAGCCGGTGCCCGCCGCGCTCGCCGCCGCGGTCGTGATGGTGACGGTGCCGCTGATGACGTGGCTCGCGGTCCGCGAGCCGCGCAGGCCCGGCCGACCGCGGCGCTCGCGCCGCCGCGCTGTCACCGGCCGCCGCGTGGTCCTGGAGCTGACGGTGCTGCTCGCGACGGCGGCGGGCGTGGTCGCGCTGCGTTCGCAGGGGCCCGACGGGATTCTGGGCGCGGTGCCGGTGCTGGTGGCGCTGGCCGTCGTGCTGCTCCTGCTGCGGATCTCCCCGCTCGCGCTGCGCGTGGTGCTGCGGCGGACCCGGCGCGCCCGGGGAGCGGTGGGCTTCATCGGGGCGGCACGGGCCGCCCACGACGCCCCGGCGACCGGGCTGGCGCTGTTCGTCCTGGTCCTGACGTTGGGGACGGCCGTGTTCGGCGGACTCGTACAGCGCACGATCGGCGACGGCCTGGCCGCGGGCGCGGACTGGACCACCGGCGCGGACGCGAGCGCGATCGTGGCCGGGACCGCGAACGGGGCCACGACCGGGACCGCCACGCCGGGGACCGGCGCAGGCAAGGGCATACGGACCGTCGTCCAGCATCTGCACACCCTCGACCTGGTGGGACAGGTCGACGGCGCGCTGATCACGCAGGTCGCCGTGATCACCGTGGACCCCCGGCAACTGGCCGCCGTCGCACCGAAGTCGCCGCTGGCCACCGCCCTGCTGTCCGGGCTGGCCACCCCGGCGGGAACCCGGATCGACGCGCGCGTCCCGCTGCCGTCCTTCCTCTCGCCCGACCTGCGGGCGCGCGAGCGCACCGGCGGCTTCACCTCCAGTGTCTCGATCCTCGGTCGGCGCCCGGTGGACCTGGTTCTCACGCCGGTCGGCACCCTCACCGGCGCGGACCTGCACGACCCTCTCCTCGGGCCGGTCACGGCGCGGATCCCCGCCGGGACGCCGCTGCTGATCACCACGGCGGGCGCCGAGCACCTGATGCCCGAGCAGTCCTCGGGGAGCACCGTCATGCTGCTCAAGGGCGGCGCTCCCGACGGGACCGCCCCCGCCACGCCCGCCGCGCTGCGGTCGGCGGCGGCCCAGACGCTCGGGCCGCTGGCCCGGATCCGCGTCCGCTCCGAAACGCTGAGCGCCCTGCGCGCGGACGGGCTGACGCGGGGACTCGACACGGCCTACGCCGTCACGTCGATCCTGGCCGCGCTGGCCGGCCTGCTCACGCTCGCCCTGGAACTGACCCTCACCGCGCACGAGCGCGGTCGCACCGCCTCGTTCCTGCGCACGCTCGGGCTCGGCGGCAAGGAGGCCGGGGCGCTGCACTTCCTGCAACTGCTGCCGCTGGCGGTCGCCTCCGCGGTGGGCGGCACGCTGCTCGGGCTGCTCGAACCGCGGCTCATGGCACCGGCGTTGGACCTGCGGCAGTTCACCGGCGGCCCGGCCCAACCGGCCCTGCGCACCGACTACTCGCTGACGCTCGCCCTCGTCGTCGCCGTGACCGCGCTGATCCTGGTCGCCGCCGCGGCCGAGACCGTCCTCGCGCGTCGGCGGCGACTGGGGGCCGTGCTGCGGCTCACGTGAACGGCCGCGGCTCAGGGTGCGGCCGTCGAGCGCAGGGCTTACGGGGCGCTCTCGGTGGACTCCGTGTCGCCCTCCGTGTCTCCTGCGCCCGCGGCGCTCTCCGCCGCGGACTTCGCCCGCCGCGCGGCCTCGTCCGGCCATACGCCGATGTGGTCGGTCTCCAGGGCCAGCCGCACCCGTTTGCGCATGTGCAGGCGCTCGGTGAACTGGCCGGGCAGTTGCAGCCGCCCGCTGGCGTCCAATACCGCGAACTCCTCGGCGGTGAGCACCTCGACGCCGTCCTCGCCGGTGGTGACCCGGCGCAGCACCTCGGTCGAGGTGCGGCCGTTGCGGATCCGCACCGTGCGCTGGACCTGCTCGGACACCAGGGCGTCGTGGGTCACCACGATCACGGTGACGCCCAGGTCCTCGTTGGCCCGGCGCAGCGCCGCGAACACCTCGTCGCTGGTGGCGGTGTCGAGTTCGCCGGTGGGTTCGTCGGCGAACAGCACCTGCGGCTCGTTGGCGTTGGCCACGGCGACGGCGACCCGCTGCTGCTCGCCGCCGGAGAGCGTGTCGGGCGTACGGTCCCGGCAGTGTCCGACGGACAGCAGGTCGAGCAATTCCTCGGCCCGCGCCCGGCGTTGGGAGCGCTTGATCCCGGTGTACGTCATCGGAAGCATGACGTTCTCGGCCGCCGAGAGGTAGGGCAGCAGATTGCGCGAGGTCTGCTGCCAGACGAAGCCCACGGTGCCCCGCCGGTAGGTGAGCCGCTCGCGGCGCTTCATCGTCAGCAGGTCGTGTCCGGCGACCGTGGCGGCGCCCGCGGTGGGCACGTCCTGGCCGGAGAGTATGCCCAGCAGGGTGGATTTCCCGGAGCCGGACGCCCCGACCACCGCGATCATCTCGCCCTGGGCCACGGCGAGATCGAGGCCCTGGAGCGCCTGCACCTCGACGCCCTCGGTCTGGTAGATCCGCACCAGGTTCTCGCAGACGACCAGCCCCTCCTCCCGCCGTGGCGCCGCGACGGCCCGCCGCCGCAGCTCGGCCAAGTCCGTTGCCCCGGTGGGCTGTTGGTGAACTGCCACGCGGTCCCCCGATAAGGTGAAGTCTGCGAATCCCACTGTCGGACAGCCGCCAGGGTAATGCGCGAACCCGCCCGGGAGCCGCCGTCCGCGGGACCGGACCTCGATCAGGGGTCAGCGTCGCCGAGGTCGTCGCGTCCGCTTCGGCCCGCGTCACATCCGCCACGATCCGCATGCCGTCGATCGGACAGCGTGCCGTCAGACCGCGCGGGCGTTCCGCAAGAGTTCCCGGACGCCGCGAACAGGGCGGTAGCCGAAGGCGTTCGTTGCCGCGGTGGAGTCGTACACGCGGTCCAGACGATCCGGCACCGGCCACCCCTGGTCGCGGAACGCCTCGACCACGTCAGGAGCCCGACCGGCGAGGACCGCGTCCGCGTCGCGGTGGAGAGCGACGCAGTCCTCACGCTGGAATACGTGCGGCCCGGAGACGTTGAACGTGCCGGTCACCTCAGGGCGCGTCACGGCCAGGACCCCCGCCGCCGCGACGTCGGCCACGTCGACCGCCCGGTGGAGCAGATGGCGGGCGCGTACGGGCAGCGGCTCCGGAAAGCACCGCGCGATGCGCAGCGTGACCGCGGAGACGCCGCAGGCGGCGACCAGGCGTTCCGCGGCCAGCTTGGTCTCGTCGTAGATGTCCCGGGGAAGCGGCGTGAGGTGCTCGTCCACCCAGACGGCGCGGTCGGCGGGCACCAGGGCGTGGCCGTAGACGCTGGTACTGCTGATGTAGAGAACGCGCCGGACACCGAGGCGCGCGGCGTCGTCGAGGAGTTCCGCGGTCATGCCGACGTTCACGGCGCGGAACTCCTCATCGGCCACGCGCCCGACGTGCGGGGCGTGCAGCGCGGCGGTGTGGACCAGGACGTCGGCCGACCGCAGCGCCGCCCGCCGCTCGCGCGGGTCCCGCAGGTCGGCGACGACGCTCGTCCAGCGGCCGGCCACCCTGTCCACGCCGCGGACCTCCCGGCCCGCCGCGTCGAAGGCCGCGGCCAGGGCCGATCCGACCCGGCCCGAGCTTCCCGTCACGACAACCGCCCCGCCAGGGTCCCGCATCCTCCGCTCGGCGCTCACACCCCGATTCTGCCAGCCCCGCGCGGATTCGGTCCGAGGCGCCGTACCCGCCGTGCGACGCCCCGCCCGCCTCGACAGGAGACGCCGTCACCCGGCGGCAACGGGGCTGGTCGGCTTGGGCGTTCGGACCGCGAAGGCGAGGAGCGTGGGGCCGGACGGGCCCTAGGCCACGCCCGCGAAGCGGGCGGTCAGCCAGACGGGGTCGACGATGGCCGAGCCGACCACGACGGCGTGCGCGCCCGCGGCCAGGGCCGCGCGTACGTCGTCCGGCGTGGAGTAGCCGCGCTCGGCGACGACCGGCACCCCGGCGCCGGCGACGAGGGTGGCCACAAGTCCCAGGTCGGGCAGGGGCCCGGAGTTCGCCTTGGCGGGGTAGCCCATCGTGGACGAACTGACGATCGCGGCGCCCGCCTCCACGGCGGTGCGTGCGTCGTCGATCCCCGGCACGCCCGCCTTGACCGGCTTGCCCAGCGCGACGAAGGACGCGACGAGTTCGGCCAGGTCCTGGCCGTCGTGTCGGCGCGCCGCCGCGTCCGCTTCCAGTTCCACGACGTCGGCCCCGGCGTCCACCAGGGCGGCGGCGTGGTCGAGCGTCGGCGTGATGCGGACGACCCCGCCGTGCGAGCCGTCGATGCTCACGGCGAGCACGGGGAAGCCGGGGAGCGCGCGCTTCACCGCGCGTACGGCGTCCGGGCCGTCCATTTTCACGGCGACGGCGCCACCGGCCTGAGCGGCGGCGGCGAGCCGGACGACATCGTCGATGTTCTGCCAGGGCGACTGGGGCGACGGGGTGAGCGAGACGATCAGGCCGCGAGGAAGGATGTTCACGCCGCGAACTCCTCTCCTGCGACCAGGACGCGCTCGACGGCGACGTCCTCGTCGGTGACGATCAGGTCGGCCGGGCCGCCGAGGGTGAGTTCCCCCGCGCCGGTGAGCCCGTAGAAGCGGGCGGGCGCGCGGCTGGCCAGGTTCACCGCCCGGTCGACCGGCCAGTCGTGCTCGACCAGCTTGCGTACCTGCTGGAGCAGCGTCACCGTACTGCCGGCGAGGGTGCCGTCGGGCAGGCGCGGCACCCCGTCGGTGACCTCGACGGTGAAACCGCCCACGGTGAAGACACCGTCACCGGCCCCCGCGGGCGACGCGGCGTCGGTGACGAGCATGATGCGGTGCTCGGCGGCCTTGAGCGCGAACAGCGAGGTCTCCCGCGCCAGATGGATGTCGTCGGCGATGAGCTGGATGGCGACCTCCTCCCGGTTGAGCGTGGCGCCCGCGATGCCGGGCGCGCGGTGGCTGAACGCGATCATCCCGTTGAACAGGTGCGTGACCGCGCGGGCGCCCGCGTCGAAACCGGCGTACGCGGTCGCCGCGTCGGCGCCCGAGTGCCCGGCCTGCACGATGACCCCCTGGCCCGCGGCCCAGGCGATCAGCTCCGCCGCGCCCGGCAGTTCGGGGGCGACGGTGATCGTACGCAGCGGCCCGGCGTCGAGGAAGCGTCGCACGATGCCGATGTCGGGGTCGCGGAGGTACTCGGGCCGGTGCACGCCCCGGTGGTGCGGCGACAGGAACGGGCCCTCGGCGTGCACGCCGACGACCTTCGCGCCGGGAGGCGAGGACGCCTGGAGCTTGTCCAGCACGCCGAGCTGCCGGACCACGTTCTCCTCGGAGTCGGTGATGACGGTGGGCTGTACGTGGAAGACGCCGTCGCGGGTGAGGGCGGCGAGCGCCCGCTCGAACTCCTCGGCCGTGGCCGCGTTGAAGTCGACCCCGCCGTAACCGTTGACCTGGAGGTCGACCAGGCCGGGCAGGACGTACCCCGTGCCGGTCGAGGGCAGGCCGGTGCGTACCAGCCGTCCGCCGTCGACCTCGACGTCGCCCTTCACCCAGGCGCCGGCGACGACGGCGCCGCGTGCGGAAATTCTCATGGATACAACCTCGCTATATGGGGGGCTGGGCCGCGGCCGGTCGGCTCTGCGGCGGATTGATGGCGGTGCGCGCGGCCGGCCTGGCCCTGGAGGGCGGCGCGGAAGCGGTATCGGTCACCGCGGTAGACGCTGCGGCACCACTGCACGACCCGGCGGTTCTCGTCGAACGTGGTCTGGACGATCCCCAGGACGGGGTCGCCCGGAGCAAGGCCGAGGTTCTCTGCGATGTCGGCGGTGGCCCCGCGCGCCTCGATGACGCAGTCGGCTCTGACCGCGTGCAGGCCGTACTCGTCGGAGAGCGTGGAGTACAGGGAAGCGGTGGTGAAATCGTGGTCGCCGAGGCCCGGCGCCAACTGCTCAGGGATGAGCGAGAAGTCGATCAGGGTCGGGATGCCGTCGAGATACCGCAGCCGGACCAGGTCGACGATGGGTGCGCCCGGGGCGACGCCCAGCAGGTCCGCCTCGTCGAGCGAGCTGGCGCGGGTCAGGCACTTCAGCACTTTCGAGCTGGAGGTCAGGCCGTTCGCCTCCGCGAGGTCGGAGAAGCTCACCAGCCCGGTGGCGCCCTCCTCGATCGACTCCGCCTCGTCCTGGTCCGCGGGCCGGGCCGGGGCCGGCGCGGGCGTCTGCCCGCGCACCCACCGGGCGCCCATGACGACGGTGACCAGGCCGGCCGCCTCCAGATCCTTCAGTGCCTGACGGACGGTGACCCGGCTGACGTCGAACTGCTCAGCGAGAACCCGCTCGGAAGGCAGTCTCGAACCGGGCTCGATCACACCCGATTCGATGCGTTCCCTGAGGTGCTGCGCCACCTTGCGGTGCAGTGCTGGCGAAGTAGACATGACCCCGATTGTGTCTCGTGGAGTTGGTGGGAATGAACGTAATCAGCAGCCCGTGTCGCACGGTGCGAAGGCGGCCGTACCGCCCTCGTACGGCCGCCCGGCCGGGCTATTCGCCGTCGTCGAGTTTGGTTCCGGTGTCGAGGAAGAGGAACTCGTCCGGATCGATCCCCCGCGCCCGCGCCGAGCGCAGCGCCACCTGTTGCAGCAGCGCCGCCACGAACACCGGTATCTCCAGGGGGTTGTGCGCCTCGACCGGCACGACCAGGGTCCGCTCGCCGTGGACGACGGGGGCGCCCGTCCGCAGTTCGACGATCTGACGGCCGAGCGAGCCGAGGGCGCGGAGGATCTGCCCGTCGTCGGGACCGTCGAGAACGATGTGCAGCGTCGAGGGGTGGGTGGACTCCATCAGCCCGTGCAGGTACTGCCGCGTCTCGAACGACGCCGCGGGGACCCGCGTCACCTCGCGCAGCAGCAGCGCGCCGCTCTCGGCGACCCCGTACTGGTCCGCGGGCGCCACCAGGTCGATGATCGACGCGGCCGACAGCCGGTCCGCGATCTCCTCGGCCTGCGCGGAGGTCGCGTCGAGGAACCCGGCGAGCCGCTCCCCCAGGCTGAGCCACGTCGGCGACGGTTCGCCGTCGGTCCAGGTCTCGGCGAGCATGGAGACGGCCATCGCCGAGGCGGTGAACCCGATCGTCGAGGCGAGGCTGTCGGGCAGGTCGCCGAGGGTCAGCACCGAGTCGGCGGCGGCGGCCATCGGCGAGTCGGTGACGTTGACGACCGCGAGCTTGCGGCCGGTGGCCGCGCGCATCACGTCGACCGTCTCGCGGCTGCGGCCCGACTGGGACAGCGCGACGAGCGTGGTGGTCTCGTCGAACGGCCCCGCCTGCGCCGCGTTGAGCCGGACGCTGGGGATGCCGCGCGCCGACAGGTGGGCGACCGGTGCGGCGAGCGCCGCGAGGCTCGCGCCGATGCCGATGAACGTGGCCTGGTCGGGGCGGCCGACCGCACCCGCCGCGGCGAGCGCCCGCTCGCGCAGCACCGGTGCGACCTCGGTGAGCCGGCTGGTCTGGCTCAGCACGCCCTCGTCGAAGGGGATGAACCCCTGGCGCAGAAACGCGTTGACACTCATCGGCCGCTGGCCGCCCTTCCTCGTCGTGCCAGGGAATCGATCACCACGGCGGCCACGAGTACGGCGCCGGTGATCACGTACTTGACGGCGGAGGTCTGGTTCAGCAGATCCATGCCGTTGGACACCGCTCCGATGACGAGCATGCCGAGCAGTGCGGAGTACGCGGTGCCGCGTCCGCCGAACAGGCTGGTGCCGCCGATGACCGCGGCGGCGATCGCGTTGAGCAGGATGTCGCTGCCGCCGCTGGCCTGGTTGACCGCGAACAGGCGTGAGGCCGCGAGCACACCGCCGAAGGCGGCGAGCGACGAGGCGATCGTGAAGGCGATGACCTTGACGGTGCCGACCTGGATGCCCGCGCGCCGGGCCGCCTCGGCGTTGCCGCCGACGGCGAACAGCTTGCGGCCGAAGGTCGTGCCGCGCAGCAGCAGGTCGACCAGGACCACGAGTCCGACGAAGATGATCAGCGACAGGGGTATGCCGTGCCACCGCGCGAAGACGGTCGTCGCCGCGACGATCAGGACTGTGATCACTCCGGCGCGCACCAGGCCCCCGGTGAGCGGCCGTACGGTCAGGCCGCGTTCGCGTCGCCGTCTGGCGGTGAGGACCGTCCCGCCGAAGGCCGCGCCCGCGTAGACAGCGGCGATCACGTATCCGATCCACGCGGGGAGCGTGGTGTTGGCGAGCGAGGCGATGGTGCCGTCGTAGGGGATGTTGATCGTGCCCTGGTTGCCCAGGACGAGGAGTTGGCCGCCCTGCCAGGCGAGCAGGCCGCCCAGGGTCAGCACGAACGACGGAACGCCGAGCTTGGTGAAGATGAAGCCGTGGAACAGGCCGATCGCGGCGCCGAACACGACGGCCAGGACGATCGCGAGGACCGGCGGCCAGCCCTGGTTGATGCTCAGCACCACCATGGAGGCGGAGGTGATCCCGCTCACCGATCCGGCGGACAGGTCGATCTCGCCGATGATCAGGACGAACACGATGCCGAGCGCGATGACGCCGGTCGAGGCGATCTGCAGGCTCAGGTTGGAGAGGTTCTGCGGCGAGAGGAACCGCTGGTTGGCGATCTGGAAGACCAGCGAGATGACGACGAGGCCGAGGATGACGGGCAGCGCCCCGAAGTCGCCGGTACGCAGGCGCTGGACGCGCTCGCGCACCCAGTTCTCCTGCGCCGGCGGTCCTGGCGGCAGCACGCTCTGCCCGGCGGGGGCGGTTGCGGTGTTGGTGGTCACGGTCATCCTTCCTGAGCCCGGTCGCGGCGCAGCGTCCGGCGCTTTTGGGCACTGCTGTCGGCGACGCCGGTGATGGCGGCGACGACCTGTTCTTCTGTGGTCCCCTCGACGGGGAACTCGGTGACGCTGCGCCCGAGCCGCAGGCAGACGATGCGGTCCGCCACGTCGAAGACGTCGGCCAGGTTGTGGCTCACCATGAGGACGGCGTGCCCCTCGCTCCGCAGCCGCTCGATGAGTTCGAGCACTTCGGCGGTCTGCTCGACGCCGAGCGCCGCGGTGGGCTCGTCCAGGATGACCAGCCGCGGGTCGCCGAGCAGGGACCGCGCGATGGCCACCGACTGGCGCTGCCCGCCGGAGAGCGAGGAGACGGGCGCGCGCAGGTCCTTGATCTTGACCGAGAGCCGCTTGAGCAGCCCGACGGCGACCTCTTCCATGTCGAGCGCGCTCAGGAAGCCGCCGTGGTGCTTCTCGCGGCCGAGGAAGAGGTTGGCGACGATGTCGAGGTTGTCGCACAGCGCGAGGTCCTGGTACACCGTCGCGATGCCGAGGCGGGTGGAGTCCGTGGGCTTGCGCGGGGAGACCGGCTCGCCGTTCACCGCCATGGTGCCGCCGTCGCGGGGGTGCGTACCGGCGATCGTCTTGATCAGGGTGGACTTGCCCGCGCCGTTGTCGCCGACGAGCGCGACGACCTCTCCCGCGGCGACGGTCATGCTGACGTCGCTGAGCGCCTGAACGGCGCCGAAGCTCTTGCTGATGTGTTCGAGTTCCAGCACGGGCGGCGGGCGTTCTCCCGCCCGGTCGGCCGCCCTGTCAACGGTCGTTGTCATCGGCGGTCTCCTTTCATGCCGAGTCGGTCCGCCGCGGTGGCGACCGCGATCGGTTGGGCGAGGTGCCACGCGCCGGCGCCGACGAGACCGGCGTCGTCGCCGCACACGGCGGCGCGTACGTCGACGTCCCAGGAGACGTGCGAGCGCGCGGTGTCGCCGATGCGGCGGTCGAGCTCGTCGAGGAGCTGGGCGCCGGCCGCGCGGGCGAGGCCGCCGCCGACGACCAGTACGTCGGGTGAGACGACGTGGCACAGGAGGATCGCGGCGGCGGCCGCCGCGTCGGCGATGTCGGTGAGGGCGGCGGCGGCCAGGGCGCGGGGGTGGGGCGCGGTCGGTACGGGGTCGGCGCCGGGGGCGCCGTCGCTTGAGGCGAGGTCGGTCAGGGCGCGGTAGTCGACGTCCCTGCCCAGTTCACGCCCGGCCTCGCGTACGCGCTGTCCCGAGCCGAGGTCCTCGATCATGGGGCGCCCGGCGCCGAGCAGGTGCAGGAATCCGATCTGGAACCCCGACACGCGTCCGGACAGCACGCGGCCGTCGCTCACCACCGCCGCGCCGATCCCCGTCGAGAGGGTCAGATAGGCCGTCGTCCCCGCGGTGGACCCGGCGCCGAAGTACGCCTCGCCGATCGCGGCCAACTCGGCGTCACCGGCCAGCTCGACGGCGAGTCCGGTGGCCTCGGAGAGGTACGCGGCCGACAGGCGGCCGAGGTCGGTGGACGGCAGATTGCGCGCCACGTGCAGACGGCCCTCGACGTGGTCCACCCGTCCCGGCAGTCCGACGACCGCCGAGACGGCGTCCGTACCGGCCGCGATCCGCGTCATGAGATCGGCGACCTGCTCGTGCGCCGCGTCGTGCCGGACGGGCTCCTTGAGCCTGGCGGTCACGGTTCCGCCGCGGTCGACGAGCGCCGCGCGGGCGGTGGTGCCGCCCAGGTCGACTGCGACGACCTGGGCGGCATCGCCGGTGGAGAAGGAGGTCACTTGATGAGTCCCGCCTCGACGCACGCCTTCTTGTAGTTGGCCGTGCAGATCTGATCGACGGTCAGATAGCCGCTGTCGAGCAGGATTTCCTTCATGTTCTCCATCGTCACGGCGATGGATTCGAGCAGGTAGGCGGGCACCTTGCCCGCACCGTCGTCGATGGTGCCGTTGAGCAGTTCGCCGGAGGGCTTCTGCCCGGTGGCGAGGGCGGCGGCGGCCTTGGCGCCGATCCGCGCCTCGGTCTCGACCGGCAGGTACGTGCTCTCGTACAGGTCGCCCGCGACCATGTTCTGGATGGCGTCGAGCTGCGTGTCGAGGCCCGTGACGGGCGGCATCGGCTTGATGCCCGCGCTCTTCAGCGCGGCGACGACACCGGTGGCCATGCCGTCGTTGCCCGCGTAGACACCGGCGATCTTGGACGCGCCGAGCTTGGTGATGGCCTGCTGCATCTGGTTCTGCGCGTTGGCCGCCGACCAGCCCTTGGTGTCGTACTCGGCGGCGACGGTGAAGCCGGACTTGTCGATGACGCTGTGCGCGCCGTCCTTCTCCGGCTTGGCGCCCGAGTCGACGGGGTCGCCGTTCATCATGACGACGTTGCCGGAGGTCTTGCCGTCCTTCTTCAGCTTGTCGAGCAGGGACTGCATGCCGACGGCGCCCTGCTGGACGTTGTCGAACTTCACCCCGTAGTCCACGGCCGCGTTGTAGATGACGCGGTCGTAGCTCATGACCTTCGCGCCCTGCCTGCGGGCGCTGGCGACCACGGCCCCGGCGGCCTTGGAGTCGACGGGGTCGATCACCAGCACGCTGGCCCCTTCGGTCAGCGCGGACTCGGCCTGGCTGAGCTGCTTGCTCGCGTCCCCGGCCGCGTTGTAGTAGCGGAGCTGACACTTGGGGCAGCTCTCCGCGAGCTGCTTCTCGAAGGTCGGCTTGTCCCGCGCCTCGTACCGGGCGGTCGCGTTCTCCGGGAGCAGCAGCGCCACGATCGGCTTGTCCTTGGCCTTGCCGCCGCCGGAGCCGCCGGTCGAGCCGGAGGTCGCGTCGGATGTGTCCGACGAGCACGAGGCCAGCATGAGGGCTCCAACTACAGCCACCCCCGCAACGGCCATGCGTCGGCGGTGTGAATGAGAAGTAACGTTCATGAGAGTTTCGTCCACCTCTGAGCCATGTGTAGCGGGGTGAGTTGCCTCAAGCTAGATCTGGTATCAACCAGTGGTCAACCCTCTGGTATTACAGCTCGATAACCTAAGCAAACCACTGGTATTACACCGAGGTGACCAGCAAATTTCCCCCCGCCCCACCCGCACACCCCGCGCCGCCGCCCCCGTCGACCCCAACTCCCCCGCGATTCCCCCCGACCCCCCGCCCTCCCTCTGGTACGAACCACCGGTCGTATCCAATCCCACCCCGCCGCACCCACCCCCTCCGAACCGAAAGCCCCCGCAGACAGGAAGAGGCCGGCCCGGACGCGCCTCACCGGAGGCAAGCGAACTGGACGGCCTGTGGGACCTTGGGGACGCACGTGGGCCCAGCGGACGACAGCGCACGGGCGGCGGCGTGGACGAGGACCCGCAAGATGCCCGGCGAGCGGACGCGCGACCGGATCGGCGCAGCCTCCTCGGCTCACCGCAGGTGCCTCAGGTGGGCGAAGATCCATTCCCGGGCGGCTCCAAGCCCAGCACCGGCCGATGGCGGTTCCGCCGACTTCGGCGGGCCGCCCGCAGTGGCCAAGCTAGCCGGAAGGATGAGTCAATCGGCTCACCGTTGCATAGTCGTCGGATGCGTGAACCGTAGCCAACAGGATAGCGCCGTCAGAACACTCGAGAACCGCTGGGTTGTTACCCGGGATCGGCGCATAGGCGGCTTCACCCGTGAAGGCATCGAGAATGTGCACAGGGCCCGCACCGGAAGACACGAACAGAAGCGCGGACTCATTCAAACAGCCCGCGGCGATGGCACCGACGTCCGAGCCCATCGACAAAGCAGGACCCAGCGGCTCACCAGTCACCCCGTTATACCGAGACAAGTTTCCATTCATGTCGAGTGACGCCAGGACAGCCCGGCCGTCGGGATGCGTCAGCGCGGTCATCCTCATGTTGTATTCGCCGAAACCATGAATATGTGATCCGAATGGCTCGCCGGTCGAGGCGACCCACCGATACACAACTCCAGCCTCGTCCTCCGCCGCGATGAGGACCGTGCCGTCCTTGAGCGACAGTGACGTGATGGTCTTCAGCGGATAATCCGGCCCCGTCAGTTGAGGGCTCAACGCTTCGCCGGTAGTCGCGTCCCAATAGTGGATGAACGGCTCACACTGCGCGGCAACAGCGATGAACGCTCGCCCACCGGGCAGCGGCCCACTGGTGACGTCCCAAGCGGTGTCATCAAACTCAGCCATCGCGCCAACGGGCACGGGCCTGCCACTTGCAGCATCAACCCGCACCACCCCGATATCCGTGGCCACCGCGACGACGGCATCACCATTCGTCGGGGTGGCCACCGCAAGCGTCGATATCAGATCCTCACCCGCAAACCTCCAGAGCATTTCACCGGTGCGAGGGTCCCAACGCCAAAAATCGTAGCCGGTACCGTTTGAGAGCAATATGGGTGTATCACTCTCACCTTGAGCCAAAACCGGCACGACGCCGTCCGGAGCTTCTTCTGCAAACACTGTTTCCAGGACCACATCTAGCAATTCGAGCACAACGCTTCCCAATCTCCGCATTACGCGGCGCCGACAAATCTCCAGAGCTCCGACGAGCGGAGGCCGCATCCCAGAATTCCCCACTCGACCCCTGACGGATCGACGCACCTCGTTGAAGGCGACCATGCACGACGGAGAGTGTCACCGTCAGCCGCGAGCCATGGTGGCGGGAGGGGGCGGCGGAGGGATGAGTCGGGCTTCGGCGCGGTCGAGGCGTCTGGTTGTGCGGCTGTGGGCGGCCCGGGCGGCGGCGAGGAGGACGCCGATCGTCAGGCAGAAGACACCGAAGCCGGTGGTACCCACGATCAGGAAGATGGCGCCGAGGACGAGATAGAACCCGGCGAGCCAGGGCAGCCACCGAAGGCCGCTGCGCGCCGCCTTGCGTTGGCGTCGCAGAAGGACGGTCATGGCGTGCCGTACGGCCGGGTCCGCGGGAACGCGTCCCTTGCGCAGGCGGCGGGCGATCACCGGGATCTGCCGGGGCCGGATTCCGGCCTCCTGGGCGAGGTGTCGCCGGAAGGTCCGTTGCCGCCACAAGCCCGCCGTGGCGGCGCCCAAGCCTCCCGCGAAACCGCCGAAGTTGAAGCCCAGCCAGAACCACAGCGCGGCGTACATCACCGCGAGGAAGGCCACTGCCGTCCCGACACGCACCCACAGGCGGTCGTACCAACGGCGTTCACCGTCCCAGTCCACATCCCCGTCCTGGCGGTACTCGCTGCTCATCCGCGCCCCCAACTGCCGTCGCCACAAGGACAGTCGTCTACCCCCGAGGATCGCGCGAACGCGTCGTCACGATGTCAAGCCCGGTGCCGGTGCGGCCCCCTCCGAAAGATCGTGGCCCGTACAGGTCACTGCCCGTACGGACCCCATCCCGGTGTGCCGCTGGGCCCCCGGGGTCATCGGTCGTCCCTGGAGGAAACAGCCCCAAGCTGGTCCCCGCGCACCTGGAGGGGACCGAGCCCGTCGTCGGGGGCAACTCGTCCTGGGGCGGCGTCAGCGGGGGCGGCGGCGGGTGTGCTTGTCGCCGAGGGTGGAGGGCAGGAAGAGGATGTCCTTCTGGTTGAGGTTGACCCCCGGCGGGACGATCTCGTCGATGCGGTCCAGTACGTCGTCGCTGAGTGCGACGTCGGCGCCGGCCAGCAGGTCGGTGAGCTGCGCGGGGGTGCGCGGGCCGAGGAGGACCGAGGTGACCGCCGGGTGGGTCAGCACGAACGCGGTGGCCAGATGGGCGAGTTTCAGCCCCGCTTCGGCGGCCAGTTCGGTGAGCTCTCCAACGGCCTTCGCCTTGGCCCGGTTCCCCGGTTCCGCCTGGTCGAACAGGGGCGTGGCAGCTCCCGCGTTGCGGTGACCGGCGGTGGGATCGGCGCGGCCGGAGAGCCAGCCGGATCCGAGCGGGCCGAAGGTGAGGACGCCCATGCCGTATCGCTGGGCGGTCGGCAGCGTGGTGGCCTCGACGCCGCGCAGCAGGACGTTGTACGGCGGCTGCTCGGACCGGAAGCGGTGGTGGTGGCCGCGCTCGGCGGCCCACTGCGCCTCGACCGTCTGCTCCGGGTGGAACAGCGACGAGCCGATCGCCCGTACTTTCCCGGCCCGGATCAGGTCCGAGAGCGCGGAAAGCGTCTCGTCGAGGTCCGTGAACGGATCCCAGCGGTGCATCTGGTAGAGGTCGATGCGGTCGGTGCCGAGACGGCGCAGGCTCCCCTCCACCGCCTGGGTGATCCACCTGCGCGATCCGCCCCGCCGGTTGTCGTCCGATCCGATCGGCAGCCCGAATTTGGTGGCGAGGACGACCTCGTCACGCCGCCCTTTCAGCGCCTTGCCGACGATCTCCTCGCTCTCGCCCGCGGAATAGACGTCCGCGGTGTCGACGAAGTTGATGCCTGCGTCCAGCGCGGTGTGGATCATCGCCACGGACTCGCCGTGGTCGGTGTTGCCCATCGCGCCGAGCATCATCGTCCCGAGGGCGAATTCGCTCACCGACATACCCGTACCGCCGAGGACTCTGCGTTTCATGGTGCGCTCTCCACTGTCGTGCCGGTCTCATCCGGCAATACGTCCGGCACTTCGTACGGCATTTCGTCCGGCACCTCGTCCGGCACTTCGTACAGCGACTGATCCGGCAACTCGTCCGGCCACCGTCCGGCTGCGGCGGCCGGCCCGCCCGTCGTCAGCCCTCGACGCTCGCGGGGACCTCACCAGGGCGGTCGACCACGCCGCGCCGCATGACGGCATTCACGCCGTACAACGTCTCGACGGCGGTGCCGTCGCCCTGGTGACCGATCATGTAGGACCGCGAGCCCAGATACGTGAGCGTGGCCTTGTCGAAGATCCACGTGTCGCGGGTGGCGGCTCCGGGGTCGTGGCGAGTGATGCCGAAGCCGTGCCGGCCCGCCGCGTCGACGGCGTCGGGCACCACGCGGACGCCGGGGATCTTCTCCACGACCTGGTACAGCGCGGACGCGGTGGCCGGGGGCATGATCGCCGTGCTCAGCATCCCGCCGATGTTCGAGAAGACGGTCTCGTCCAGCGAGGAGGTGCCCCACGGCTCGGTCTCGGCGTAGAGCAGCGCGCGCAGCGCCTCGGGGTCCGTGGGCAGCGTGGCCAGCCACTTGTAGGTGGGGTGGTCAAGCCCCGCGTACACGGGCGAGGTGGCCACCATGGGCCCCAGCCCCGGCATCACCGCGTCCTTCCCCGATTCACGGATCCAGCCCTCCTCCGTCATGGGGCCGGGGCGCTGGACGGTCCAGTACTCCTGCTTGTGCAGCGCGCCGAGCCGGACCTGGCCGCCGAACGCGCCCTTGTTCCCCCGGGTCAGCGTCTCGACATACACGAACTGGTCGTCCTTCACCGGCGTCACGTTGGCCGTCATGGCGACGGCGGCGATGCGGCTGAGCGTGGCGGACGCGCTGTTGTAGTGCGCCGGAGGGGCTGCGGGGAAGTGCCCAGGGGCGTGTCCGCCGCCGGACGCGGTGACGACGAGCACGGCGGTCAGTGCGGCCGCCACGGGAAGCACCATCATCGGACGCGGTTGCCGGCGGCGGCGCTGTGGGGCCGCCGCCGTCGCCACCATCGGCGTCGTCGTCGTCGCCGTCGTCGTCGCCGTCGTACGGGTCCCGCGGGCGAGGTCCTGGTCGATCCGCCGCATCAGAACGTCCTTGAGGTGCCGATGGCGGCTCGGCGAAAGGTGGTCCCAGGCGGCCGAGGCGGCCAGCAGTTCTTCCGCCTCGGCCGGGACGGTGGCGGGCGCGTTGTCAGCCTTCATCGGGTTTCCTCCTGCAAGAAGAGCGCCGCGAACACGGCCTCGCCGTCTTTCTCTCCGGGAACGCGGTCCGGTTCCCCCGCCGTGTCGCGTGCCGGTACGGCGCTCAGGTCGGCCAGTCGCTTGCGGGCGCGCGAGAGCCGCGAGCGCACGGTGCCGACCGGGATGCCCAGTGCCTCGGCGGCTTGCCGGTAGTCCAGCCCGGCCGCCACGCACAGGGCGATCACCTCCCTGTCCTGGCGGCGCAGTCGGCGCAGCGTCTCGTGGACGGCGGCCAGCCGTCGCGCGTCGTCGATCCGGCCGATCGCCTCTTCCGCGAAGTCCTCGACCGCGCGGGGCTCCGGGCTGCGCGCGAGGGAGGCGAGCCTGCGCCACCGTCCGCGGTTGGCGTTGTGCGCCTTGTGCGTGGCGATGCCCAGGAGCCATGGCGTGAGGGACCCGCCCTCCGGCTCCACGGTCTCCCGCCCGCGCCAGGCGGCCAGGAAGGTCTCGGACATCACGTCCTCGGCCTCCGGCCAACTCCCGGTCAGCCGCAGCGCATGGTTGTAGACCGCCCGCGCGCTCTGTTCGTACAGCTCGGCGAACGCGGAACGGTCTCCGGCACGGATCCGCCCACGCAACGGCTCCGCTGGTTCTGTTTGCGTCACACTCATTACTCTCCGCAGCACCGGCCGAGTTCCTGTGTCCGCCGTCACAGCCGCCCGCCCGCCCGCTTCCCGCGCCCGAGAGTAACGGTGCGTCCGGTTTGCACAAAGGGCTGACGGTGCGCTCCTTATCTGGTGAAGTACGGGTCTGCCGGGCCCGCAAGGGGGGTGCCCGGCCTCGTTCTCGACGTCTGCTCCTACGACAACGCCCGCGTCGCCTTCACGAGCTGCTGACCGGGGCCCGCGGCGCTCCGTCCCGCCACCGACGGAGCGCCGGGGTTCGTATGACGGAATCCGCCCTCGCGGCTCAGGGCCGTAAGAGGTCCCTGTGGGATCAGGGCCTTGCGGGGGCGTCGGCGAAGTCGGGGAGGTCGGGGGTGAGGAGGTCCGCGACGGCGCCGTCGAGGAGTTCGGCGGTCTCGGTGGAGCGGGGGAGCATGGTGCTCTCGTAGGCGCGGACGGCGTCGGCGACGGTGGCCTCGGTGGCCAGGGCGACGGCGAGTTCGCCGGCGTCGAGCATGGCGAGGTTGACGCCGACGCCCAGCGGGGGCATGAGGTGGGCGGCGTCGCCCAGGAGTGTCACGGTGGGGTGCGGCTCCCAGGTGTGCGGGACCGGCAGGGCGAAGATCGGCCGCTGGACGTAGGGGCCGTCGTTGTCGGTGATGAGCCGGCGCATGGGCGCCGACCAGTGGGCGAACCGCTCCTGGAGCAGGGCGCGGACGGCGTCGGTGTCGTCGGCGGCCAGGCCGCCGCGGCTGATCCAGTCGGCCGGGACCTGCTGGACGATGTAGACGCGGATGTGGTCGCCGCCGTTGCGCTGGGCCACCAGCGCGCGTTCGCCGTCGCCCGCGTGGGCCATGCCCTGGCCGACCAGTTCGGCGATCTCGGGGTGGCTGTTGTCGACGGCGTCGAACCAGGCCTCCAGGAAGCTCACCCCCGTGTATGCGGGGACGGCGGCCGAGACGGCCGGGCGTACGCGTGACGAGGCGCCGTCGGCGCCGATGACCAGGTCGGTCTCCACGGTGGTGCCGTCGGTGAAGCGCAGCAGCCGCGGTCCCTCGGCGGGACCGCCGACGGACTCAAGTCCCTTTCCCCAGCGGATCGTTCCCGGTTCGACCGACCGCAGGAGCAGGTCGCGCAGCACCCCGCGGTCGATCTCCGGCTTGAACAGCTCGTCGGCTTCCGGGACGTGCCGGACGGTGATCGTGCCGTCCGGGTCCAGCAGCCGCATCTCCTGGCCCTCGGGCCGGGACAGCGCGAAGAACTCCTCCAGCAGACCGGCCTCGCGCAGGGCGATCTGGCCGTTGTCGGCGTGCAGGTCCAGGGAGCCGCCCTGGTCGCGGACGTCGGGACCGGCCTCGCGGTCGTAGACGGTGACCGCGAGGCCGCGCCGCTGGAGGATGCGGGCGCAGGTCAGGCCGCCGGGTCCCGCGCCGATGACGCTGATCCTGGCCTGGGCCGGTGCTACGGGGTTCGTGGGGTTCATGGGTGGTTCCTCTCGCCGACGCCGGAGGGCCGCGGCCCGATGCCGCAGGCATGTCCGGCGCCGTCACATTATTCGAACGCCTCCAAACATACAACGACTCCAATAATGGTGCGATGGCAACTTTCGGGGTACGGTCGGCGCATGGACGACACCACCGACCGGGCCGCCCCCGCCGGAAGGCGCGAACGCAAGAAGGCCGCCACCCGGCAGGCGATCGCCGACGCCGCGCTGCGGCTGTTCCTGGAGCGCGGATACGACCAGGTGAGCGTCCGCGAGATCGCCGAGTCCGCCGATGTGTCGGTGTCGACGGTGTTCAACTACTTTCCCGGCGGCAAGGAGGCCCTGGTCTTCGACGAGGACGCCGGGAACGAGGCCCGCCTCGTCGCCGCGGTGACCGACCGCCCCGCGGACCGGACGATCCCCGAGGCCCTGCGCGCGCACTTCACGGGCTTCGCCACCTCACCCCACACGCGTGACCCGCGCTTCGCCGACCTCCAGGAGCTCGTCCGGCAGACCCCGGCCCTGCGCGAGTACTCCCGCGCGATGGCCCTGCGCCACGAGAACGCCCTGGCCGTCGCCCTCGCCGAGCAGACCGGCCGCCCCCACGACGACCTGCTCTGCGCCGCCTACGCCCGCTTCACCCTGGAAACCCTCGCCTTCGCCGGTTCCCGTCCCGATCCCGTCGCCGCGATCGACCAGGCGATGCTCCTGCTCGACCGGGGATGGACGGCCGCGGTCACCCCGCCCGGCCCCGCCGCCCCGACGGCGGGTCAGATGTTGTAGTGGTTCTCGTAGTACCGAGCCACCAGCTCGCGGTAGTGGGTATCACCGGTGTGCTCGTCCACGACGAACTCCGGGGAGCTCTTGATCTGGTCCTTCGTGAGATCGACGAAGATCTTCTGGTCCGCCGTGTCGATCGACCGTACGGTGCCCGCGGGGAGCAGTACGTGCTTGCCGAAGATCCACACGCCGGTATCGACGACCAGATACGCCGAGTCGAAGTCGTCGGAGTGCTTGTCGACCTTGCCGATGTGACCGTCCGTCGCCTCGACCTGGTAACCGATCAGGTCGGTCCCCGCCGTATGGCCGGTGGTGTGCTGATAGCCCCAGATGTTGTCCCTCATGTCGCGGCTCCTCCATCGGAAACGTCGCGCCCCGAGTGACGAGAATGCCGTCGCGGCATCTGCTCGCCGGTGACGCGTACTCAGACGGTCGCGTGCCCGCCCGCCCCGCGCCCACACCTCAGGCCCCGACTCGCCCGCCCGAACGACCTCAACGCCCGACCGACCTCAGCGATCGAACGGTCTCAGCGATCGGCGAGCAGCTCGCGAGCCGCGCGGGCGCCGGAGGCCATCGCCCCCTGGACCGAGCCGGTGGCCCGGTGATCGCCGCAGACGTAGCGGCCGGGCGAGACCCGCGTGGTACGGCTGAGCGGCCACGGCGGCGGCATGGCGGGCAGCGCTTCGGCGACGCGGTAGGCGGCCACCGGCTCCCACGTCGTGGTGTCGGTCTCGTAGAGCTCGGCCAGTACCCGGCGCACCTCCGCCTCGCCGCCCTCGGTCTCGTCGACTCCGAGCACGGAGGTGGAGACCAGGGCCCGGCCGGGCGGCGCGTAGGTGGGACTGACCTCGCTGAGCACGACGGTGTTGAGCACGCGCCGTGCGGTGTCCACGATGAGCGTCGGTTCGGCCCGCGGTCGTTCAGGAGCCGCGTGGTAGTACGTGGTGACCGATCGCGTTGCCGGTACGCGCAGGCCGGGTACGAGTGAGGCCGCGGCGGCCGGGCCGGCGGCGACGACCACCGCGGGCGCGGCCAGTTCGTCACCGCGGGCCGTCAGCACCCCGTCGTCGGTGAGCCGTTCCACGGGGACGTCGAAGGCGACGGTGCCGTCCGGCAGCGCGGCCGCCATCAGCTCGGGCACCGCGGCGACTCCCCGAGCGGGCAGGCACAGGGTGCCGCGCAGCATGGAGCGCCACACCAGGTGGAAGAACCGGCTGGAGGTCTCCAGCTCGTCCTCCAGGAAGACTCCCGACAGGAACGGGCGGAACAGGGTTTCGACCAGTTCGTCGCCGATGCCCGCCTGCGCGAGCGCGGTGCGGGTCGTGCGGTCCGTCTGGCGTTTGAGGACGCGGGGCGGTGCCAGCAGGTCGCGGCCGCTCATCATGGCGAGTCCGGCGAGATCACGCAGCGTGGCCAACCGCCCGGGCCGCAGGTCGGCCGCCATCCGCGGGTGGCGTGTCGGGTCGCCCAGGCGGAGCTTCCCCTGGGGGGTGTGCACCAGAAGGCCGGGCGTGAACGGCCGCAGGCGCAGCTCGCTCAGCCGCAGGCGACGGCGCAACTGCGGGTAGGAGGTGTTGACCACCTGGAAGCCGCGGTCGAAGCGGAACCCGTCGCGTACGTCGGTACGCATCCTGCCGCCCGCCGCGTCCGACGCTTCCAGCACTCGCACGCGCAGCCCCGCGGCCACCAGGTCCTGCGCGCAGGCCAGCCCCGCCACACCCGCGCCGACGACCACCACGTCGACGGCGCCCTCACTCGCTCCGCGTGTCATTCGAGCCTCCCGCCGCGCGACGGCCAACGCGGATTCGGCGACGCGCTGCCTCTTCCTGCGGATCATGGCAGGCCGTCGGCGGCCCCGCACGTCTGCCACGGCCTGTGAGCCCATGGGATCACCGGCTCCGCGCGGGCGCCCGCCGGTGGACGGGTCCTGCCACCGCCGTGACAGGACCCGTCTTCACCGTCGGCCGGAGGGGGAGGCGGCGGACGGGTGCGCGGTGGTCAGCCGCAGGGAAGCGCCCCCGGGGTCAGGGTCACCTGGTGGCTGAGGTCACCGTCGAAGCGGAAGGTGTTCACGGCGGTGCCCTGGCAGGTGTAGCGGACGATGCCGACGCCGTACGCCACCGCGGTGATCGTGCCCGTAGTGCTGACCTTCTCGATCACGGCGTAGGCGGGCTGGCTGACGCCGTTGCAGACCTTGCTGTTGTAGATCGAGAGCTGGCCGTAGATGAAGTCGAAGTCGGTGTAGTACTGGCAGCCGCTGGGCCAGTCCGTGGTGCTCGCGGACGCGGTGGCGGCGCCCGGTACCAGCAGGGCGGCCAGGGCCGCGGTACACGCGGCGGCGGTCAGACGGAGCTTTCTCACAGGTCGTTGTCCCTTCGGTGGGCGGGGGGAGCGGAACGAGCCGGAAGCAGCATCCGTGGGACGGGGCGGGGTCACCGCGCGCCACCGATCGTAGGTTCGGCGACACAGTCGCGCAATAAGCCGGGCAAGTGAAAGAAATTTCCGTAACTCAGCCTGAAAAGAAGTGAGTTCAGTGATGCGTCAGGGGCGTCGGAGGATGGCGGGAGGGGCTGCCGGGGACACCGGGGCGCGAGACGCCGGGGCGAGGTGAGGCCGCGGCGAGGTGAGGCCGCGGCGAGGTGAGGCCGCGGCCGGTCGGCCGCGCGGCAGCGCGCCGACCGGGCAGGACGGGATGTCCTGCCCGGTCGGCGGGCTCGCCCAGAGGGAATACGGCCTGCTCGGAGAAGCCTCGGCCCGCTCAGAGGAAGTAGCGGAGCCAGATGTAGAGCCAGGCGATCACGCAGCTCATGGTCGTCACGATGATGCCGTAACGGGTGAACTGCCAGAACGAGATGCGGTGGCCGCTGCGGGCGGCGATGCCGATCGCCACCACGTTGGCGCTGGCCGCCACCGCCGTGCCGTTGCCGCCGAAGTCCGCGCCGAGGGCGAAGGCCCACCAGATCGCCTGACCGGTGCGCTCGTCGGGCGCCTCGGCCACCAGCCCTTCGACCACCGGGGCCATGGAGGCGACGTACGGGATGTTGTCGAAGAAGGCCCCCAGGATCGCCGAACCGAACAGCAGGGCGGTCGCGGCGCCGAAGAAGTTGCCGTCCACCTGGCCGACCACCCAATCGCCGAACGTGCTGATCACCCCGGTGTGCCCCAGACCGGCGACCATCACGAACAGGCCCATGAAGAAGACCAGGGTGGGCCACTCGACCTCGTTGAGCACCTCGGTGACGTCCATCCGGGAGACCAGCAGCATCAGCCCGGCGCCGACCAGCGCCACCACCGACGGGTCGAGGTGCAGCACAGAGTGCAGCGAGAAGGCGACCACCACCAGCGCGAGTACGGCCAGGCAGCGCACCAGCAGCCGTACGTCCGTGATCGCCCGCCGCTCCTGCAACGCCAGGACAGCGTTGACGTGCTCCGGGTTGTACCGGAACGACTTGCGGAACAGCACCCGGGTGAAGAGCACGAAGACCGCGAAGATCACGACGACGATCGGCGCCATGTGCACCAGGAAGTCCGTGAAGGTCAGCCCGGCGCGGCTGCCGATGATGATGTTCGGCGGATCGCCGATCAGGGTCGCGGCGCCGCCGATGTTGGAGGCCAGGATCTCCGCGATCAGGTACGGCTGCGCGGGAATGTGCAGCCGGTTGCAGACCACCACCGTCACCGGGGCGACCAGCATGATCGTGGTGACGTTGTCCAGGAACGGCGACGCGACAGCGGTGATCAGCATCAGCATGACCATCAGCCGGTACGGCCGGCCGCCCGACCGCTTCGCGGACCAGATGGCGAGGTAGTCGAAGAGGCCGGTCTGCTTCAGCACCCCGACGATGATCATCATCCCGAGCAGCAGGAGGATGACCTCCCAGTCGACCCCGGCGTGCTGGGAGAACCACACCTCGGCTCCGGGCGCGAGGCCGAACACCAGCATCACGGCGGCCGCGACCAGTACGACTTTGACCTTGTCGACCTTCTCGGTGGCGATGAAGAAGAACGCCACCGAGAAGATGGCCAGCGCGACGACGGCGCTCACCGGTCACCCCCCGACCGGCTCGCGCCGCCGCACGACGGGATCAGCCGTCCCGGCGCCATGAGACGTCCAGCCGGACTCAGCCGTCCCGGCGGGAGCAGACGTCCGGGCGCGATCAGCCGTCCCGGCCCCATGAGACGTCCGGGCGCGATCAGACGTCCGGGTGGGCCACCGCGAATTCGGCGATCACCCGCTCCAGCGTGATCGCCCCGACCAGCACACCGGCGTGGTCGACCACCGCCACCAGCGGGCTGCGCTGCCCGGCCATCAGGGCGGCCACTTCCAGCAGCGTCCCGTCCAGGCCGACCGTGACCACCCGGGCCAGCCCCTGGTGCAGGCAGTCGCCCACGGTCAGGTCGCCGAGTTCGTCCCAGTAGTGATCCGCGTGCGCCTCGTCGATGGCCCGGGCCAACGCCCGGTCCGCCCGGTAGCTGTCGGGCACCGCCATCCGCAGCACCTGCGTGCCCGGCAGCACCGTACGCGGTCGGCCCCGGTCGTCCACCACGATCATGCCGGGCAACCGGCGTAGCGCCATCAACCGGACCGCGTGGGCCACGGAGTCCCGAACGGTCACCGTCGGTACGGTCACGGCGATCTGCTGTGCCTGCATTCCACCAACTCCCCTGGCCTGGACCAACCTTCGGATACGTCCTGATCACGCGAACCCGCCCTGGAGCTCGGCGAGCCGGCGTTCCAGGCTCGCCAGCCGGTCGGCGACCGAGACGCTGTGCAGCACCTCGGCGACCTGGTCGGCCTCGTCGAGGTCCAGTTCGATCTGGTTGACCGGTACGTCCGGATCGCCCGCGCCGTAGCAGAGCAGCGATCGGCGTCCGGACTGATGCACAAGTACGCCGAAGCGCTGCCCTTCACGGGTCGAGAAGTGGTTGACGACGCCGACGCCGAAAACACTGGTGCGGGTGATCTCCACTGAGGGCTCCTTCGGGTCATTCGAGCAAGGGAGGCTGGTCCCCCTCTACGTTTCGGGAATTCGGCCGACCCGGCCATGGGGTCCGACACCCATCTCTGCCCGCGCGGAACATGCAGGTGAAAGGGGTTGTGGATGGGTGAGCGACCCGATGGACAAACGGGCCGCTCCCGAGCGAGGCTGGCACGGTGACCAATTCCGCTGACCGGGCAGCCATCCCCGAGCCCGGCCGCCGAGAGGAGCCCGGGCACCGAGAAGAGCCCGACCGCCGAGGGACGGACGGGCACCGAGAAGAGGCCGACCGCCGAGGCAAGGACGGGCGACGGGACGAGCCCGGCCGCAGGGCACCTGCCCAGGCGTTGTTCCGCCGCCTGGTCGTGCTGAACGGCCTGGTCTTCACGATCGGTACGCTCGTGCTCGCGCTCTCACCGGCCACCGTCTCCTCACGGGTACGGCTGGCCGAGATCCCGGTGCTGATCGTCGGACTGGCGCTCATCCTGACGGTGAACGCCCTGCTGTTGCGGGCCAGCCTGGCCCCGCTCGAAGCGCTGACCGCGCTGATGCGCCGGGTGGACCTGCTGCGCGGCGGGGACCGGCTGGCGGACTCCGGCAACGGTGACCTGGCGGACCTGATCGCGACCTTCAACGCGATGCTGGACCGGCTGGGGGCCGAACGCAGCGCCAGCAGCGCCGACGCGCTCGCCGCCCAGGAGGCGGAGCGGCAGCGGATCGCGCGGGAACTGCACGACGAGATCGGGCAGAGTCTCACGGTGGTCTTGCTCGGTCTCAAGCGGGCCGTGGACCGGGCCCCGGACGACCTGCGCGACGACCTGCACGCCGTGCAGGAGACGGTGCGGTCCAGCCTCGACGAGGTGGGACGGGTGGCCCGCAGGCTCCGCCCGGACGTGCTGGAGGATCTCGGGCTGCTCAGCGCGATGAACGCGCTGGCGACGGAGTTCTCCCAGGTCAGCGGGGTGCCGGTGGTCCGGCGGGCGAAGCCGGACCTGCCCGCGCTGAGCACGGAGAAGGAACTGGTGATCTACCGGATCGCCCAGGAGAGCCTGACCAACGTGGCCCGGCACGCCGGGGCCGGCCGGGTCGAGCTGTCGCTGCGGCCCGAGGCGGACACGGTCGTGCTGCGGGTCGCCGACGACGGCCTCGGCGAGGTGAGCCGGGAGGGCGCCGGCATCCGGGGAATGCGGGAACGGGCGCTGCTGATCGACGCGCGGCTGTCCATCACCGCCGTGCCCGGCACCGGCACCGAGGTCCGGCTGACCGTTCCCGCCGACGGCCCGATTCCGTCGGCGGCGGAGAGGAAGCGGGGGTAAGCGTGTCCACGACCAAGACCCGGATCATGCTGGCGGACGACCACGCACTGGTCCGGCGGGGCCTGCGACTGATTCTCGACGCCGAGCCCGACATGACGGTGGTCGCCGAGGCCGCCGACGGGGCGGAAGCGGTGGAGATGATCCGCGGGTCCGAGATCGACCTGGCGATTCTGGACATCGCGATGCCGCGGATGACCGGCCTGCAAGCGGCCCGTGAGATCTCCCGGCGAGCCCCCGGCGTACGCATCCTGATGCTCTCGATGCACGACAACGAGCAGTACTTCTTCGAGGCGCTCCGGGCCGGCGCGTCCGGATACGTGCTCAAGTCGGTCGCCGACCGGGACCTGCTGGAGGCGGTCAGGTCGGCGATGCGCGGCGAGCCGTTCCTCTATCCCGGCGCGATCACCGCGCTGATCCGGGACTACCTGCATCGGGCCAGGCAGGGCGAGAAGCTGCCGGAGAGCATCCTCACGCCGCGGGAGGAGGAGGTCACCAAGCTGATCGCCGAGGGTAATTCGGCGAAGGAGATCGCCGAGACGCTGGTGATCAGCGTGAAGACCGTCGACCGGCACCGGGCGAACATCCTCCAGAAGCTCGGCATGCGCGACCGGATCGACCTCACCCGGTACGCGATCCGGGCCGGCCTCGTCGAACCCTGAGGCCCGGGGCCGCGGCTGGGTCCGACACCGGGCAGGGGTCCGACATCGGGCAGGGGTCCGGCGCCGGCCAGGGGTCCGGCACCGGGTCCGGGTCCGGCGCGCCGCACGCGGCGACATCAGCGGCGCTTCCCGGACATCGGCGGCGCTTCCCGATGGCCCCCACGACCTCGCGCTAGGACGAGTCAAGGACGTCGGAAGGACCCGTTTCCTTAGCTTGTGAGCCCGCCGCGCCGGTGGGCGGGGAGTCCCGTCACCCGGCTGATAGGAGCCCACATGAGAAAACCCCTGCCTCGTATCGCCGCCGCGGTGGCGATGGCCGCGGGACTGATCCTGGCCACCACGGGATCCGCCGACGCCGCGCCCGCCTGGTCGTGGCAGACCGGCCACATCTACCGGCTCGAATCGTTGTCGCCGGACGCGGGCAACACCTGCATGCAGGACTCCCGCGAGTTGACCACCTATCACAGGCATCCGGTCGACTGGGTCCGCAACGCTCCGTGCGATCTCTACGACACGTCGTACCGGTGGCAGGTCGTCATCAACGCCAACGGCTGGGCGAACCTCGAGAACGTGGGCAGCGGCAACTGCCTCGACTACTCCCAGGAATACGGATTGCGCGGTTTCCCCTGCTACAACACCAGCTACACCGGGGGATGGCAGGAGTGGCGGCTCGTCACCCGCCAGGCTCACGGCATCACCCAGGTCGTGCTCCAGAACGGGCGGTACCAGGAAGACCACGCCAACATGTGCGCCGATCTCTCCCTCCAGTACGGCCTGCGCGGCTATCCGTGCAATGGAACGTCCCAGGACTCGGGATACCAGGCGTGGCTCGTCTTCGACGTGGCCACCTGAGTCCCCCTGTCGACGAAAGCCCACCGTCGAAGGAAGTCCCCTGTCCAAGGTCGTCGTCCGTCTGTTGACGGACACCGTCCGTACCATCAGCACCTTTTCCCACGAAACGGGGTAACAGATGAGAAAGCCTCTCTCCGGCCGCCGCCTCGCCGCCGCCGCGCTGTCCGCGGTCGCTCTCGCGGGCTGTGGTCTGGCGATGGCGCCTGCCGCCTCCGCCGCCACGGCCCCTGCCGGCGCGCCCGCGGCGCAGGTGAAGCCCGACGCCAACCCGAACTCCTGCATCAGCACGCTCACGCAGTGGGGGTTACGCGGCCACCACGACGCGGATCATCATCTGCAACACGACCGCTGTCGCCGCCTTCGTCAACGCGGAGAACGCCTTCGTCGCCTGTGTGCCCGCATTGGCCGCCACGATAAAGGACGTCAATGACAGGAACTATGACGTTCTGACGTCCGCGTGCTTCCTCGCGGCGTATGGCTGAACCTGCACCCCTGCGGGCCACGGGGCGGCGCTAAGATCGGTTCTGATGCCGGGTCAGACGGGGGTCCGGCACTGATCGTGGAGTGCCGGGGGCATGAGATTCGGCGTGCTGGGGCCGTTGCACGCCCAGGTCGCGGGGTGCGAAGTCCGACTCGACGGAGCGCGGCAGGCGAAGATGCTTGCCGCGCTTCTGGTCGGCGCGAACAACGTCGTCACCATGGAACAGCTCGTTGCCGTGATGTGGGACGGGAAGGTCCCCGCCACCGCGGTCCGCCAGGTCCAGGACGCCATGTCCGGGCTGCGCCGCAACCTCGCCGCGTGCGGGGCGGCGCGTTCCCTGATCAGCACCCGGCGCGGCGGCTACCAGATCCACCTGGAACGGGAGCAGTTGGACCTGCTGGAATTCGACCACCAGCGGCAGCTCGCCGAGCGGCACACCTCACCGTTGGAGACCGCCGTCGCGCTGCGGCGCGCGCTGGCCTGCTGGCGCGGTGACGCCCTGGTCGGCATGGCGAGCCGGGTCCTGGAGCTGGACGCGGCACGGCTGAACGAGAAGCGCGCGGCCACGCACAAGCTGTGCCTGAGCATCGAGGTCGGCCTGGGGCGCCATCGTGAGGTCATCGAGGAACTGACCGCCCTGCTAGGGGAGTTCCCCTTCGACGAGCAGGTCGCCGAGCACGTGATGGTCGCCCTGTACCGGTGCAGGCGGCAGGGCGAGGCGTTACAGGTGTACGAGCGGCTGCGCCGGACGCTCGCGGACGAACTCGGCGTCGATCCCACCCCGCCGCTCCAAGCCCTGCACCAGCGCATTCTGGCCGCCGATCCGTCCCTGGCGGCGCCCGCCCCGGCCCCCGCCCCGGCGAGCGGCCCCGCGGCCACCGGACCGGACGGGCCCGGCGCCGCCGCCGAACCGACCATGGCGCTGCCGGTACGCCAACTGCCCTTAGGCGTGCATGACTTCGTGGGCCGAGCCGACGCGCTGGCGCAGGTCGCACGGCAGTTGGACGTGTCGGCGCCCGACCGGGCCCCGGTGGCCGTCGTCGTGGGCGGTCCCGGTGTCGGCAAATCCTCCCTGGTGACGCACGCCGCGCGGCTGGCCAGCGCCTCCTTTCCCGACGGCCAGCTCTACCTCGACCTCGCCGGAACGTCGGACGCCCCACGGGACCCGGCGCTGATGCTGGCCGAGGCGCTGCGCGCCTTCGGGGTCGGCGGCAGCGCGATCCCGACCGGCCTGCCCGAACGGGCCGCGCTCTACCGGTCGTTACTGGCGGACCGCCGGATGCTGGTGGTACTGGACGACGCCGGTCACGCCAGTCAGGTGCTGCCCCTGCTGCCGGGCGCCGACGGCTGCGCGGTGCTCATCACCAGTCGCATGCTGCTGACGCAGCTTCCCGGCGCCCGGCACATCGACCTGGACGTGCTGAGCCTGGCGGAGGCGCGGGAGTTGTTCACCGGCATCGTCGGGCGGCGGCGGGTCGAGCGGGAACCGGCGGAGGCCGACGCGATCCTCGCCTGCTGCGACAACCTGCCGCTGGCGATCCGGATCGCCGGCGCCAAGCTCACCGGCCGCCCGGCCTGGTCGCTGCGGGTGCTGCGGGAACGGATCGAGGACGAGTCCCGCCGACTGGCCGAGCTGAGGATCGGGGACCTCAGCGTGCGAGCCAACGTCGAACTGAGCGTGCGGCTGCTCCCGCCCGACGCGGTACGCGCGCTGAGCCTGCTGGGGCTGCTCGGCGCGTCCACCCTGCCCGGCTGGGTGGTCGGCCCGCTGCTGGACCGCCGCGACGCCGACGACGTGCTGGACACCCTCGTCGACGCCAGCCTGGTCCGTCTCACCACCACCGACGCCATCGGCCAGCCGCGCTACCGGCTGCACGACCTGATCAGGACCTGTGCCGTGGAGCTCGCCGCACAGCTGCCGGAGGCGGACAGGCGGGACGCGATGGTCCGCGTACTGGCCTCCTGGCTCGATCTGGCCGGGCGCGCCACCGATCGGCTGCCCGCAGGGCTGCTGGTCGCCGAACCCGGTTCCGCGCCGCGCCGTTCGCTGCCGGACGCGGTCGTGGACCGGCTGATGGCCGACCCGGTCGCCTGGTTCGACGCCGAACGCGTCACCCTGCTCGGCGCGGTGCGGCTGGCCGTGGACTGGGGACTGGACGAATTGGCCTGGGAGTTGGCGGCAGGTCCCGCGACCTACTACGACCACCGGTGCCTGTACCAGGACTGGGAGCACGGGCACCTGCTCGCGTTGGGAGCGGCCGAGGCCGCGGGCAATACGCGCGGTGCGTCGGTGCTGCTGCGCGGCCTTGGCCAACTGAACATCTACCGCGACGAGTTCGACGGGGCGACCCGCGCCCTGGAGTCCTCCGCCGCCCTGTGCCAGAACGGCGAGGACAAGCGCGGCCAGGCGTTGGCGATGGCCATGCTGAGCACGATCAGCCGGGTGCAGGGCCGTTACGACGAAGCCGCCGCCCGTATCGAGCGGGCCCTGTCCATCGCGGTCGGTGAGGGCGACCGCCACCTCGAAGCCCAACTGTCCTGTTCGATGGGCGTGATGCGGCTCATGCAGGACGAACTCGACGAGGCGGAGTCCTGGTTCGGCGAGGCGTTGCGCCAGGCAAGGGCGCTCGACGACGGGCATCGGGTGGCGGTCGTGCTGCGGCGGTTCAGCCGGCTGCACGACCGGCGCGGCGATCCGGACGAGGCGCTGCGCTGCCTGGGGCAGGCGCTGGCCGCCTTCGAGGAACTGGCCGACGAGCGGTGCGCCGCGTACACACTGCTGGAAGTCGGCCGCGTGCACGCCGGCCGGCACGACCGGGACCGGGCAGGCCCGGCGCTGGAACGCGCGGCCGGAATCTTCCAACGACACGGCGACCGCCACGACGAAGCCGCGTGCTGGCAACTGCTCGGCGACCTGGACGCCGCCGCCGGAGCCCACGACCTGGCACACCGCCACCACGAACGCGCACTGCGGCTGTGGCAGACCATCGGTGACGCGCACCGGACGAAGGCCCCGGCGCCCCCGTCGTCACCATGACGACGCCGCGCGGTCCGTCCGTACCGCCACCCAGGGGAATTCCAGATCACGGGGCGTGGGCCACCGGGGGCGGCGGGGTCGGGGTGGGTAGTCTCGCGCTGCCCCGGGTGCAGTTCCGCCTGCGCGCCGACCGATGGAGATGACCTATCGCCGAGTCGAAGGCCGCCACCGCGGGGGCCTCCCCCGGAACCCAGCCGCCCGAGGCCGAGCGGCTGCGGACGATGTTGCGCGACCCCGCCTACCGGCGAGCGCTGCTCTTCTGCGCCCTGATCGGCATTCCGGTGTCCGCGCTGGCCTTCTGGTTCCTCGCGGCGCTGCACGAGTTGGAGCAGTTGGTCTGGACGGACTGGCCCAAGGATCTGGGGTGGCCGCACGCACCCTGGTGGTGGCCCTTTCCGGCGTTCGCGCTGGCGGGACTGGTCGTCCCGCTGGTGGCGGGCCGGTTGCCCGGCCGCGGCGGACACGTACCGGCGGCCGGGTTGCACTCAGGTGGGCCAACGAGGGCAGCGATTCCCGGTGTGATCATCGCGGCGCTGTTCAGCCTGCCGCTGGGCGCGGTGCTGGGACCCGAGGCCCCGCTGATCGCGCTCGGCGGTGGGCTGGCCCTGGTCTTCCGTGACCTGGCGCGCGCGCCGGCCTCACCGCAGAGCACCGCCCTGCTCGGTGCCGCCGGTTCCGCGGCGGCGATCTCCGCGATCTTCGGCAACCCCCTGGTGGCGGGCATTTTGCTGATGGAGGTGGCGGGCGTGGGCGGGCCGCAGCTCTTCGCCGTGATGCTGCCGGCCCTGCTGGCCAGCGGCATCGGATCGGTGATCTTCAGCGGGTTCGGCCAGTGGACCGGCTTCAAGACCGGGAGCCTGGCGGTCGGTCTGCCCGCCCCTCCCGTGCTGGACACCGGTGACGTCGTCTGGTCGCTGCTGATGGGGCTGGTCATCGGAGCGGCCGTCCACGTACTCGTGGTGGGCGGACGGTACGTGGCGGTCTTCGTGTCCGGCCGACTGCTGCCGCACACGACACTCTGCGCGCTGGCGGCCGGCGGGTGCGTCGCGCTCTTCGCGGTCAGCACCGGCCGCTCGCCGTCCGAGGCGGCGCTTTCGGGCCAGGCGACGCTGTCGCAGTTGGCCAAGGACCCGCATGCCTGGTCGGTGGGGGCGCTGGTGGCGGTGCTCGTCTTCAAGGGGGCCGCCTACGTCCTGTGCCTGGGGAGCCTGCGCGGCGGCCCGGTCTTCCCGGCGCTTTTCCTGGGCGGAGCCGCGGGCGCGCTGCTCGCCCCGCTGCCGGGGCTCGGCCTGGTACCCGCGATGGCGGCCGGGATGGCGGCGGCGGCCACATCGGCGCTGCGGCTGCCGGTCAGCAGCGTCGTACTGGTCGCGATCATGCTCGGCCACTCCGGCTCCGTGCCGGTCATCGTCCTCGCCTCCGTGATCTCCTTCATGGCCGCCGAACTGCTGCCACAGGGGCCCGTTCTTTCCGGATGACCCGCGTGACCCCGGCCCCGGTCCTGCTCCCCCTCCGGCTCCGGCTCCGGCCTTAATTCTGCTCCTGCTCCTGCTCAGCGGACGCGGTGGTCAGGACGCCGCACAGGGGTCCGGTCGGGGACGGGGAATTCGTCTCCGGCGAGCACGAGCGTGCAGGTCGGAGGCTGGGATCGGTGGTGCGGTCGCCCCTCCACGCGGACGGCGAAGGGCCGGGGCGGGTCCTCCGGCAGTTCCCCGGAGAGCGTGAGCCGGTCGGCGTTCCCGTCCTCCCGGTGGCCCACCTCCCGCCCGTCGACGAGGAGTTCGACCTCTCGGTGGTGTCCGCCGCTGACGTCCACGCTGATCGAGTGCCCGGCGTGTTCGATGTGGAAGTGGTGGAGCTGGTTCATAGCGGCCTCGTTCAGGCGCTGGAAAGCGATCGGGGGGCGAGACGCCCGATCCGTCGGCGGACCTCTTCGCCCGCGGGTCGCGCTCGGCGGCGAGAGCGCCTTTCCATCAGATCACGGTCGGGACGTCGCCGCGCGGCGGCCCGTGGCCAACGGACGCATCACCGCACGCGCGGACCCGGCCCCGCATCACGCGGGACCGTGCGGAGAACCATGGCCCGGCTCAGCGGAATCCGCCGGCTCCACCGCCGCTACGCGGGCGAGGCGACCCGCTCCCCCACCGGCTCGGCCTTCCCGTTCCTGACTCGCCCCAGCAGCCCCGCCGCCTCCGGCACCCGCTGGAGCGCCCCCAGCAGCAGCACCCACAGGTCGTGCAGCCGCTCCTCGATCTGGTCGCGGCCGTCCAGCGCGTCGGAGACGGTGTGGAGGCCGAAGAAGGCGTAGACGACACCGGGGGCCGCGACCGCCGGGGCGACGCCGTCGGCCAGTTCCCCACGGCGGCCGGCCTCCTCCAGCAACGCGGTCACCGTCTCGATCCAGGGACTGAACGGGGTCGGCAGCCTCGCGTCGATCGCCTTGCGCTCCATCCACAGCCGGGACCCGGCGCGCACGACGACATCGTCGCGGAAGGCGCGCGCCACGGTGAAGCTGAGCGCGACGAGTTTCTCCAGCGCGGGCGCGTCGGCCGTCCGGGCGCGGTCGACCAGTTCCGGCCAGGTCGCGAAGTGCGCCTCGACGACGGCCAGCGCGAGTTTCTCCTTGTTGGCGAAATGAAAGTAGATCGCTCCGCTGGTGCGGCCGGACAGCGCGCTGATGTCGCTGATACTCGTCCCCGCATAACCACGTTCGTCGAACAGACGCGCCGCGGCCTCCAGCAGAAACCGCCGTGTCGTCTCCGCCCGCTCCTGCACGTTCACTCCGCCTGCCGCGCCGTCACCAACAGCAGGCAATCTACTACCTCCGCGTAACATCCACGAAGCAATGCGCGTGCAAATCCCCAGGGCGTGAGTTCTCCTTATGGTATGAATTCTCCGACAGGGGTCGGCGGTCGTGCCCGTCCGCTGACCTGGTCCCGGACGGTCCCCCGCGAGACAGTGCACCGCGCGTCCGTCGCCGAGGTTCTCCTGACCGACGTACGGCCGACGGCGGACGACGCGTTCGAGGCCGCCGCCGCCTGGCCCCGATCGCATACGACCTTCCCCCTCGACGGGACCGACCGGCACAGCCCGCTGGTCCTGGTGGAGACCCTGCGGCAACTCGGCATCTACATACCCCTGCGCTGGTACGGGGTCCCGCCCACCAGCCACCTGCTCATCACCGACCTGTCATTCGACCTGCGGCCCGGACGCGCGCCGCGGGCGGGCCACGGCTGCACCGAGGTGACGTGCCGGATCGCGGTCGGCGGGCGCCGCCAGGGGGCGGACGGCGTCACCACCGGCCTGCGGCTCGACGTCACCTACCTCGCCGACGGCCGGGCGTTCGCGCAGGCCAACGGGGGTGCCCGTTTCCTGAGCGCTCACGGATACGCGGCGCTGCGCGCCGAACGCCTCACGGCACGCCAGCCGCCGCCGACGGCCGACGGGCGCCCCGCGCCCGCCGCGCTGGCCGTCGCCCACCTCAGAGATGTGCTGATCACCCACCGCGGCGGCACGGTCGAGATCGACCCGGCCGACCCCTGCCACCCGTTCTTCTTCGACCACCCGACCGACCACGTCCCCGGCATGGTGCTCCTGGAGGCGGCGCGGCAGGCAGCCGCCGAGGTCAGCGGCGGCGTACTACTCCATCCGACGTGCGGCCGTCTGGTGGCGGCGCGGTTCGCCGAGTTCACGCCGCGGGCCAGCGTGGAGTGCGTCCCGCACCACCGGACCTGCGTCTTCCGCATCCACAACGGCGCCGAGCGCGCCGCTTTCGGCGTACTCGGATACGGCGACTCGGGTGATTACGCAGAGGACTCACTTGACTACGTTGGGTTGACGTCCATAACGTAACGATCGATATGTTCTTGGCGGTCTCCCAGACGGCCCTTTTACGGGGCCGCGTCCGCCGAGGGCCCGCGCCCGTCTGCTTTCACCGGTATGCCGACCCCGCCGCGAGGAATGCGACGTCGCATCGCCGGCACATTCAGGCATTCCTGAAAAGGAAATCCCCGATGAACTCTCATCCCATTCTTTCGTGGACACCCGCGGCCATCGTCTTCGACTGCGACGGCACACTCATGGACACCGAACGCCATTGGCAGCAGGCCCGCGAACTGGCCATGAACGATGTCGGGGTCGCCCCCGCCGAGGGCTTCGCCGAACGGGCGAAGGGCCTGCACTTCACCGAGTGCGGTCAGCTCATGGCCGACGAAGCAGGCCGCCCCGAGCTCGGCGTCCAGCTCACCTCCGGCCTGCTGCACCACTTCCGCGCGCTGGTGGCCCGCGAACCGCAGACCATGCGCGGCGCGCGGGAGCTGGTGGAGACGGCCGCCAAGTTCGCCCCGCTCGCGGTCGCCAGCAACTGCCCCCTGGACGTCGTGGAGACCTGCCTCGACCACGCCGGACTCCGGGACCACTTCGACCACATCGTGGTCGCCGACGAGGACAACCGGCCCAAGCCCCACCCGGACGTCTACCTGACCGCGGCCCGGCTCTGCGGCGCCGCGCCGGGCGACACACTGGCGGTCGAGGACTCCGCCTGCGGGGTGGAGGCGGCCGTACGCGGCGGCCTGCGCGTCGTCGGCGTCGGCCCCTGGCCGGGCGAGGACATCGCGGCGCGGGTCGACCTGTGGGTCGCGACGCTCGACGAGCCGGGCATCTTCGAGTGGGCGACGCGCCGGATGGCCCAGCGGCTGCCGGTCTGATCCAACCCGCCGCGGACCGGCGGGTCTCCCGCCCCGTGTCCTCCGGACGGACCGGCCCACTCCCCCGCTGCCCCGTCCGCCCGCGGGTCACCCGCCGGGTCCGCCGGTCGTCCGTCAGCCGCGTGGCCGGTCAGGCACTCTGTTCCTCCGGTACGTCCCCCGCCGCCGCGAGCAGCGGGCCCAGCCGGGAGACGGTTCCGCGCGCGGAGGAGAACAGCAGCGCGATCCCCACCGCGCCAGGATCCGGGACGCCGGCCGCCCGGTCGCCGAGGTAGCTCGCGCGGCCGCGCCGGGCCGTCAGCCGGGCGGTGTTGCCGACGCCTTCCCACGCGGCCCGCGCCGCGTGGGCCACGGCCGTGGCCGGGTCGGTCCCCGGCGGCTGCGCCGTCAGCGCGTCGGAGGCCGGGGCGAGCGCGTCGACCAGGGTCTTGTCGCCAACGGTCGCCTCTCCGACCCGCTGAATGGCCGCGAGGCCGTTGCCGACACCGGCGGCCAGCGCTCCGGCGTCGGGTCCCCCCTCGCTCACCGCGAGCGCCGCCGCCATCTCATGGAACAGCAGGCCGAACAGGGGCCCGCTGGTGCCGCCGACCTCATCGAGGAAAGCGGCTGCGGCGGCGTCCAGCGGGCCGGCGCAGCTCGCCTCGGGGGGCCTGACCCGCTCCGGTGCGCCGTTCGAGGCGGCCTTCCACGCCTTCGGGCCGATCGGGTCGTCGAGACGTCGCAGCGTCGCCCGGAGGCCCGCGACGAGGTTCGCGCCGAAGTCACCGTCGCCGACCTGCTGGTCCAGTGCGGTCAGTTCGGGCTCGGTGGCCTCCGCGGAGGCGGCGAAGCGGCGTATCCAGGCATCGGTGAACGCGGTGCGGGACGGTGCGGCCATGACTGCCTCCGGGGAACTCGTGAGTCGCGGGGTTCCTATACGACCGGTGCGGTCGCGGGCCAGGCGGGGGTGTGGGCGGGCGCGTCGTAGTAGGCGAGGGTGTCCGCGTCGGCCACCAGCAACGTCAGCGAGAAGCCGCGCATGTCCAGGGCCGTGACGAAGTCGCCGACCAGGGTGCGCTCGACGGCCGCGCCGCGCCCGTCGAGCACCTTGGTGACCTCGTGCAGGACGGCGTACAGCTCCATCCTGGTGATGCCGCCGAGGCCGTTGACCAGCACGATCACCGACGTGCCGGAGACCAGGCCCAGGGGGTCGGCCAGCGTGCCGACCATGTCCGCGGCCAGGTCGCGCAACGGGCGTTCGCGCAGCGTGCGACGGGCCCGTTCACCATGGATGCCGACGCCGTACTCGAGACCGCCGGCCGGCAGGTCGAAGGCGGGCAGGCCGGTGGCGGGAGCGGTGTGGGCGGCGGAGGCCACGGCCATGCTGCGGCAGCGGCCCACCACGTCCACGCCCAGGGCGGCCAGGTCCTTCAGGCCCATCCCGGTGTCCGCCGCCGCGCCGAGGATCTTCTCGACCAGCACCGTCGCGCCGGTGCCCCGGCGGCCGTTCACGACCTCCGCGGAGTCCGAGGCGGCGTCGTCGTCGATCAGGACCCGCGCGCAGTCGACGCCCTCACGAGCGAGCCGTTCGGCGGCGATACCGAAGTTGATCTTGTCGCCGGTGTAGTTCTTCACCAGGTGCAGCACACCGTTCTCCCGCGCCACGGCGAGCGAGGCGGCGAAGATCTGGCGGTTGTGCGGCGAGGCGAAGACGCGGCCGGGACAGGCGGCGTCCAGCATGCCCGCGCCCACATAGCCGATGTGCAGCGGTTCGTGCCCCGAGCCGCCACCGGACACCAGGCCCACGCGCCGCGCGGGCGACGGGGTCAGCGCCCGTACGAAGCCGTTCGCCTCGTCCCAGGCGACGCTGTCGGCGTGCGCCCGTTCGAAACCGGCCAGGGAGTCCACGACGAGGTCGTCGATCTCGTTCGCGAAGTAAAGGCCCATGGTGCACCAGACCTTTCCGGAGAACGCGGTCGGTCTCCTGCGTAATCATGCTGTTCGGTATCACCCGAAACGGCAACTTTCCGCCCACGTACGAGTGGCTGTCGCAGAAGTACCGGACGTACGAGCGGGCGGTCGGGTATAAGGCGTGCCGCGTGGCCGTCGGAGGTTATCTCCCTCTCGGGACACGCAGAATCTATGTCGGCCGGAGTAGACATTCGGCGGTGACGTGGTTATGGTTTCTCTCGTAGCCGAGATCAGCAAGGCCCGGCAGACACGAACTGCCGGGCAGCAGTACGCGAAGTGCAGGACGCAGGACGGTGCGGTGGTGGAGTTCCAGAGCCGGGGTTGTTGCCAGACGGGCGATGGGACTGGCCGCCGGACCGGGTGGCCCGAGGTGATCAGGGGCCGCCACGAGCAGTACCGCAGTGCCAAGAGATGATTCAGAGAGTTGATCCCGAGGGAAGAACGGAGGAGCCGAGCGCCATCAGGATCGCCCGGGCGGATTTTCGGGCCCGGGTACCGCAGGACATCGATAGTGAGGTGGTCTCCGGTCAAGCAACCGCGATCCCCGCATCAGCCGCCAAACCCCTCCCGGTGGCGATGCGGACACAGAGAGCCGGCGCAGTACGTAAGCCGGTAGATGGTGTAGCAGTTCCTTCGGGGCCTTGGTGCCGTTCGGCACCAAGGCCCCTCAAGCGCGTTCCACAGAGAGGCGAGATGACAGCAGACGACTCGTTCGGCCGACTCGACGACGACGACTACCCCGCGTACACCATGGGCCGAGCAGCCGAGATACTCGGTACCACCCAAGGCTTCCTCCGCGCGATCGGCGAAGCCCGCCTGATCACCCCGCTGCGTTCCGCGGGCGGACACCGCCGCTACTCCCGCTACCAACTGCGCATCGCCGCACGCGCCCGCGAGCTCGTCGACCAGGGCACCCCCGTCGAGGCGGCGTGCCGCATCGTCATCCTCGAGGACCAGCTCGCGGAGGCCCAGCGCATCAACGAGGAGCTGAGTTCCTCCAAGCCCCGCGACCGGGCCACCGGCTGAACGACTGCCGACCTCAGCGATTCCCTACCTGAACGACTCGCTCCCAGGACGACTCCGACGTGCCATCGCCCGGCGTTCCGCGTGCTCCCGGCGAAGGCCCGAGCCGTGTCCTCGCCGCTCCCGGCGAGAGCCGCTTGTTGGGAACGGGCCTGGGTGGGAGGGTTGTGGGGACCGTCGTCCCGGCCGCCACGGAGTGGCCGGGTGGAGTGGTCGCGCTGGTGTCGTTCCCTCGGGCGTGTGCCCTGTGGTCCCCGGTGGCATGTGCTGGTCGATGTGCGCGACCTCGTGGTCCCGCGCTGTGAGGGGATTGAGTCATGGCGGAAGAGACTGATGCCGGCAGGGTGCGTTCCGGTCCGAAGCGGTGGGCATGACCGCGCACGGTCTGGCGCGGGCACTGGCCGGGTTGCTGGAGGCCAGCCATACGGCGCCGTTCGAGCGGTTGCCGCGCCTGCTGGACACCGCGGCCAAGCAGGCCGGCGCGGGCGGGGCCCGGCTCTTCGTGGCGGATCTCCAGGAGGAGGTACTGCGCGAGGTGACCGGGACCGGCCTGAACGCCGGCGAAGGCGGCGAGGAGCACCGGATCGAGGGCACCTTGCCCGGTCGCGCCTACCAGATCACACAGGTCACCGCCCCGGCGTCCGGCGGGGCGTGCTGGATGCCGGTGCGGGACGGCACGGAACGTCTGGGCGTCCTGCACGTCGAGCCCGGCCCCGACGACACGGGCACGCCCGACGGTGAGGTGGCGCTGGCGCTGGCGTCGATGGCCGGACTGCTGCTGGTCTCCAAGCGGGCCAACAGCGACTCCCACGCCCGGCTGACCCGCACCCGGCCGATGGGCGTGCCCGCCGAACTGCAATGGGCGCTGATGCCGCCACGGACCTTCTCCGACCAGCGGGCCACGGTCAGCGCCTTCATGGAACCGGCCTACGAGGTGGCCGGGGACGCCTTCGAGTACGCGCTGGCGGACGACATCCTGCACCTGGCGATCTTCGACGCCATGGGCCACGACACGTCCGCCGGACTGACCGCCGCTTTGGCGATGTCCACCTGCCGCAGCCACCGCCGCTCCGGCGCCACCATTCCCGACGCCAGCAGAGCCATCGAAGACACTCTGGTCGGGCAGTTCGGACACACCCGGTACGCCACCGGCGTCCTGGCGGACCTGGAACTGGACACCGGCAAGTTCAGCTGGGTCAACCGCGGCCACCTGCTGCCGGTACTGATCCGCGGGGGCCGGTGGTCCAGCACCCTGTACTGCCCTCCGGCCGGGCCGATGGGCAGCGGATTCAACCTGCCGGTCGAGCAGCGCACCGAGCAGTTGGAGCCCGGAGACCGGCTGCTGCTGTTCACCGACGGCATCACCGAGGCCCGCGACAGCGACGGCCGGGAATTCGGTGTGGAGCGTTTCACCGACTTCATCACCCGCCACCACGCGGACAACCTTCCCGTCGACGAGACGCTGCGCCGCCTGATGCGCACCGTCATGGAGTACCACCACGGACGCCTCGAGGACGACGCCACCGTCCTGTTCTGCGAATGGCACGGCCCGGACGGCGCGACGGGGGGTCAGGCGGCTCGGGCGAGTTCGGCGCGGCCGAACAGCAGGGCGTAGCCGGCGGGGAGTTCGTTGATGGTGCGGGTGAGCAGGTCGCCGGGCAGGAGGGCGGCGACGGTGCTCAGGACGGCGCCGGTGTCCCAGCGGGCGACGGCGGGGGTGACGCCGGTGCGGGCCGCGATGTCCTGGACGAAGCTCCAGCCGGTGCGGGGCTGCGCGGTGGGCGCCTGGGCGGTGAGGACGTCAGCGGCCTGACGGGGCAGATGGGCGGCGAGCGCCGTGCGCGGGTCGTCGCCGAGCTGGCTTCCCAGGGCCGCGAGCACGGCGTGGACGGCCTGCTCTGCGCGTTCGCGGGTGGGGTAGGCGCCGTCGTAACGGACGGTTTCCAGCATCTGGTCGTAGGTGAGCGCCGACGCGGTCCGGCGCTGTTCGGACTGGGCGGGCATGGCTGCGGCGGTGGCCTTCCGTTTCGGGCGGCGGCCGGGCCCGGTGAGCGGGGCCGGCCGCCGGGTGGGGTGGAGGAGATGTCGGTCGGCGGCGAAGGAGGGTGCCGACGGGTTCGCGTCCTTCGCCGCGCGGTACCGCAGGCGGCGGGGGCGGTACCGCGGGCGGCGGTGGCTCAGCCGGCGATCTGCCGGCGGTTGTCGCCCGCGCCGACGGAGATCTTGCGGGGCTTGGCCCGCTCGGCGATCGGGATGCGCAGCGTCAGCACCCCGGCCTCGTAGTCGGCCTGGATCTGCTCGGTGTCCAGGGAGTCGGCCAGCACGATCTGGCGGGAGAAGACCCCCAGCGGCCGCTCGGACAGATCCATCTGCACGCCCTCGTCGTGCGGGGCGGGCCTGCGCTCGGCCTTCACCGTCAGCATGTTGCGCTCGACGTCGATGTCGATCGCGTCCGGCGAGACCCCGGGGATGTCGAAGGACACCACGTACTGCTCGCCGTCGCGGTAGGCGTCCATCGGCATCGCGGCGGGCCTCGACCAGGTGCCGGGGCGCAGGAGCTGCTCGGTGAGTCGGTCCAGTTCACGGAAAGGGTCGGTACGCATCAGCATCGCGGAACACCTCCAGGAAGTCGGGCGCTTGGCGCCGGTGTCGTTCACCTGCCCTCTGTTGTAGCATGTCATCCATCCGATGACAAACATTGATGTCACCCTGAGGGTGACACCCCTGGGTGACAGCCCGGAGGAGGCGCCATGACAGCCGACCAGCCCGCCCCGACACCGTCGCCACCGCCCGCCGCGGCCACCTTCCCCGCCGCCGCGGCGGCACTGGAAACCATCGACGCGGCCGTCCGCGACGCCCGCGGCCCGGCACCCGACCAGCCGTCGGCCCCTGCGGCCGACCCCCGGCACGTACTCGCCTCGCTCCTGCTCCTGCGCGAGATCCGCGAACAACTCGCCGGCTGGGAAACCGGCCTGATCGAGACCGCGCGGGCGGCCGGTGCCAGCTGGGCCGACCTCGCCGCGCCCCTCGGCGTCTCCAGCCGCCAGGCCGCCGAGCGCCGCTACCTGCGCCTGCGCCCCGGCCCGGCCGGCTCCACCGGCGAGGAAAGGGTCAACGCCACCCGCAACCGCCGCGCCGCCGACAGAACCGTCGACGCCTGGGCCCGCACCAACGCCGCCGACCTGCGCAGACTCGCCGGCCAGATCACTCAGCTCACCGACCTGCCGACCGCCGCCGACACCGCCCTCGGCCACCTCGACACCGCCCTGGCCGCCGACGACGCCGCCGCGCTCATCACCCCGCTCACCGCCACTCACGCCCACCTCCAAGCGGGCCACCCCGACCTCGCCGACCGCGTCCACACCGTCACCGAACACACCCACCAGCTCCGCAACCCCCCGGGGCGACCGCCGCACACCCCGTAGTCACACCTCCGGTCAGGTGGTCTCGCCCGCCGCGTTCCGGCCCGGCCGGCCGCCGGACGTGCTCCGACCGGGCAGCGCGCGGACCCGGCGGCGTTCGAGGTTTTGAATTCGCTGGCTGGGCAGCCGCATAACGGGGGCCGGTCTCTTCTGAGGTGCCCAGTCATGCCGTAGGCCGAGGAATCCGTCGGGCTCCAGCCGTCCGTTCCCCGGCACGGCACGCGCTGATCCGCTGGGCGCTCCGTACGCCCGGCGCACGGCGCTCTGCCTGCCCCTCGTACATGTACGAACCCCGCGTCCCCGGGCGTCGGGCCGGTACGCGCACCGCGTACACCGCGCGTCGTTCGGCGCAGCGCCCCTATGGAGGTCCCGCAATGTCTGTTCCCGTCGCATCCGATCCGCTCGCCGAACTCTCCGCGGCCGGAGTCTCGGTCTGGCTGGACGACCTGTCCCGCGAACTGCTCGCCGGTGGTGAGCTGAAGCGGCTGATCGCGGACCGGCACGTGGTGGGGGTCACGACGAACCCCACGATCTTCGCTTCCGCGCTGTCCAAGGGGGACCGCTACAGCGAGCAACTGCGGCGCCTGGGCGCCGAGGGCGCGAGCGTGGACGAGGCCGTCTTCGCCCTGACCACCGATGACGTCCGGACCGGCTGCGACCTCTTCGCCCCGGTGCACGAGCGCACCGGTGGTACCGACGGGCGGGTCTCGATCGAGGTGGACCCCCGGCTGGCGCGGGACACCGACGCCACGATCGAGCAGGCACGCAAGCTGTGGGAGGCCGTGGACCGGCCGAATCTCCTGGTGAAGATCCCGGCCACCCGCGAGGGCCTCGCCGCGATCACCGCCGCCGTCGCCCGGGGCATCAGCGTCAACGTCACGCTGATCTTCTCCCTCGACCGCTACCGCGCGGTGATGGACGCCTACCAGAGCGGCCTCGAACAGGCCCGTGAGGCGGGTCTCGATCTGGCGGCCATCGACTCGGTCGCCTCGTTCTTCGTCTCGCGCGTGGACACCGAGGTGGACGCCCGGCTCGACGCGCTCGGCACCCCCGAGGCCCGCGACCTCAGGGGCGCCGCCGCCGTCGCCAACGCCCGGCTGGCGTACCGGGCCTACGAGGAGATGACCGCCGCGCCGCGCTGGCAGGCGCTCGCCGCCGCCGGAGCCCGCCCGCAGCGCCCCCTGTGGGCGTCCACCGGGGTCAAGAACCCGGACTACCCCGACACGATGTACGTCGGCGAACTCGTCATCGCGGGCACCGTCAACACCATGCCCGGCACGACCCTTGAAGCGTTCGCCGACCACGGCGCCCTTCCGGCCCACCCGCCGACCGGCGAGGAGTACACCGCGGCGACCGCCCACTTCGAGGCGCTGGCGCGGGTCGGCGTGGACTTCGCGGATGTCACCGACACCCTGGAGCGCGAAGGGCTGACCAAGTTCGAGGACAGCTGGACCGAACTGGGCGCCTCCGTGGACAACGAGATGCGCGGCGCCAGCGGCGCCGCCGCGTCCGCCTCCGGCGGAGCCGGTCTGCTGGCGATCTATCTCAACGACCACCTGTCCGGCGCGACCGGCGGACTGGAGCTCTTCCGCCGGGCGGCGCAGGCCCAGAAGGACCGCGACGGCGGCCCGGAACTGGCGGAGCTGGCCCGCCAGATCGAACAGGACCGTGACTCGCTGATCCAGATCATGACCGATCTGGACGTGTCCCCCGACCGCTCGAAGGTCGCCATCGGATGGGTGGCGGAGAAGGTCGGCCGCCTCAAGCCCAACGGACACCTCTTCACGCGATCCCCGCTCAGCGACCTGCTGGAGCTGGAATCCATGTGCCTGGGTGTTGCGGGCAAGGCGGCCTGCTGGCGCACCCTGCGCACTCTGGCCGAGACCGAGCCCCGGCTGTACCCCGAGCACCTGGACACCTTGCTGGAGCGCGCCGAGCACCAGAGCGCCGTACTCGAGGAGTTGCGTCTGGCCGCGGCCGCCCGCGTCCTCCCGTAGTTCCCGGCCGTCATCGCCGACAACGCCGAACCCCGCACCTGCCGTGAGGCGGATGCGGGGTTCGGCGTTCTACGTCCCGACGTCCGGGACGGCGGGCGCGGGTACGAGCCGGGAAGGCCGCTCGTCACCGCGTCTGACGGTGAGGGGCGCCTTGCTCGGGGTCGTCATCGATGGTCTGCCACGTCCGGCCGCGCTGTGCGTCGGCCGAGGCGGCGGGATCCGGCTGCCCGTTCGGCGCGGCGGGATCGGGACGTACGGCCGGGGCGGCGGTCCGGCGGGAGCGCATACGGCGGCTGCCGTACCAGAAGCCGCCCAGGAGGACCGCGGCCACCACGATCGCGGCCAGGAGGATGAGCAGGCTGCCGGAAACCCCGGAGCTTGCCAGGTAGTGGGTGGATGTCATGAGGGTTGTCTCCTGCTCTGGGGCTGTCCGGCGGTGACGAGCGGTCAGCCCTTGGCCTTGCCGGCCGCGCCCTTCTCGGTGGCGGCGCCGTCGGTGACGAGGGTGCCGCCGGTGGTCTCCAGGTGCGCCCGGACGAACCACTGGAACTGCTCCAGGTCGCGGAGCTGTCCGATCAGCAGGTCCTCGGTGGCCGGGTCGATCTCGCCGGCCACCTCGATCGCCTTGCGGACGTCCTCGACGACGCCGTTGTAGACCAGGTTGAGGGCGCCGAGGTGGGCGATGGCGTCCTGGCGGCCGATGCTGTAGTCGTTCCAGGTCCGCTCACTGACCAGGGCGCCCGGGGTGCCCAGGGCGACACCACCGAGCGCGGCGATGCGCTCGGCGACGTCATCGGCCATCGCGCGGACCTGCTCGACCTGCGGGTCGAGCATCTCGTGGACGGCGATGAAGTGCGGCCCGACGACGTTCCAGTGCACGTGCTTCAGCGTCAGATGGAGGTCGTTGAGGGCGTGCAGCCGCATCTGGAGAATCCCGATGAGCTCGCCGCCCTGCTTGGTGGTCAGGCCGGGGACGGTGTACTTCGGAAGCTTGCGCGTGGGCATGGCTGTCTCGCTTTCGTCGGTAGAGAAGGTCGTGAATTTCGGCTCGGGCACGTGTCAGGCACGAGCCGGGCATGGTGAGTGGTCCCCGCGCGGCGGCGGGGCGGGTTGCGCCAGGGCTTGACGGGCTCAGGGCGCCGGGACGAGGGCGGCCTCGACCTCGCGGAGGAAGTCGTCCAAGTCGTCGGGCGTGCGTGAGGTGATCAGCGTCCAGCCGTCGGCGGTGTCGCTCACCACGGGCTTGTCCACCCACGCGCCGCCGGCGTTGCGGATGTCGGTGCGCAGGGACGCGTAGGAGGTGAGCGTCTTTCCGCGGACGAGATCGGCCTCGACCGCGAGCCACGGGCCGTGGCAGATCGCCGCGACGGGGCGCTTGGCCGACGCGAAGGCCCGTACGGCCCGCACGGCCGTTTCGTCCTGCCGGAGGCTGTCGGCGTTCAGCGTGCCGCCGGGTACGAGCAGCAGGTCGTACGCCGTGACGTCCGCCTTTTCCAGGGTCAGCGTCGGCTGCACGGTTTTGCCGGGGTCCTTGTCGCCGACGAGCGTCCGGATCGGCTCGTCGGACACGGCCGCCACGTCGACTCTTGCGCCCGCCGCCCGCAGGTGTTCCACGGGGACGACGAGTTCGTCCTGCTCGACGCCGTAGTTCGTCACGATCGCCAGAACGCTCCGGTCCTTCAGATTGCTGACCGCCATGGCGGTTCCTTCCTTACGCGCTTCTTGTGCTGGTGGCCCCCCGGGCTCGATGTGCGGCTACCCCTTCACCAGCTTTAATGCCTCGAAATGCTCACCGATTTGCCCGAATGGCGCGATATTGCGGCGATCCGGGTGGTCGGACGTCCTCCGGGACTCCCCTCGCGGGCACGCGGCCGAGGGCCGAGGGAGGCTCACGGCGCGAGGCCGGCGTCGCGGGCCAGGAGTGCGGCCTGCACCCGGTTGGTCACGCGCAAGGTGGTCAGGATGCGGCTGACGTGGGACTTGACGGTGCTCTCCCGCATGCCGAGCGCGTTCGCGATGTCGGCGTTGGTGTCCCCCTCGGCGAGCAGGGCCAGCACGTCCTTCTCCCGCGGGGTCAGAGGGTCGATCCGCGTCCGGGCCTGGGCGGCCCGAGGACGGTTGGTGCGGTGGTAGCAGTCGATGAGACGGCGGGCGGCGGCGGGATGGAGCAAGGCGGAGCCGGCGGCGACGAGGTGGACGGCGCGCAGGATCTCGGCGGGGTCGGTGTCCTTGAGCAGGAAGCCGTCGGCACCCGCGGCCAGCGCGTTGTAGACGTACTCGTCGAGATCGAAGGTGGTCAGCGAGATGACCTTGGGCGGGTGGGGCAAGGCGCGCAACCGCTTGGTGGCGACGATGCCGTCCATGCGGGGCATCCGGATGTCGACCAGGGCGATGTCGATGCGGTAGGCGGTGGCCTGCTCGATGGCGTGGAGCCCGTCAGCGGCCTGGGCGACGACCTCGATGGCCTCGTCGCCGTCGAGGAGGTCGGTCAGTCCGAGGCGGACGAGTGCGTCGTCGTCGACGACCATGACGCGGATCATGCGCGGGGACCGTTCGGCGCGGCGGCGCGGTGCGGTATCCGGGCGGCCAGCCGCCAGGACCCGCTGCCGCCGGGCCCGGCATTCAGGTGTCCGCCGAGTGCTTCGACCCTCTCGCGCAGCCCGACAAGGCCGAACCCCGAGGGCGCCGTCGCCTCGCCGCGCCCGCCAGGAGTGTTGGTGACCTCGACGACGGTGGCGGGCGGCCCGTAGTCGATACGGACACGGACGGGGGCGTCGGCAGCGTGTTTGCGGGCGTTGGTCAGGGCTTCCTGGACCAGGCGGAAGACCGCCAGCCTGTGGGCCGACGGGGCCTGTTCCGGCCTGCCCTCGATGACGGTGTCGATGTGCTGCCCGGCCGTCCGCGCCTGCCCGATCATCTCCTCGACATCACGCAGGACCGGCGCCGGCCGTTCGGCACCGTGGGGGACGTCGGTGGTACGCAAGGCGCCCAGCACGTCACGCAGGTCGGTCAGGGCATGGGTGGAGGCGGTGCGCAACAGGGTGAGGCGGTGGACGAGTGCGGCGGGCAGGACGTCCTTCCTGGCAGCGAGCACGCCGGTGTGCAGGGCGATCAGGCTGAGCTGGTGGGCGAGCACGTCGTGCATCTCGGCGGCGATGGCGGACCGCTCGGCCATGCGTACGGCCTGCTCGCGCAGTTCCCGCTCGGTCCGCAGATGCTCCACCTGCGTGTTCAGCGCCTTCACCAGGCGTCGCCGACTGCCCATCCACAGCCCTCCCACCACCGCCAGCACCGTGGAGCCGTACTGCTGCGGGCGCCACAGGGAGACCGCCGGGTGGAGCACGGCGCTCACCGAGAGCGCCACAGCCGAACAGGTCACAGCCGCCACGACGTGCCGGTGCGCGGCGAGGTCGAACAGGGCGAGCAGGAGCAGCGGCAGCAGCGGCCATCCCCACACCCCCGCCGCCGCCGTGGTCACCACCGGAGCGAGCCACCAGGGCGCCCGGCGCAGCAGCGCCAGCCCGCACACCACGGCCGCCGCACCGCCGGCAGGCGCGTACCGGCCTTCAGCGCTCAACGCCTCGTTCCGGAAAGCCGCCAGAGCCAGCAACGCCACCAAGCCGTAGCGGCCGTAGACCGCCCATCCCTGCCCCTGTTCCCCGTTCACCCGCAGAGCGTGGCACGCGCCCGGATGCCTGTCGTCCGACGTTCGGCTACGCCGACCTCCACCTTTGGTAGGGGAGGACGGCCGCACAAGGGAGGATATGCGCGGCTGAAGGCGTCTCTAGCGTCTCGGACATGGACGACTGGACCACCTCACACCACCGTGCCCCCGCGCGGCGCAAAGCGGAGAGCTGGATGTTCCTGCTCGAAGCGGCCCGCGATCTGCGCACCACCGGCGCCATCGCTCCCAGCAGCAAGGCTCTGGCCCGTCTGCTCACTGATCCCGCGGGCGAATACGGAGCGCGGCCCCTGAACGTCCTGGAGGCGGGCGCGGGCACCGGCTCCGTCACCCGCACGCTCCTCCCCCGCCTCTCCCCGGGCAGCAGCCTGGACATCGTCGAGGCCAACTCCCGCTTCGCCTCCCAACTGCGACGCCTCGTCAGCTCCCGTCCGCTTCCGGCGGACGGGAGCGAACGGATTCGCGTCCATCACGCCTTCGTCGAACAGCTCGACACCGACCGGCGCTACGACGTGATCGTCTCAGGGCTGCCGTTCACCAACTTCACCCCGGCGCACGTCACGACGATCATGGACCGGTACATCGAACTGCTCCGGCCCGGCGGCACGCTCACGTACTTCGCCTACCGCGGCACCCGCTACGCCCGCGCCCTGACCGCCAGCCGCCGCGAAGCCGGCCGCCACCGCGCCGTCGAAGAGGTCCTCGCGGGATACCAGGACCAGTACGCCACCGGCTGCCGGACCGTGTGGGGCAACCTGCCCCCGGCGAGGGTCTGGCGGCTGCGCCGACCGGCCGACGTGTCCGCCCCGGCGGCGGCGTCGCCCGTCCCGGCCACGACGTCTCGGCCAACTCCCTGACCGGAGAGCCCAGTTGGCGCGTCGCCGGATCGTCGCGTCATATCCCGCGACCGCCAACGCCCGTTCCGCCCGCGGAAGCGACCGGAGCCGGCCCCGCAAAGGGCCCTCGAACGTACAAGGGGTCTCCCGCCGGTTGATCGAGGCGCCCGAGGGTGAGTGCGAGGCCCGCCTCGAACGCCTCCTCGTGAGTGACGACGGGGACAACGTCCGGCGCCCCCGCGTCCGCCTGCTCCTCCAGCACGACCTGCCGACCGCGCTGGCGAACTGCGACCGCGTCCTGCGGCCCTTCGTGGACTCGAGGGCTCCACGGCCCGCTCCGCCCCGCCCTCGCCCTCCACCGTGACCGTAGGAATCGCCAACTCGCCTCGCTCCCGCGCTAGTTCGGAAATCCAGAACTCTGCCCGAGCCCCGTCTTCGCAGGGGCGCGAGGAACTGCGCGGACCCAATCGTGGGTAGGGAACGAAAGTTCGACAGCCCCTCTCGTCCCCACCGTCACGGAGGAAACATGCGCAGGAGAACGCTGATACGCGCCCTCGCCGTAGGCACGCTCGCCCCGGCAGGTCTGGGTCTGGGCGCACGAAGCGCGTCCGCCGCGGCCGATTCGTACGGAATCGACGTCGCGACCACCCAAGGCGGCATCGACCTCGCGCTCGCCCGCAACCAGGGCCAACAGTTCGCCATCGCCAAGACCGGCGGCAGCCAGCTCAGCGAGGGACCGTACGTCAGCCCGTACTACACGGCCCAAGTGGACAGCGCGCGAGCGGCCGGACTGCGGGTCGGCCACTACTGGCTGTCCGGCGACTTCCAGGCGCCGACGGACGCGGCGAACTACTTCGTCGACCACCTGCACGACTACCGGCAGGGCGACGTACTGGCCCTGGACGACGAAGTGCTGGACGACTCCACCGGGTTGTGGAACGACGGCCAGGTCGCCGCCTGGTTCCGGCAGGTACAGGCCAGGGTCGGTACGTGCGTGCCCTGGTTCTACATCGGCGCCGCGAATCTGCGCGGCGGCAGTTGGGGCCAGACGATCGCCACCGGGGCCAAGCTGTGGGTGGCCGCGTACGGCTCCAACAACGGTACGCGGCAAGGCGAACCGGAGCTGGGCGGCGCGTACCCGGACTGGGCGGTCCACCAGTACACCTCCGTGGGCTCCATCGGCGGCATCCGGAACGTGGACCACAATCTCGCTCGCGGCTCGGCGTTCGATCTGGTCGCTCCGGGCAGCGGGGGCGGAGGAGGGGGCGGCGGAGGCGGAGGTCTGCCGAAGACCACGACGGAGCAGGACGGCGTACCGGGACCGGTGTTCTGGAGCCGGGCGCAGAAGTGGCTGTCCCTCACCTCGGGTTACACCGGCCCGGTCGACGGCGTGCCCGGCGTCAACACCTACGCGGCCCTCCAGCGGTACCTGAAGGCGCACTTCGGCTACGCCGGTCCCGTCGACGGCGTGCCCGGCGTCAACACGTACGCCGCCTGGCAGCGGCTCGCCGCGCAGTGGGGCTACACCGGCCCGATCGACGGCGTGATGGGCCCCAACTCCTGGCGCGGCGTCGCCCGTTTCCTCAACCAGAACGCCTGGGACTGACCCCTCGCGCGGGAGCTCCCCCGGGACCCCTCAAAACCGACGTACCGGCCAGCGCCACTGGGGCGGCCGGTACGTCAGCCGGGGAACGGTGATGTCCGACCGCGCGTCAGCGAAGAACGCCAGAGCCGGTCGCGGAACCCGCCCTCCGAGTCCCGCCCGTGCACGGTCTGCGCATGACCCGGATCGGGTGACGCATCAGGCGGGGACGAAGAGAGCCTCGTGGGCCCCGTCGAGGATGAACCCGTTGTCGAAGCGGACCCGCACGCTCACGCGAGGCGGCTGTTCCTGGAAGGCGGTCCACGCGGGTTCCAGAGAGCCGACCTTCTCTTCGAGCTGTCTCCTGCTCTCCGTCGGCATCTCGCCTCCGAAGGCGTCGAGCAGCGACTTGAGCCGCTCGTACTCGCGCACCTCGTCAGTCTCGTCCCGGTGGGCGACCACCCGCTCGACGGCCCCGCCTGTGCCCGCGGCCAAAGACAGGAACCCGATCACGACCCCCGACACCTCCGCCGAATCGGTCAGTCTGGTGTCCGCTGCCAGCACCACCCGCTGGCCCGCCTTCAGAGTCATCCGCTCCCCATCTCCGCTACGCCTGCTACGTCGCTTCCATCCGCCCGTCGCAAGAACGTCTCACCGCGGCGGTCGCTCACGACACGGGCCCCTTCGTGGAACCTACGGGCACCGTAATACGGCATCCGCACAACGCCGTCCCCGCCGAGGCAACGCCGCTGCCAGTGGGCCGAGTCCTCCAGGCGCTGATGTCGCTGGAGTGGCGAAATCCGGCTCACCGCGGAGACGAAGGAGGCTCCGCGAGCGGGCTGCTGCGTCGCGGCGGGCTCATGGGCGTGGCGGGGTGGGGGGTGAGGCTGCCGTGGGTGGGGCGGCCTTCCAGGACGGTCAGGGTGACTCTGTGTGCGAAGTCCCGGCCGTGGAAAGGGGAGTTGGCCGACCGGCTCAGCCAGGTGGCGGGCTCGGCCCGCCATGCCTGCGGCCGGACGACACAGAAGGTCGCCGGTTCGCCGACCGCGACCGGGCGGCCTGCGAGGTCGGCGATCCGGCCGATCGCGGCCGGGGCCGTGGACATCACACGCGCCACCGCGGTCCAGTCCACCGCCCCGGTGGCCGGGTCCGCGAACACCTCGGCCACCACCGGCAGCGCCGTCTCCAACGAGGTCAGGCCGAAGGCGGCGCTCAGCCAGGAACAGGTCTTCGTTCGAGCCGGGTGCGGAGCGTGGTCGGTGGCGACGACGTCGATCGTGCCGTCGCGCAGCGCCGCGCGCACCGCGGCCACGTCGGTGGCCGACCGCAGCGGCGGGTTGACCTTCAACGCCGGTCCCCGCTCGGCGGCTTGGGTGTCGGTGAGCATCAGGTGATGGGGCGTCACCTCGGCGGTCACGGACAGGCCCTCGCGTTTGGCGGCCCGTACCAGCGCGACGGAACCCGCCGTGGAGACATGACAGATGTGCAGCCGTCCACCGGTGGCGGCGGCGAGCGCCAGGTCCCGGCCGATCACCGCCTCCTCCCCCGCACCCGGCCAGCCGGGCACGCCGAGACCGGCGGCGACCGGCGCGTTGACGACTCCGTCGCGGACGATGGCGGCGCTCTGCGCGTGCTGGGCGAACGCGGTGCCGTACCGGGCCATCGCCGTCAGCAGTTCCAGGACCAGATTGTCGTCGTTCACGCACTTGCCGTCGTCGGAGAAGACCGTCACCCCGGCCGCCGCCAACGCCGCCACGTCCACGATCGCCTCTCCGGCCAGACCGGCCGTCGCCGCCGCCACCGGGTGGACGCGTACGCCGAGCCCCCGGGCCCGCCGCCGTACCTCCCGTACCCGCGCGACGGTGTCCGTGACCGGTGAGGTGTTCGCCATCGCGAAGACGTCGGTGAACCCTCCGGCCGCCGCCGCGGCGGCCCCGGACGCCAGCGTCTCCGCCTCCTCTCCGCCCGGCTCCCGCAGATGCGTGTGCAGATCGACCAGCCCGGGCAGCACCGTCCCGCCTGTCGGCTCCCCGGCCACCGCGTCCACGGACCGGATCACCCCGTCCTCGACAGTGAGGTCGAAGGCCCCCGTCCGCCCGGCGACGCCGACCCGCTCCACCCGCCATGTCCCGTGCCCCGGCGTCGTGTTCACGAGGTGCCGTCGAGCCGGTGGAGGGCGGCGAGGAGGGTACGGACGCCCGAGGCGATCTGGGACGTAGGGGTGAACTCGGCGGGGACGTGGCTGAGTCCGTCGTCGCTGGGGACGAAGAGCAGGCCGGTCGGGATGACATGGGCGATCTGCTGCGCGTCGTGGCTGGCGCCGCTGGGCAGCACGCGGTACGGAAGGCCCAGGGAGGCGCAGGCATGGCGGATGTGGTCGGCGACCCAGCCCGGCAGGATGACCGGTGAGGTATCGGCGATGACCTCCGTGGTGAGCGCGACCCCGTGGTCTCGGGCCAGCGCGGCGAACTCGGCGGCCAGGGTACGGGCGGTGTCGCGCTGGCGGACGGAGTCCACGTCGCGTACGTCGACGAAGAACTCGACCGACCCCGGGACCGTGGTGATCGAGCCGGGCTCGACGCGGAGCCGGCCGACGGTGACCCGTACGCCGTGGTGCCGGGGGTCGCGGGCGAGCCGGTCGCCCAGCACCACGCACTCGGCGGCGGCCACCAGGGCGTCACGCCGCAGGTGCATCGGGGTGCCGCCGGAGTGGGTGGCGCGTCCCTCGGCCCGCACCCGCAGCCGGGTGCTGCCGGAGATCACGTCGACCACGCCGAGGTCGACCCCCTGCGACCGCAGCACCTCGCCCTGCTCGATGTGGAGTTCGACGAAGGCGAACCACTCCTCGGGCCGCCAGCGCGACGCGTCCACCAGGTCCGGCCGCAGCCCGACAGCGGCCATCGCGTCGGCCACCGTCACGCCGTCGCGGTCGGTGAGCCCCGCGAGATCCGCCGCGCCGGTCAGCCCGGCGGCCATCCGGCTGCCGTTGCACGCCTGCCCGAACCGCGCGCCCTCCTCGGCCGCGAACGCCACGAACCGCCACGGTCGACGGTGCGCGGCCTCCTGCCGGACCACGATCTCGGCGACCTCCATTGCTGCGACGACGCCCACGATGCCGTCGAAGCCGCCGCCCTGCGGCACGGTGTCCAGATGCGAGCCGGTGCCCAGCGCGCGTGCGTCGCCGGAGCCCGTGTTCGGCCCGGTGGGCGGCAGTTCCGCCACGGTGTTGCCCGCGTGGTCGGTGGTGACCGTCAGCCCGAGGGCCGTCATGTGGGCGGCGAACACCGCGTGCGCCTGGCGTTCCAGCGGGCTGTACGCCAGGCGCGTGCAGCCGGGCCCCGGTTCGGTGAGCGCGGCGAAGCCCGCCAGATGAGCGTCGATCCGCCCGAGGTCGACCCCGTCGAGCAGGTCGGCGGTCGCCGGCTGGGCCGTCCCGGTGCTCACGCTTCGTCCCTGTCGCGGCCGGTGCGGCCGTTGTCACGGTCGGCTCCGCCGTTCCCGGGGCTGACCACGTCCACGCCGTCGGGGGCCGCCCCGAGGAGCGGGGCGAGCGAGCAGACGGCGACGACCCGGCCGCCGTGACCGGTCACCGCCCTTACCAGCGGCGCGAGTTCGGCTCCGGGGCCGCCGCTGTCGACGCCGCCCCGGGCGACCACGACCGTGCGTTCGCCGGGCAGCACGTCCTCCACGATCAGCCGTCCGAGGTCCTCGACCACGACCCGGCGCGGCAGCCCGAGAGTGTGGGCGACCACGTGGGCGAGCAGTACGTCGGCGGTCGCGTTCCAGCTCACGACGGCCTCGGGGCGGTAGCGGGCGGCCAGTTCGGCCAGCGCCGCGCCCGCCCGTTCCACGGTGGCGGGGTCGTCGGCGAGCAGAGCGGCACCGGTGCCCGTCGTCGAATCCGCGGGCTCCGCGGGGGACTTGGCGGCCGGGGCCGGCGGGGCGGGGGGATGCGGAAGGGGGCTGGTGGGCATGGCGCTCTCCTGTCGGGTCGTACGGTTCTCCTGCCGGGCGGTGGGTTTCGGTGCGGGGCCGGCGGGTCCGGCGGGTCCGGCGAGGGCTGCGGGGCCTGCGGGGTCCGCGGGGGTGACCCCTTCGAGCGGGCCGAGAGGCCCGACGGGTGCGTAACCGGTCGCCGTCCGCCGTACGAGGGCGGTGTGGAGGCCGAGGCCGGCGGGCGGTTCCCCGGACGGCGCGACCACCACGGCCGCGCTGTGCGGCAGGGCTCCGGCCTCGCGCAGCAGCGGCAGCGCTCCGGCGGCCGAGGCGGCGTCGACGGCGATCACGACGACCGTCTCGCCCGGGTGGATCACGCCGAACGGCGGGGCGCCCGCGACGAGGGCCGCGAACGGCAGTCCCGTCTCCAGCGACACAGCCGCGCCCAGAGCCTGGGCGCCGGGCCCCGCCGCCACCAACCGGTCGGCGGTGGCGGGGACTTCGACGGCCAGGGCGGCGGCGAGCCGGCGCAGCAGCGCGGGCCGGTCCAGCCAGCCCGAGCCACTCCCCCGGTCGCCGACAGCGTCACCGGCGGCGGCGTCACCTGCGGCGTACCCGGCCGCGGCCAGATCCCCGGCCAGCTCGTCCGCCAGCACTCCCGGCGCCCGGTCGAGACCGGGAAGCACCCGGGCGCCGACCCGCGACCGGCTTTCCGCCACGCCGCGCGATGCGACCGCCTCCGCCCCGGCCGCCCCGGCCGCCGCGACCGGCGTGGCCGTGGAGACCGCCCCGGCCGCCGCGACCACCGGCGCCGTGGAGACCGCCCCGACCCCCGCCCCGGCTCCCGCTTCCGCCGTCATGGCCGGTCCCCTCCCGCGAAGGAGGGCCGCGGGACGAAGACGTCCGGCGACGTGCTGTCGGCCTGCATCAGTGCGACGAGCTGCTCCTGGGTCGGGTCCGGCGCGAAGGGCCGCTCGTACCCCTGCTCGCGCGACAGCGCCTGCGCCGCGTCCAGCACGATCCGTGCCTTGACCGCACGGTCGGCCGGATCGGCGACCCGCGACCAGGCCGCGCAGACGGTGACGGCCGAGCTGACCCGTCCGGACGGACCGCTGCGGACCGGCGCGGAGACCGCCCAGACGCCCTCGTCGAGTTCGTTGTCGCACACGTCGAAGCCCCGCTGGCGGACCACGGCGAGGTGGTCGATGAGCCGGTTGATCTCCCGGACGGTGCCGGAGGTGAAGGACGCGCGGGGGTAGGACGACAGCAGCGTCTCGACGAAGGCCGGGTCCTGGTAGGCGAGGATCGCGCGGGCCGAGGCGGCGGCGTGCAGCGGCACCTCCTGGCCGAGCCTGACGAACAGCCGCAGCGGGCGCTTGGTGCCCGCGATGGACACCGCCACCACCCGGCCGTCGATCAACTGGGTGAGCACCACGCTCTCCCCGCACCGCCGTTCGGCCTCCACCAGCGCCGAGGGCGGCTGGATCACGAAAGGCTCGTAGTCCTCGACATGGCCGAGTTCGAGCGCGTTGGGGCCGAGCACGTACCGCTTGGTGGTGGGCGACCGGCTGACGAAGCCGGTGTGCTCCAGGGTGCTCATCACCCGGTGCATGCTGCCGACGGGGATCTCCAGTTGCTGGTGGAGCTGCTGGAGGGTGAGGCCCTGGCGGTACGCGGACAGGTGGGTGAGCACCGACAGGGCCCGCACCACCACGTGCATCGGCTTGTCTGCGCCCGACCGCTCCGGACCCGGCTTGTCCGAACCCGCCGTCTCCGCAGCGGACTTGTCAGACCGTGGTCGCTGGGCGCCGGTCTTCTTCATGAGGTGTCCCCATCCCGTTGATCCCGTTGATCCCGCAGATCGCCTGGATCGCATCGTCGCGCAGGTCGCGTCCGTCCCGCTGGTCGCCGCTGGATCCCTTGGATTTCCCCGCCGTTACCGCTGAGGTGTCGGCGAGAGTCATTCCGTAACACGGAATCAACATATCGGCTCCGCACCACTGGAGTATCGGAGCCTCACCGGCCCCCTGTCAATGACACTTCCTCAGACTGCGCAGCGGGAATACCGATTCGCAAGGTCATCGGGCACGAAACCCTTGACAGCCGGACCGGGGCCTTCCAATACTGTCGAATCCGCAGTGCGGAATATTCGTTTCCGTCTCACGGAAATAAGGGAAGGGGGGTTGATGACCGTCTCCGACATCGAGGTGGCCGTACCTCCGGCCGCCGCCAGGCCGCCGAACCGGTCCCCGTCCCGTGGCCTGCTGCCACGAGGCGCCCTGCTGCTGGTCGCCCGCAAACTGGGCGGCGCGGTGCTGGTCGTCTGGGGCGTGGTCACCTTCACGTTCGTCGTGGCCCGCGTCGTGGCGCCGGACCCGACGGGCCTGCTGGTACCGCCCGGGGCGAGCGAGGAGGTCCGGGCCCAGGTGCGGTCCTCCCTCGGCCTGGACCACAGCATCCCTCGCCAGTACCTCATCTACCTGCGCGATCTGCTGCACGGCGACCTCGGTACGTCCTTCGGCACCGGCCGCGCCGTCAGCGCCGACCTGACCAGCAGGCTCCCCGCCACGCTGGAGTTGGCCGTACCCGCCCTGATCATCGGCGTCCTGCTCGGCACCGCGCTCGGCGTGATCAGCGCGGTCCGCCGGGGCAAGGCCGCCGACCACGCGATCCGGGTGGTCACCGTGGCGGCGCTCGCGATGCCGCAGTTCTGGCTCGGCCTGGTGCTGTTGTCGCTGTTCTTCGTCCGGTTCGGCATCCTGCCGGGACCCATCGGCCGACTGCCCGCGGGCCTGGCGCCGCCGCCCGGCGTCACCGGCAGCTACGTCATCGACGGGCTGCTGGCCGGGCAGTGGGACACCGTCCGGCAGGCCCTGCTCCAACTGGTGCTGCCCTGCGTCGTCCTGGTCTGCGGCATCTTCGCCCCCATCACCAGGGTGGCCAGGTCCGGCATGGTCGAGGCGCTGCGCAGCGAATACGTCAGGACCGCGCACGCCTACGGTTTCAGCCGGTCCCGTATCTACCGCAGCTACGCGCTCCGCAACGCGCTGCTCCCGGTGATCACCATGATCGCCGGCGGCGTCGCCTTCGCCTTCACCGGCGCGGTGCTGGTCGAGGGGGTCTTCGGCTGGCCGGGCATCGGCCAGTACGCGCTGACCGCCGTCCAGCAGTCCGACTTCCCCGCGCTCCAGGGCTTCGTGCTCTACGCGGCCGTCGTATACGTCGCCCTGTACGCACTGGTCGATCTCGCCTACTCGCTGGCCGACCCGAGGATCCGCTCATGACCGCCCCGGCCCCCGTGCCCTCCGCCGACCTGACCGCCGCCCCCTCAGCGGGCCCGCCCGCGGGGCCCGGCGGCCCGGACCAGGACCGGCGCCCGTCCGGCCGTCGGCTGACCCGCCTGCTGCCCGGCGCCGGCGGCGCCGACTCGCTGACCGTACGCCTGGGCCTCGGCCTGATGGCCGTGCTGCTGGTGGCCGCCGCGGTCGGCAGGATCTGGACGCCGTACGACCCCGAGCAGCCCGGCGTGGGGCTGCCGTACCAGTCCCCGGGCGGGAAGCACTGGTTCGGCACCGACCAGGCGGGGTCCGACGTCTTCTCCAAGACGCTCGCCGCCACGTGGACCGACCTGTGGCTGACCCTGGTGGCGGTCGCCATCGCCTTCGTGATCGGCAGCCTGCTCGGCGCGGTCGCCGGGTACTGGGGCGGCTGGGCGGACGCGGTGATCATGCGGGTCACCGAGATCCTCCAGTCCTTCCCCGCGCTGCTGCTGGCGTTGCTGCTGGTCACCACGCTCGGCTCGGGCCTGGCCAATGTGATCGTCGTGGTCGCCTTCGTCGGACTGCCCGGCTATCTGCGGCTGCTGCGCGCGGAGGTCAAGGGCCGCAAGTCGTGGGAGTTCGCCGAGGCCGCCGTGCTGGCGGGCAACAGCGGACGGCGTGTCCTGGCCCGGCACCTGGTGCCCAACGGCCTGACCCCGCTGGTGTCCTACGCGGCGGTCAACGCCGCCTGGGTGGCGATCGTGGTCTCCAGTCTCGGCTTCGTCGGCGTCGGGATCGAACCCGGCAGCCCGGAGTGGGGCTCGATGATCGCGGGCGGCAAGGACTCCCCGGACGCGTACTGGATCTCGCTGTTCCCCGGCGTCTGCATTCTGCTGCTCGCCGCCGCCTTCTACCTGCTCGGCGACGGCCTGCTGGAACGGGAGGACGACCGATGAGCGCCACCTCCGGCGCGGCCGTACAGCCGCCTGCGCCCCTGGCCGACGGAGCCGGGAACGCGTCCGGCGCCGACCCCGGCGTCCCGCTGCTCACGGTGGCCGGCCTGTCCGGCGCCTTCCGCTCCGGGCACGGCGACCGGGCGCGCGCCGTCCAGGTGCTGCGCGATGTGAGCTTCGAGCTGCCGCGCGGGCAGATCACCGCGATCGTCGGCGAGACCGGCAGCGGGAAGTCGCTGACCGCGCTCACCGTGATGGGACTGTGCCCGCCCCGGCTGTCCGTCGAGGGCTCCATCCGCTTCGACGGGAAGGAACTGCTGGGCCTGGACGAGGCCGGTTACCGCGAACTGCGCGGCGGCCAGATCGCGATGGTCTTCCAGGACGCCCGCTCCTCGCTCAACCCGGTGCTCACCGTCGGCCGCCAGCTCACCGACGTGGCCCGGCTCCACCACGGCCTCGGCAAACGCGCGGGCCGCGCACTGGTGGCCGAGACGCTGGCACGCGTCCGGATCCCCGACCCCGTGCGGCGGATGGCGCAGTACCCGCACCAGTTCTCCGGCGGCATGGCGCAGCGGGCGATGATCGCGATGGCACTGCTGTGCCGCCCCCGGATGATGCTGCTGGACGAGCCGACCACCGGGCTGGACGTCACCACCCAGGCCGATGTGATGGAACTTGTCGTGGAGCTGGCCCGGCAGGACGGGCTCACCGTGTGCCTGGTCACCCACGACCTGGGCGTCGTCGGCGAGACCTGCGACCGGGTGGTGGTGATGCGGGGCGGCACGGTGATCGAACAGGCCGCCGCCGAGGACTTCTTCCGGGCTCCGCAGGCCGACTACTCCCAACTCCTGCTGGCCGCCAACCGCGTTGACGACGACTCCGGGAGGCCGTCATGACCTCGTCCGCCGTACCCGCTTCTTCCGCCTCCGCCGCCGACTCGGCCGCCGTCGGCGCGTCCGCCCCGGCCGGGTCCGAACCGGTCCTCCAAGTGGACGGCCTCCGGACCGAGTTCACCGTCCGCAGCCGGGGCCTGCGGCACACCCTGCGCGCCGTGGACGGCGTGGACCTGGTGCTGCGGCCGGGCGAGACGCTGGCCGTCGTCGGGGAGAGCGGCTCGGGCAAGTCCACGCTCGCCCGGTCGATCCTGCGGTTGGTCGAACCGGCCGCGGGCCGGGTGACCGTCGCCGGGCGCCCGCTGTCGTCCTTCCGCGACCGGCGCGAGGTGTACCGGGACGTGCAGATGGTCTTCCAGGACCCCCGCTCCTCCCTCGACCCCCGGCAGAAGATCCGCTCGATCCTGGACGAGCCGCTACGGCTGCACCTGCGGATGCCCGCGCCTCGGCGTGAGGCCCGAATCCGTGAGCTGCTGGCCTCAGTTGAGCTGTCGGAGGACCTCCTGGACCGGCGGCCGGCCGCGCTCTCCGGCGGTCAGCGGCAGCGGATCGGCATCGCCCGCGCGCTGGCCGTCCAGCCCAGGGCCGTCATCCTCGACGAGCCCACCGCCTCGCTCGACGCCTCCACCCGGGGCGTCGTGCTGGACCTGCTGGCCCGCCTCCAGCGCGAGACCGGCATCGCCTACCTGCTGATCTCGCACGACCTCCAGGCCGTACGCCGGATCGCGCACCGCGTGCAGGTGATGTACGTGGGCCGGGTCGTGGAGTCCGGCACCACCGAGGAGGTGCTGCGCCGTCCCGCTCACCCCTACACCCGCGCGCTGCTGGACGCCGCCCCGGTCGCCGCGTACGGCGGCCACACCCGCGCCATCCGGCTCAGCGGCGAGAACCCCGGCCCCTTCGACCTGTCCGCCGGCTGCGCGCTGGCCCCCCGCTGCCCGCTGGCGGAGGAGTCCTGCACGGCCGGTAGGCCCCCGCAACTGTCCTTCGGCGGCACGCACGACGCCGCCTGCCCCATCACCCACCGACAGGTCAGCGCCGACCTCTCGGCCGCGCGAAGAGAGAGGCAAGACTCAGATGACCAGTAGATCTCCGCAGCGCGCCCGGCTGTTGGCCGGTACGGCCGCGGTCGCGGTCGCCGCCGTCCTGACGGCCTGTTCGTCCTCGGCAGGCACCACCGGACAGAGCGCCGCCAAACCGCCCGCGGCGCTGATCGCCGCCTGGCCGAGCGACATCTCCACCATGGACCCGGGCAACGTCAACACCGACCAGGACAAAGAGCTGGCGATGAACGTCTACCAGAACCTGGTGGGCTACAAGACCACGGCCCAGGGCGGCCACTCCGCCTCCAACGGCCTCGCCGCCGCACCCGCCCTCGCCTCCTCCTGGACCATCGCAGGGGACACCGTCACCTTCACCCTCCGCGACGGCCTGAAGTTCTACCCCAGCGGCAACCCGGTCACCGCCAAGGACGCCGTCTGGTCGCTCCAGCGGGCGCTGAAGCTCAACGGCGCCGTCGAGCTGAACAACAGCGGTGTCTTCGACGCCGCCCAGATCACCGCCCCCGACGCCACCCACGTCGCCATTCGCTACCAGGACAGCGCGGGCAAACCGATCAAGGCCAGCGAGGTCAACATCGCCACGCTGCGCACCTGTTGGTACGGCGTCATCGACTCCGCCGCCGCCCTCAAGAACGCCGGCCCGTCCGACCCGATCGCCGCCGAGTGGCTGAAGAGCCACGTGGCGGGCAGCGGCCCGTACTACGTCAAGAGCCGGCAGACCGGCCAGTCGCTGAATCTCGCGGCGGTGCCCGGCGCGGCCCTGAACGCGCCGAAGTTCTCCGCCGTGACACTGCGCGTCGTCAACGACGGCAATGTGGCGGGCCTGTTGCGCGGCGGCAGCGTCAACATCGCCCAGTACGGCCTGAGCCCCCGGGACGCGACCTCGCTGAAGTCGGCCGGGTTCAACGTCCAGCACGCCAACACCTCCAGCTACCTCTACCTCCAACTCGCCTCCGACGCGGGCCCGTTCAAGGACCCGCTGGTGCGGCGCGCCGTCGCCGAGGCACTCCCGTACGACGCGCTGGTGAAGAACGTCTACTACGGCCAGGCCGAGCGTGCCGACTCCTACGTCTCCGCCGGCGCCCCCGGCTACAGCGCCGCCTGGAAGGACTACGGCGACGCCGCGAAGGCCAAGAGCCTGATGGCGCAGGCCGGGAACCCGTCGGTCTCCACCAAGCTCCGCTACCCCAGCGAGAACACCGACTTCGCGACCGCCGCCCAGCTCATCAAGAGCGCGCTCAAGCCGATCGGCGTCGACGTCACCCTGCAACCGCAGACCTCGGCCGCGCTGATCACCTCGATCATCGGCCGCGCCACCGCCAAGACCGGCGGCAGCGCCGACGACGGCATGGTGCTCACCACGCTGTCGACGTACGTGGAGGACGCCAAGACCCCGGTGAAGCTGTGGACCGTGACCGGCGGAGTCGTGAACTTCTCCCGCACCAGCATCCCGGAGATCGACCGGCTCCAGGGCGAGTTCGCCATGGCGGCGCCGAGCCCGGCGCGTGACCAGGCGTACGAGAAGATCCAGCAACTCGCCGCGCAGGACGCCGCGTTCCTGCCGCTGGTGGTCACCGGCCGCACCCTGGTCAGCGCCTCAGGGGTGTCCGGCCTGACCTTCACCCCGGAGCCCGTCACCCTCTACTGGACGCTGGAGCCCAAGAAGTGACGGCCGGGCAGGCCGGGCCGTCGACCGGGGAGTCCGGCTCCGAGCCGTTGTGGCGCCGCTCGGCGCGGCAACTCGCCGCCTCCTACGCCGAAGGCTCGGCCACGCCCGCCGAAGTGCTGGAAGCGGTGGTCGAGCACGCCGAGCAGGTCGACCGGCGTCTGAACGTCTTCGCCCACCGCGCCTTCGACGCCGCCCGGCGGTCCGCCGCCGCCAGCGGTGAACGGTGGCGCGCGGGAACCCCGTTGAGCGCGTACGACGGCGTGCCGCTCACGGTCAAGGACAACATCCCGGTGGCCGCGATGCCCTGCGCCTGGGGCAGCCGGCTCTACGCCGACCGCACCCCGGAGCGCGACGAACTGTGCGTCGGACGGCTGCGGGCCGGCGGCTGGGTGATCCTCGGCAAGAGCAATGTCTCGGAGTTCACCCTCGGTCTCGGCAATGTCAGCACCCTGCTGCACGGCACCACCCGCAACCCGTGGAATCCCGCGCTCACCACCGGCGCGTCCACCGGCGGCGGCGCGGCGGCGGTGGCCGCGGGCGTCGGGCCGGTGGCGCTGGGCACCGACGGCGGCGGCTCGATCCGCTGGCCGGCCGGGTACTGCGGGCTGGTCGCGCTCAAGCCGACGCTGGGCCGGGTCGCCCGGCTCGACGGCCTGCCGACCGTGCTGCACGACCTGGAGGTGATCGCACCAGCCGCCCGTACGGTGGCGGACCTGTCCGCGCTGCTCGGGGCGGTGGCCGGGCCCGACGCGCGGGACCGCCGTTCGCTCGGTGTGCCGGACGGCCCCGCCTTCCGCGGCCGGCCGCTGCGGATCAGGATGGTGGGGCGGTTCGGCGACTATCCGGTCGAACCGGAGATCACCGCGTCGCTGACGGCCGCGGCCGACCGGCTCAGCGCGCTCGGCCACCGGGTGGAGTCCGGCGAAGTGCCCTTCGACTTCGGCCGGTTCGACACCCACTGGCGGACCATCGGCACCACCGGCCTGGCCTGGCTGATGCGCCGTCACCCGGACTGGCGCGCGGCGGTCGGCGACATCTACCCGCCGATGGTCGAGCACGGCCGCTCGTTGAGCGCCGCGGACTACGTGGACGCGCTCGACGCCTTCCGTGACCTGTTCGCGCAGCTCGCCGACTTCTTCACCGGCACCGACCTGCTGCTCACCCCGGTCGCCGGGGCGATGCCCTGGGCCGCCGACCAGCTCGCCCCGCCCTACCAGCGGGTGTTCACCGGCATCGCCAACGCCACCGGTGTGCCCGCTCTCAGCCTGCCGGGACCACCGTCCCCGGCCGGCCTGCCGATCGGTTTCCAGCTCGTCGGCCCGTACGGCGCGGACCGGGCGCTGCTGGACCTCGCATCCGACTACGAGGCCGCGTACGGCTGGGCCGACCGCTGGCCGGCTGTCGCCGCCCCCCTTCCGAAAGGCGCCCGAGCATGACAGTCAGGATCGACTCCTTCGACACCGCGGGGCCCGGTGACACCGACGGGCTGGTGGCGGTGCTCAGCGCCCACGACCCGGCACGGATACGGCGGCTCGCTCTGCTGGTGAAGACCGAGGGCAGCGCCGAGACCAACGACTTCTCACGCGAACTCGCGTCCTGGCGGGCCCGGGAGGCCGTGCTCGCGCACGGCGGCGGGGACCTGCTGGAACGCTCGGTGTTCCTGCACTCCACGGGCGCCGAGGGGGCGATGACGCCGTTCGGCTATCTCGTCGTCGAGCTGGACGACGCGGACGGCGCGGACGGCTCGGGTGCCACAGAGGCCGTTGCCGTGACGGACGACGCGGAGTCCACCGGCGGGGAGGCGGCCCCGGCTCCTCGCGGGGCGCCCGGCCCAGCGGGCACGCTCTGCGTGGGCATAGGGCGCAGCCGCCGGATCCGCGGTTCCGAGATCGGCTCGGCCGAACACGTCGCGCTGGCCGAGCAGGCCGTCGCGGAGGCCGTCGCGGACGCGGGTCTCGACCCCGCCGACGTCGCACTGGCCGTCGTCAAGACGCCGCTGACCGCACACGACGAGCCCATGCGGGTCACCTCCGCCGAGGCCAAGGCGGTCGGCGCCCTCGGCGCGGCGCTCGCGCTCGGCGAGGTGGAGCGGGCCGACGTCGTCCCGGCCGCCTTCGGCCGTGACCTGACCCTGCACTCGCGCCGCACCATGGTCTTCTCCAGCTCGGAGGCCGCGTGTGTCGAGGTCCTGGTGTTCGGCAACCGCCCCGGCGCGGGCGGCGACCTCCGGATCGTCTCCGGACTGCTCGCCGACGTCCTGGACGCGCCCGGCATCCGCCGCGTCCTGGCCGCGGCGGGCACGGAGTTGACCGCCGACGGGACGGTACGGGAGCCGGGACAGGTCGCGGCCCTGCTGATCAAGGCGGGCAACCGGCGGGACGGCACTCTGCGTGGCGCCCGGACCACCGTGCTGACCAGCCAGTTGGACCCGGACAAGCACGTCCGGGCGATCATGAGCGGGGTGGCGGGAGCGGTGCTCGGCACCGGGCGGATGTTCATCTCCGCCAACTCCGTCCACCAGGCACCGGACGGGGGCGGCCTGTGCGTCGCGATCGTCGGACCGCCCGTCTCCGGCGCGCCGGCCACCGACGTGCCGCCGCGCGGCGTACCGGCTTCCGTCGCGGCCTCCCCGGCGGGTGGCGCCGTATGAGCCTGCCGACCCTGCCCATGGTCGGTGACGCCGACGTACGGTCGGTGATCACCGTCGCCGACGCGCTGGAGGTGGTCGAGGCCACCTACGCCGACTTCGGCGCCGACCGGCTCTCCCTGTCCGCCCCCACCATCACCCGGCTCGGCGTGAGCGGCGGCACGCGGGGCTTCGGCCTCAAGGGCGCGCTGCTCGACCGGTACGGGGTCGCCGGGGTGCGGGTCACCCCGACCCACACCGGCGGGCGCAACAGTTGGTGCCTGGTGCTGGAGACCGAGTCCGGCCGCCCGTTGGTCGCCGTCGAGGAGACCTGGCTGCACCGGCTGCGGACGGCGGCCTCCGCCGCCGTCGCCGCGCGGCTGCTGGCCCGGCCCGACAGCAAGGTGCTGACGCTGGTCGGCGCCGGACAGATCGCCGCCTTCGTCCCGGCCGCGTTCGCCGAGGCGTTCGCGCTGGAGGAGATCCGGGTGGTGGCGCGCACGGCCGGCTCCGCCGCCGACTTCGTCGCCCGGCAGCCCGTCGCACCGGGCGCCACCCTCACCCCGTACGACGGCCTGGACGCCGCCGCACCGGGCTCGGACATCGTCGTCGCCCTCACCTCGGCCCGCCAACCCGTCGTCCACCCGCGGCACTTCGGGCCCGGCGTCACGCTGCTCGGCCTCGGCGGCGGCGCGGAGATCGCGGCCGAGATCGTGACAGGGCCGACGCCGTACGGCACCCGGACCCCCGCCCCCGATGCCGCCGAGGCAGCCGGGTGCGGAGGCGTCGCGGGAGCCGTGCTCGCACCGGAGGCCACCGGGCACGGGACCGGGACGGCCGACCGCTTCTTCGTCGACGATCTCGGCTACGCCCGGGAGATCGGCTCGATCGCCTCCTGGCTCGCGGCGGGCCTGCCCCCGCGGACCCTTGACGCCCGGCTCACCGGCTCCCTCCCCGCCGTCGCCGCCGGCTCCCTCCCCGGCCGCACGCACCCCGACGAGCGGGTCCTCGGCATCGTCCAGGGCGTCGCCGCCTGCGACGTGGCCCTGGCCTGCCTGACAATGCGCCGCCTCGGCATCGGCTGAACCGCCCCCGCTGATCCCGTCAGCGGGCGGCGCACCTCACGGAACACCGTCCCCGCGGGTCAGCGAGGCAGGCGACCGGGCGCGGAGACCGACCCTTCGGCCCCGGTCGCCGCCGTGGCGTCGCCCGGCCTCCGGCGCTGACGCGCGCGGCGTTCGCCCACCTGGACATGCCGACTCGGGGCTGGCCCACCGCCTCTGAGTCGACCGGGCTCCGGACCGGCGGACGCGGGCCGGTGGTACCGGCCCGCGTCGGGTCAGCGCACGGTGACGGGCTTTGTGGTGGCCGCGCCGTTGGTCCAGCCGTTGCGGTGGGCCGTGATCGTGACCGTGATCTTCCGGCCGCGGTCGGCCTTCACCGGGGCGTAGGCGGACTTGGTCGCACCCTTGATGGTCTTGCCGTTGCGCTTCCACTGGTACGTGTAGGAAGTGGCGGACGGCGACCAGGTGCCGCGGGCAGCCGTCAGCTTGTGACCGACCTTGACGGAGCCGGAGATCGACGGCGCGGTGGTGGTCTTCAGCGCGGGGCCGACCTCGACCTTCCGCGCGGGCGAGGTGGAAGCGACGGACCCCGCGCCGTTGCTGACCGTGACCCGGCAGGACACCTTGTGGGCGTAGTCGGCAGAGGTGAGGACGTGGGTCCTGGCGGTGGCACCGGAGATGACCGCGCCGTCGCGCAGCCAGGCCAAGGCGGCCTTGGCGTTGGTGCCGTTCCAGGCGGCGGAGCAGGTGAGGGTGGAGCCGGTTCGGGCCGTTCCGCTCACCGCGGCGTTGGTGGTGATCTGTGGCTTGACCATCAACAGGGTCTGCGCCTCGGACCACACCTGGGAGGTGTAGCCGCCGCTGCCGACGTACTCGGCCTTGCGCCACAGCACCGTGGCCCGGCCGTCCGGTCCGGCAGCCACCTCGCCCGCGAGGGCGTCGGTGTTGGGGACGTCGACGACAGGTGTGCTGTTCAAAGCGGTGGCCTGGCTCCAGGTGCCGTCGGCGCGCACCGCCCACTCGAGGTAGTGGTCGTTGCCGTTGTCGATGCTCGGCACCTGCGGCCACACGACCTGCACGGTTCCGTCAGCGCCGATGGAGGCGTCCACCCGCCAGTTCACGTAGCCGGTGGACAGCGTCTTCGGCGCCGACCAGGTCCCGGTGCTCGCGGTACGGGTCACGGTCTGCACAATGGGGACACCGGCGGTGGGGCTCCAGCCCGTCCACACGTAGGTGACGTCACCGTTGGGCGCGGCCAACGGTTCGCTTCCGTCGCTGTAGTTGATGGCGGAAACGGCGGTCTGAGCTGCGCTCCAACTACCCGAAGGAGCGGTGCGGGTGGCGGATTTGAGGTCGTTGGCGCCGTTGCGCCACAGCACGGTGGAGGCGTTCTTGGCGTCCATCGCCACCTGTACGTCACTTGACGTGGCGTCGGTGCCGGGCAGCACGGAGGCACCGCTCCAACTGGACCGGGCCGAGGTGCGGGTGGCGGTGGAGACCGTGTGCTCGCCGGTGAAACGGTTGAGTTCATCCCAGACCGCGGTGGCGGCGCCGCCGGGGGCCACCGCGAGGTCGATGCTCCAGAGGGATCCGGTCGTGGTGGAAGCCAGCGTCCGGGGTGCGGACCACGCCTGGTCGCCGGGGGCGAGGGCGGCGGTTCTCACATCGTAGTTACGGTACCCGTCGCCCTGGTCCCATACGGCGGTGAAGGTGCCGTCGGCCGCCGCGGCCAGGCGGGGCGTGGACATGTCCAGGCCGTCCCAGGCTGCGAGGGTGGCCGGGGCGGACCAGGCCGCCGTTGCCGGGTTCCAGCCCGCGGCCAGGGCGACCAGCGAACCGTCCGCGCCACTGCCGTCCAGCCAGGACACCACGGCCCGTCCGTCGGCGCTCACGGCAAGGACGGCCGCGGAATTCTCGGCACTCCCGGTCGCCAGGGTGTGCGGCGCACTCCATGTCGTGGTTCCGGCAGGCCGTACGGCGGTCCGGAAGTCCCAACCGGTGGCCCCGGCGGCCTTGTCCCGCCACAGCGCGAACGCGGCGCCGTCACCGGCCACCTGGACATCGATGAGAGTCTGCTGGCCGTCCGCTCCGGTCAGGGCGACGGCCGCGCTCCACGGTCCCGCCGACGCGGTGTACCCGGCGGCGGCCGAGGGAAGGGCGGTGCCCAACGAGACCGCGGCCACGGTGACGGCGAGCGCCACGGCGGCAGTCTTCGGTGTGCGTATCTTCAGTGCCATTACGGCTCCTGTCTCAGGCGAGCGCTCTTGCGCCCGGCATGCTCGCGCACATCGGAGCGAGGCGGCACAGGACCGGTGGAAGGCACATGGCGCGGATGCCCTCATGCGGACCACGACGCCCCCACTCCCGCGCCGTGGTCATGATGACAGGACGGAGCAACGGACCACGATGCCGGGTGCTGGCAACCCTGTACGGCCCCCCACGTCATCGCCGAAGTCGGCGGCACGGGCCGTCGACACCGTCGATCGCCGGAGGTTCGGCGGGTCTCACCCGGCGGCACGGCCCGGCCCGGCCCCGGGCAGGACCACGGCCGACGGCGACACTCACCCCTCCGCTGCGGGCGGGGTGAGGCGGGTGGTGAAGACGATGATGTCGTCGTCGGGCTCGGCGCCGAAGGTGTCGAGGAGTTCCGAGCACAGGGCGTCGGGTTCTTGGGGGCCGGCCGCGGCGGTGGCGGCGAGGAGTTCGAGGCGTTTGTCCAGGATGCTGTCGCGGGTCTCGATGAGCCCGTCGGTGATCATGAGGAGTCGGCTGCCGGGTTCGACGGGATGCGCGGTGGCGGGGGGATGGGGCAGGCCCAGGCCCAGCAGCGGGCCGTGTTCGGTCAGGTAGCGATAGGTGCCGTCGGGGTGGAGGAGCAGCGGCGGGAGATGGCCCGCGTTGGCGATACGCAGGCAGGCGTTGCCGGGCTCGACCAGCGCGATGCAGACGGTGGCGGTCCATCCGGGCCGATGAAGACCCAGGAGGCGGTCGAGCTGCTCCAGCAGTACGTGCGGGGGGTGGTCCTGGGCGGCGTAGGCGCGCAGTGCGTGGCGGAGTTCGCCCATGACCATGGCGGCTTGCAGGGAATGGCCGACCACGTCACCGACCGCCAGGAGGAGCCCTCGGGAGGTGTCGACGGCTTCGTAGAAGTCACCGCCGATCTCGGCCGTGGTGGCGGAGGGCAGGTAGCGCACGGCGAGTTCGGCGCCGGGGACCTGTGGGAGGGTGGCGGGCAGGAACGTACTCTGCAGAGCCAGGGCGAGCTCGTGTTCCTGGCTGTAGCGCTCGACGACGTCTTTGTGCTCGACGGAGAGTTCCGCGTACATGGCCATGACGCCGGCGTTGGTCTCGGTCAGTTCGTCGTTGAGCCGTTCGAGTTCGTCGCGCTGGGCGTGCGCTTCCTGGAGTGAGGCGATCAGGTCGCGGGTCTGGGCCTGGAGGTCGTCGATCGCGCTGGCCGGGCTCGCGGACGCGAGGAGCGAGCGGACCTGCTCAATCCGCAGGTCGCGGGCGGCGAGTTCGGGGATCGGGCAGGCGATCTCGACGCGGCCGGGGCCCGACGGGGGCCGCGCGGGAGCGGCGGGGGCGGTCTCGTAACGCGTTTGGGGCAGCAGCCGGGTGACGGCCGTCAGCGACTCGCGGCTGGGGGCGCGGTCGTCGCCCCACTGCAACACGGTGAGGAGAACGGGCGGTTCCTGCCGCATGCTGAAGACCGCGGTCATCGGCGCCGGGCGGAGCAGGTCCCGGCCCGGTTCGCTCACCGCGGGGCGGAGCAGGTCCCGGCCCAGTTCGCTCACCGCGGTGGCCAGACGTACCTGGTCGCGGCTGTCCAGGCCGACCGCCTCGGTGATGGTCTTGGCGTGGCGGCGCAGCGCGAACACGTCCCGCTCGGTCCTGATGGGGGTGACCAGCAGCGGGGTCGGGCTGAGGCGGTCGGACACGGGCGGGCTCACTGGGCCGCTTTGGCGATCACTGCGCTGGCGTCGTCACGGCGGGTCGCGGCCAGGCGCAGCAGCCCCGTGGCGATCACCGCGGGCGGATGGTGCAGCATCCCGGCCAGATCGGCGCCTTTCCAGCGTTCGCTGAGCCCGTCGGAGTGCATCACCAGCGCCCCCTGTGCGGGCATGCGGTATTCATGTGTGCGCAGTTGGTGCGTCTGGTGGCCGACGATGCCGGGGTGGGACAGCAACGTGGTGCGGGTGGTCCGGGTGAGCAGGACCGCGGTGATGTTTCCGACGCCGCAGAACAGCACCCGCCCGTCGGGCTCGAGACGGGCGACGGCCACGGCGGCGCCGCGGGTGCCGCGTAGCGCGCGGTGCACTTCTTCCATCACCTGCTCGGGCGTATGACCGGATCCGGTGCGGAACGCCTGGACGGCCGCCTGTGCGGCCAGCGCGGCCAGCGGGCCGTGGCCCAGTCCGTCGCAGGACATGACGAGCAGGCCCTCGCCGGGCCCTGGCACGGCGCCCCGCACGGGCGCGGGACGTCCGCCCCCGTGTGCCGACGCGGGACGGCCGCCCCCGTGCAGGGGCGCAGGACGGCCGCCTCCGTGTGCCGACGCCGGACGGTCGCTTCGGTGTGCCGACGCCGGACGGCCGCCCGAACCCGGCCACGGACCGGCCCGGAGGCCGGCGTCCGCGGCGCTGACCGCGGTGGGACGGGGGCTGGTCAGGTCCGACCAACTGGGCGGTGCGCCAGCGGCCGGGTCAGGGGCTGTCGGCGCTTGGCCACGCGGCGCCGTTGTCCGAGCGTCCATACGCGCGGCCCACGCGTCGCCGCAGGACTGTTCGCCGCTGATCGGGCGGGTGATGCCTCCGACGGCGGGTTCCCCGGCCGTGGCGGGCGCCGCGGAGCGCGGCCAGAAGCGGGCCAACTGGACGGTGCCGACGCCCGGTTGGGAGTGGATGTCGAAGGTGTCGGCGAGACGCTGTACGGCGCCCAGGCCGATGCCCAGCGTGCCCGCGGTCGACATCCCGTCCCGCAGGGCGGCGGAGACGTCGGCCATGCCGGGACCGCTGTCGACAGCGATCACCTCCACACCTGCCACCACGTTCCCCGCGGACTCGGCGTGGCTGCGCAGCACCCGCAGCAGCAGGGAGCCGTCGACGGCGTGCTTGGTGATGTTGGCCGCCAGTTCCGAGACGGCCAGGACCAACTCGGCGGTGCGCTGATCGCCCAGGCCGATCCGGCGGCCGAGCGCCGCCGCCGCGCCACGCGCGGCGTCGAGCCGGTCGCGGAACCAGGCCACGTCCTCGCAGTCGGCCAGCCCGGGGGAACCGGGGGTCGTCATCGGACCCACTTGGTGATGGTGACGGTGGTGCCTTCGCCGGGCGTCGTCTCCAGTACGAAGTCGTCGACCAGCCGCTTGGAACCGGGCAGTCCCAGGCCCATTCCGCTGTCCGAGGTCCAGCCGTCGGTCATCGCCAGGTCGATGTCCGCGATGCCCGGTCCGTCGTCGGTGAAGACGAGCCGCACGCCGCGCCGTCCGTGCTGCTCCACCAACAGTGCGGTCATGGTGCCCCCGCCGCCGTGGATGAGGGTGTTGCGGGCCAGTTCACTGGCCGCGGTGATCAGCTTGGTCTGCTCCACCAGGGAGAACCGGCATTCCTGTGCCAGCGCGCGCACCAACTGGCGGGCCTGTACGACCTGGGTGGTGGCGGTGATCTCCAGTACCTCCGGGGTACGGGAGGCGCCGTTCATGCGTCAGCCGCGGCGTCCGGCACGGTGCTTTCGAAGCCGTGCCCGACGCGGTCGTGTTCGAGCATGCGCAGGCCCTTGTCCAAGGTGAGCGCGGTCCGTACGTTGCCGAGCGAGAGGCCGAGTTCGACCAGGGTGATCGCGACGGCGGGGCGCATGCCCACCACGACGGTCTGGGCGTCCAGCAGCCGGGCGAGGTTGGCGATGGTGGCCAGCATGCGGCCGACGAACGAGTCGACGATCTCCACGGCGGTGATGTCGATGATCGCCCCGTGCGCGCCGGTGTCCACCACCGCGGCGGCGAGGTCGTCCTGGAGTCGCATCACGGCCTGGTCGTCGAGGTCGGTCTGGATCGAGACCAGAAGTACCTGCCCGATCCGCAGGACGGGTACCTGCTCGCTCATCGGCCACCGGCCTGCGGCGCCGTACGGGAGACCGTGACTCCGGAACGGCGCAGCGCGTGCCGCAGGGCGTCCGCCAGCGTGGCCTTGGTGACGATGTCACCGAAGTCGATGCCCAGCGCCACGATGGTCTGGGCGATCTGCGGGCGGATGCCGGAGATCGTGCACTCGGCGCCCATGAGCCGGGCCGCCACGACGGTCTTCAGCAGATGCTGGGCGACCTCGGTGTCCACGGCGGGCACACCGGTGATGTCGATGATCGCCTGCTCCGACCCGGTGTCGATCAGTGCCTGGAGCATCTTCTCCATGACCACCATGGTGCGCGCCGAGTCCAGGGTTCCGACCAGCGGGACGCCGACCACGCCGTCCCACAGCTTCACGACGGGGGTGGACAGCTCCAGCAACTGCTCCGCCTGCGCCGCGATCAGCCCTTCGCGGGTACGGGTGTAGACCTCGATGGTGAACAGCCCGAGCGTGTCCAGCAGCGCGGCGAACTGCAGGTACGCCTGCGGGTCGCTGTCCTCGCCCTCCAGCGCCGGCGCCAGGACCTCCCTGAGCGCGAACACGCTCACGGCGGTCTCGGTGGGAGCGAAACCCTGCATGGCCCGGTTCCGCGACAGTTCGGTCAGCAGCGCACGTACCTCGCCGAACGCCTCGTCGTGCCCGTCCACGCTCCCGCTGCCGAGCGCGGAAAGCAGCGCGGCGTAGATCTCCCGGAGCTCCCGCTCGACCTCGGAACGGCTCACTCGTCCGCCGAGCGAACCGGTCACCTTGTCGGCCCACTCGGCGGCCAGATCCTCACCCTGGACGGACAGCAGACCGATCAAGCGCTTAGCGATGTCTTTGCCAGCCACAGGGAATCCTCTCTCAACGGGATCAAGCGATCCTCGCGGAACTCTAAGCCATACGGGTGAGAGGCAGCCGGGTGATCCCCCGAGGCGCCGCCGCTCCGCTCCCCCGCGAAGCGACGCCCCTTCCGCCCTCCGTACCACCGACGATCACGAGAGACGCCAAGCCCACCAACCGGGTCAAACCCTTCTGGTCGACGGCGCCGAAGCCAAAACGCCCCGCCCCCCGAGCACGAGGCGGCGTCGCCGACCCTCCCGCGCCTCGGCCTCTCCTGCGCATTGCACCTCCCCCTGGCCGGGCGGCCTCGCTTCTCCGGCCGCGCACGGCCATTCCCCGGATAACGCGGGTCATGTCATGAGGAAGGTCACGGCGAAGTTCTTCGCGGAGACGTATGCCGCCGACGGGGCGCGGGATCTGCTCAATGGCGCTACGACGACCCTGAAGCAGACGGCATCCGACGGTACGGTCCGCACCGTGACCTACGCCGTCAACGGCTCCGGGGACCTGGCCTCGGTGAACAACACCCTCAACCGCACGACGTCCTTCGGCTACACCGCGCACAAGCCGACGTCGATCACCAGCCCAGCCGCCGGTGCGCCCGGCGACTCGGTGGCCCGGCTGTCCTACCCCTCCGCGACGCGGACCCTGCTGGCCGCGCGCAACACCGACCAGGCCCAGCCGGTCGCCTCGGTGCCGCACACCACCTACGACCTCGCCGAGCGGTGCCTCGCAGTGCGCGCTCTACGGCAACACCGCCGCCGCCTGCACCGCAGGTCGGGGACCGGTATCTCCTGGGCCAACCTCGGTCAGGCAGTTGACGAGACGGTCAACGCCCACCGCTCCCGCGTGGCTGAGCCGCTTGCCGCAGCGGGAGACCGCCGCTGATCGCGTCCGCCCAGGACCGCTGGCGGCCGGGCCACCGGTCCGGATTCATGCGTACCGGTCGAAAAGGGCCTGGAGGTATCCCTCCAGCCGCCTGGTCAGCAGGGTGGGGGTCAGATCAGCACGGCCCACCTCGCGCCAGGGGATGGCGACCTTCTCGGCGTCCGGAGCGAAGGCCAACGCGTCCAGCAGACGCCAGTAGAGATGCGCGGCGCGGTCCTCGGCCAGCGTTCCTCCCGCGTCGAGGTAGCGGTCGGCGAAGAGCATGCCCTCGGGAACGCCGTGCAGCAGGGCCAGGGCCGTCGAGCATTGGGCCACGTCCAGGTCGGCCGGCCCCCACGAGGTCTCCACCCAGTCGACGACGCCGCTGATCCGCAGACCGTCGCCGTCACCCATGAAGAGGACATTGCCGGGATGGAAGTCCCGGTGCAGGAAACAGGCCCGGTAGTCCGGGGGCTCGCGGCGGATCACGTCCACGGCCCGTTGCCACAGCTCAGGCCGCTCGGTGTCTTCGGGCGGGCTCACCCGCTCGGGAGAGGTCCACGCCTGATAGGTGCGCGGCCGGGCCTCCGCGGTCACCGGCAGCCGGTGGATGCGCAGCAATTGACGGGCAAGCAGTTCGGCACGCCGATCGGCCCCTTCATCGCCCAGGCGCACGGTCCCGGGCAGCAGGGACATCAGCAAGGAGGGATGGTCGCAGTAGCGCGCCGTTGCGTCCACCGCCACAAGCGTGGCTGCGGGCACGTCCGTGTCGCCGAGCAGGCGCAGGACGGCTGCCTCGCGGGTCAGCAGGCCCTCCGCGTGCCGGACGAAGAAGGGCTTCGCAAAGGACCGCAGGACTAGTGAGCGTCGACCGCCCGGCCCGCAGATGCCCAGGCGGCGCATCTCCGACGTCCAGCCGCCACGCAACCGTACGACGTCCTCGATGCGCTCGGCCGCTGAAAGCCCCTTCTCCACCCAGGCACGCGTCGCACCCCAGCCCTGACCCTCAAGATCGGCACCGATGTGCCCGGCCCCCTCGCCCGAAACCATGAAGGCAGGCTACCGACCTCACCGACGGACGCATCCCATGCCCACCGTGCCCACTACGGTCCCGTTCGCCCGCTCGGCGTGCGCCGCCTCGAACCTGTACCCCTCAGACGTCGATTCGACCATGCCCAAGACGCTGGCCAGCGCCGCCGTCAACCGGCTTCCGCACCCTACGCACATGGTCTCCCCCGACCGGTTCGCAGGCAGGCCGAGAGGAAGAAGCCGGCCCGGAGGCTTTGCTGCGCTGGACGTTGGCGACCATCTTGCGCAGCACCTTGAGCGCGGCTACGTACCCTTCGTCGCTGATGCCCTCGTGGACCGCACCGCGCAGCTCGGTCACCAGCTCGCGCAACCTCGCCCTGGCAGCGTCCCCGGCATCCGCGAGCCGCAGGGCGCTGCCCGCTGCCCCGACCACCTGGTGGCGGGCATCGACGGGCGTCGTAGGCGGCGTCCAGCACGGTCAGGGTCTCCGGATCGCCCTCGGTCCGCTGGCCTGCGGCGAAGAGCGGCTCGGCGACCGGTCTCCGGGGCCGGGACGACCGAGGAGGGCCGGCCGGGCGTCGAGCAACAGACTTGGTCCCCGCCCTGGTCAGGAGACGTATTCGATGAGTTGCATCATGCCGCGGTCTTCGTGCTGGAGGTGATGGCAGTGCACCAGGGCCCGGCCGGGAAAGTCCTTGAAGCGGACGCGGAGGGTCACCGAGCCGGACTTGTTGATGGCGACGGTGTCCTGCCAGACGGGTGTGTCGAGTGCGCGGCCGTCGACGGCGGTGACCAGGAAGTGGTTGGTGTGCAGGTGGAAGGGGTGATTGGCGTGGCTGGCGGAGTCGTTGGTGAGCGTCCATTCCTCGGTGTCGCCGAGCCGCAGCGTGTGGTTGACGTAGGAGGGGTCGAATCGCCCGTAGGTCGGATCCGACGGGTCAGCCGCGTCGCGGGTGGCGGGGGTCGCGCCGTCACCGGTGATGCGGAAGGCGTGGGTGAACGCCTGTCCGGGGAAGGCGTCCATGTCGCTGTGGAAGGTCAGGGCCCGGCGCCGGGTCACCTCGGCCGGGTCGATGAACGGCGCGGGGCCGGGCAGCTCGGTGGGCAGGTCCATCCGTACGCCGGGTCCCGACTGCACGGTCATGGTGGCCAGCAGGGTGTCCCCGGCCATGATCCGGTAGTTGCCCGGGCGCTGTGCGCGGATCATGACGTCCGCGCGGTTGCCCATGGCCAGGGTGACGCGCTCGCGCTCCACGGGCCGGGTGAAGGCGATGCCGTCCATGGCGATCTGGTGCAGGGTGTGCCCCTCCACCTCGATCGGCAGGACGGTGAACGCGGAGGCGTTGACCAGGCGCCAGCGCTGTACCTCGCCCACGCGCAGCCGCACCTGCGGCCGGTAGTTCCCGTTCACGACGAAGGTCGAGGGAACCGAGCTGAGATCGTCCTCGGCGTGCAGGTCGGGTACCTGGCCCCGGGCGAGCTTCAGTTCGCCGACGCACATCACCAGGTCGCTCGCGGCGGCCACCTGCGGGACCTGGTCGATGGCCCCCTCGACGATCAGGGCGCCCATCAGCCCGCTGGACAACTGGACGGCGGCTGCTCCGTGTACGTGGGGGTGGTACCAGAACGTGCCGCCCTCGTGATCCGCGGGAATCTCGATCCGGCTGCGGTAGCTGCGCGTGTTCAGGCCGTTGCGCGGGTCGTAGGGGGTGAACTCGCGGAAGACGTTGTCCGCGTTCCCCGTCGGCGAGACGTGCAGGCCATGAGTGTGAACATTGATCGAGTTAAACTTGTGCGGGACGTTGTGGTCGGCGTGGGAGGTCTGGTCGGGGTTGGGCGGCAGGTCGTTGACGTGCTCCAGGTCGAGCACGTCGCCCGGGCGCAGCCGAAGTGTGGGCCCGTTCACATGCCCGTTGTAGAGCCGGAGGTTGACGTTGCCGACGCCGGGCAGCACGCCGCGGGTGAACGCGACCCGCAGAGAGGTCGACAGGACGCCGCCCTTGGAGCGGATGACCGGCGGCTGCGGGAACGGCGCGGGCGCGGCTGCGGCCCGGGGCGCGAGCAGCGCCCCCGTCGCCAGCGCCGGGGCCGACGCCAGCAGCGCACGTCGGCTGACACCACGTGATGAACCCATGAAACGCCTCCACGCGATGCCGACCAATGTCACGTCAAGCATCGCGAAATGCGTAAATGCCCACAAGCACGACACACCTGACCCTTGATGCACCGCGTCACTCCGGGAAGCGCTGGCCGTCGGCGCCGGCCCGCCGCACCTCGCCCGGGCCTTCCACCTCGCCCCCGGCCTTCCACCTGTCCCCCACCGCCGCGAGCCGCTACGCGGCCATCGCCCAGGGCAGACAGAGCGGACCGACCCGGCTGCTGTCGAGGAGCCGCCGTTAAACCAGTGGCGTCCCCGTGGACGAACCTCATAGCTTGTGCGCTCGTGACCGATACTCCGGAGATGCGCCCGAATCCGCGCGACCTCGGCCGGGTGTTCAACGAGGTGCCGGAGCTCTACGACCGGGTCCGGCCGGGCTACCCCGACGAACTGTTCGCGGACTTTGTCGCCGTCACCGGCACGGACGACAGGTCGTCGGTGCTGGAAGTGGGCTGCGGCACCGGTCAGGCGACGCGCTCGCTGGCAGCACTCGGCTGTTCAGTGACCGCAGTCGAGCCGGGCGCGGAGATGGCCGCGCTCGCTCGCCAACGGATCGCGTCCTTCGGCAACGTCGACGTCGAGACGTCGACGTTCGAGGAGTGGGACGACCGCGGCCGACGCTTCGACGCTCTCGTGGCCGCGTCGTCGTGGCACTGGGTCGACCCGTCGATCGGCTGGCAACGGGCGCACGACGTGCTCCGTCCCGGAGGCTGGATGGCGGTGCTCGGCCACGTCGTCGTCCGCCGGCCGGGAGAGCAGGAGCTCTACGCCGAGACCGCCGATCTCCACGAGCAGCTCTGCCCCGGGGACCCCGACTGGCGTCATCCTCCCCTGGAGGACGACGTGCGCGCCACCGACCAGGGCTGGGGCCTGGTCGACGATCCCGGAGGACTGTTCGGCCCACCGATCGTGCGCTGGTACCCGACCGTGCAATGGTTCGACGGAGACGGCTTTGCCGATCACCTCCGCTCGTTGTCGCTGTACCGGAGGCTCGACCGCGACATCCGTGAGCCCCTGCTCGACGCGGTAGCCGAGCGCGTCCGCACGCGGATGGGCGACCGAGCAGCACGCCGCTATCTGAGCGTCCTCCGGGTCGGCCAGCGCGCCGAGTGAGCCACCCGCGCCGTGCGCGCGGATCGGCCGTGGACTCGGCCGTGGACTCGGCCGTGGGCGTGGAGATTCCGCATCGCCACGACTGGGCGCGCTCCACCGAATGGCGGCGGGCCCAGGCGTTTCCCGCGAACAGCGGCTCGACAGCGCCCCGCCGCGCCTCCCCTCGCGCGGCAGGGCATGTGGCAGCCGCTACCGCTACTTGTCGAGGTAGTCCCGGGCTGCATCCAGCGTCCCGGCGACGTAACCGCCGACCGGCAGGTTCAGCCCCTCGTACTGACCCTCCTCGTCCAGGCTGCCGTCCGGCTGGTAGAGACGCACGATCGGCGTGGGAAGCTCATTGCGATCCAGCGGCGGATCCCACCCGACGACCCGGCCGAGGTAGGACCGGTCGTCGTCACGGGCCGCGTAGTACAGCAGGTAGTGCGCCGGATCGACGTAGAAGGGTGCCGCGGGGTGCTGTCCCGGCCCGCCGGTCTGCGGCTGCGGCCACTCCCCGGTCGTGGATGCCGCCCGCCACGCCTGTTCGACGTCCTCGGCGGTCCGGCCGATCCACCAGCGCTCGGTCACCTCGCCCAGCGAGACGTACTCGGGCTCGCCCTCCACCCCGCCGGTGCCGACGAAGCGCACGACCGGCTCTACGGCAGAGGTGTTGATGGGATGCAGGTACCGGTAGAAGGCCACGACGCGCCCCACCCGCAGGTGGCCGTCCCGGTCCTCGCCGTAGGAGAAGCGGCCGTGCCGGTAGTAGGTGTCGGTGATGTCCTCGTAGACCGGCCAGTGCTCGAAACGGGGATTCCGGTAGTGCATCGTGATCTCCCTGTGGTCGCCGCAAAGCACCACAGGGTACTGCGCGGAGGCTCAACTCACCTTATTGCGCTGGTAGTTCACCGGCAGCCCCGGGCCGCGCGGGCTCACCGCCGGTTGAGACGATCTTGGTCCAGGGTGAAGTTGCGCTGACCTGGTCGGCGGGCCCTTCGTGCACCGTCGGGACGACAGGATGTGAACCTGCGACTCCTTGATCACCAAATCGCGAAGTCCTCCATCGCTCACTACCGCGCACCGCCTGTGGACCCCGCTTACTCCCTGGCAACCTGGGCCCGCACCTCACAAGACGTCCCTTCTCCGGTCTGCCTCACCTGACGGCATCTGACAGTCGAACGTCGCCGCCGTGTTCCAACGCCCCGAACGCAATGCGTTGTTCAGGGCGGTCGCGAGACTCGGTCCAGCGCCAAGGGGCTGGACGTAGCAGGCACTGTCCGTGCCCGCCGTGCCCGCGTGGAACTCCATGCAGCCGGGCCGGTGTCCGTGCTGCTGGGCCGCCTCCGGCTCGAACTGCGAACGCCACACTTCGGTGCCGTCGGCCGCGACGCAGTGACCGCGTTGAGGGCCACCGTCTCCTCCACATCGACCGCGTCCAGGACGTGATCACGGGACTCGGCGTATCCGACTGGATACCAACCTTCATGCGGCGGGCTGTACTCGGTTGGAGTAGGCGATGCCGATGTGGGGGCGCAGCGTCGGGGTGGGGTGTAGGCCGGGCAGCCCCGCGGCGCGAGTCGCTGTGTCGAGGTGGGAGTGGAGCCGACGGACGGGGGTCCAGGGTGCAAGGCTGTATCGGACGGCGCCGCGGGAGCCTGTCATGGGGATGGCGTGCACGGTAGCCGCCGACGGCAGGTTGTGTCCGGCCAGGTCAACGAGACGGGCGAGTTGGTGTTCGGTGACGTCGTGGGCCAGTCCGATGCGGCCGAGAGCAAGGTAAAGGCCGGTGCGGTCGATGGCGTCGAAGCCCAGACCGGTGAGGACGGTCCGGCAGCGCTCTGCCTGGTCTGCTAAGAGCTGTCCGGCCGATCATGTGACCGTCGCCTGATCTGCCGACGGTACCTGGGAACGCCTGATGCGGCAGGTCCAGCCGCAGCTGACGCGGTGGGCGAGATCGACTGGGCCGTCTCGGTGGACTCCACCATCGTGCGTGCGCACCAGCACGCGGCCGGCGCCCGCACCGACCCGCCGCCGGGTCTTGCCGACTCAAAGGGGGACGGGTGCCCTGGAACACCAGGACGAAACTCCGTGGCAGAGCCTCGTCGGCCGCCCGGCGGAGGTGGTGCGGGAGGCGAGAGCTTGGGGCGCTCGTGCGGCGGCTTCACCAGCAAAATCCACTTGAGCGCGGACGGCTTCTGCCGTCCGTTGTCCCTGATCGTCGCGCCGGGGCAGCGGGCCGACTGCACCCAGTTCATTCCAGTGCTGGAGAAGATCCGGGTTCCGCGGCTCGGGTCGGGCCGGCACCGTAAGAAGCCCGACAGCGCCGCAGTCGACAAGGCCTACAGTAGCGGTCCTTGCCGTCAGTACGTGCGGCGGCGCGGCATCCGGCACACGATCCCGGAGAAGACCGACTGCCAGGCTGCCCGCCTGCGCAGGCGCGCGAGGCGGACGGCCACCCGGCTTCGACAAGGAGCGGTACAAGAGGCGCAACACTGTCGAGAGGGCCATCAACAAGCTGAAGAACTTCCGCGCTGTCTCGACCCGTTAGGACAAGCGCAGCTGCGTCTTCCTCGGCACCGTCACGCCAGCCGCCCTTGTCATCTGGCTCCGCACCTGAGCGCGTGTCATGACATCAACCCACCAAGGCACCCGGCGCAAGTGCCAGGCCGGCTGCCGTCATGAAGTCCTCAAGGCTGATGACGCCGCTGCCGGTGCCGTCGTCCCATTCGGTCAGGAGCCCCGAGCGACCCTCGTTCCAAGACTCCGGACTGTCATCAAAGTCAGGGCCGGGGTGCCACTCGACGCTGCCCTCGCCATGCCGGTATCGGAGATACAGGTAGTGGCCGTCCGCCGTCCAGGCATCCCACTGCGATGGGCAGCCAGAACACGTCTGCACGACCCGCGTCAGCTTTCGACCTTCATCCATACTCATCCGACGATGGTCGCGCAGCAACAGGCGCCCAGCAATCGACTTCGATCTCATGCAGCAGCAGCCGCCGCACGCACGCCATCAATGATCGGCCGGACAGCTCCTAGGTCCGGGGCATCGGTGAAGTGCACGAGCCAGTAGTAGGCGCGTGTCGCTTCGGTCCGGCCCGGCCCGTCCCAGTGGTTGGTCATGACCTCCACATCGGTGAACGCGGCCCAGTCGTGTGCGGCCACCGATGCCGTACTGTCGAGGTCGGGCGGCGGGTCGGCGGGTCGGCGGGAAACGGCCGCTTGTCCGGGCCGGTCCACACGTGCTGATGTCCCTCCCTCGACCGGCTTTGCGATCATGGTGGCAGGTGTTGCGAAGCCGGCGACAGCAGGGGTCGCGGACCAGGCTCTGAGGATCTCGGTGTCGTCCTGGACCGAGGGCAGTTCTGCCCAGCGGGCGGTGGCGCGGGCTGCGAGTTCGTGGGCGCGTGTGACGACGGACGGGATCGGCGGTCCGGCGGGCTGCCGGATGGCGGCGGCCCACAGTTCCATCGCGCGTTCTACGTCCCGTACGGCCAGGTAGGCAGTGGCGGCGTCGAGGCTGACGAGTGCGCGGCTCCACGGGTCTGCCGGAACCTCGGCGAATTGCCCGGCGCGGAAAAGGGCTTGCGAGCTGTCGCCGAGGGCCAGGTGGGCGGTCGCGGCGCTGGCGCGGGTACGGGTCAGGCCGTAGGGGGACAGCGAGACGCACGGCGTCATGGTGTCGGGAACATCGTGCCGTTCGGCGAGCTCCTCGGCGCGGCTGAGGACGTGGTGGACGCCGGTCCGGTCGCCCCACTGGCATGCGCCCGATACGAGAACTGGCGACCGCCGGTCCACTGGACCGCCGTCCTGATCTTCGTGGGACACGACCAACGGAAACGGCCCATTCACCCTGCCCGGAGGCCCCGTCGCCGAGAACCCGCAGCCTCAGGAATACCGCCCCCCAGGGCTGCGCGCCGCCACGGCCGAAGGCCGCGAGACGCCGGAGCGGGCGCCGCCCGAAGACCCCAGCATCGCTGACGTGGACGAACCGGCCGTCGACTGCCGACAGCTAGAGTCAGGCACCGCGCCGACCAGCCCTGCCCGCCCGACTGGCGCCGGGCCGCGGACTACCAGAGGGAGTTCCCGCCCGACTGGCGCCGGGCAGCGGGCTACCAGAGGGAGTTTCTGACCTGCCCGTCGTGCAGGGTCACCACCTGCGTGCCCGGGGTGTGCATCCAGTCGAGGACAGCCTGGAACTCGGGCCACCGCGTAGAGGTGATCTTCCAGTGCCTGCTGATGTCGGCGCTGGTCCGGTAGCACTCGTTGAGGACGTACACCGTCCGACCCGTCAGCGCCGAGGCCGGGTCCAGCGGGTCGGCCCGCTCCGGACCCTTCGCAAGGCCGTAGGCGACCAGGAAGGACTGATGAGTGCTCCTGACGAAGCGGGCATGGCTGTCCCACAGGCGGTCGCCGACAGCGACGTTCTTGGCATCCGTGGTAACGGCGATGGTGAGCAGATGGTCCTGGGCTGTGCAGGGGTTCGGCGATGCGGTGTGCCGCGCCGCTGCCTGCGGAACCGCTGCGGCCGTACCGTAGCCCAGAGCAACCACACCCCCCGCCGCCACAACCGCTCCTGCGGCAGCGCACAGTGCAAGCCGCTTGCCACGCGTGAGTTGACTTGGCACAGGAACATCCCTTCGTGCGAACAGATCTCCGCGGGTCCCGGAAGCCGACTCGTAAAGCGGGCCCGGCACCACGCACCCATCCCCAGTAGGCGGCTCCCCGCGTGCCCCCGCCTGCCGGACCGGTCAAACAGGTGACTACGAATCCAGCCCCCGCCACAGAACTCGCAGACTGAAGGCGGCTGGGAAAGCTTCCAGTTCCCGGGGGGGGGTGGCCTCTTCGCGCAGAGCGAGCGTGACCGGAAGATCAGCAACGGAAGATCCCACGCCCCCGGATGCCGCGAGGTGGTACCGGCTCGGATGTGGTAACGGTTCGAGCGCCCGAACCTGCGGCGAGTCAGGCGATGCACCTGCCCTGTCCCCCAGCGGAGCAGGGGCCCGGGGCGTGGCCTGCGGATGGTCCGGCTGACGGGTGGTCGGGGGCGGTCTCGGGATGGCGGCTCGGGGACGTGGTGGAGGAGGGATGGCAGGCGGAGGAAACGAAGGGTGCGCGTCGACCGTCATGACGCCTCCGGCAGCGCCCGGGAATTCCAGACCGACCGGGATGAACTGGCGATACGCGCGTACGGCTCAATGCCTGTTGCGTTCACATTCTCCGTGTGACCGGGTATGAACGCGGTCGTTTATTGGCCGCCTGACATCGCGGCTGATGCGAGATTACAGGTGGGTTTTCGTCGGTCTCCTGGCTACGGAGAGTCGCCTTGCCCGGCTGGCGGCTGGGCCCTCGCCCGCCGCGGCCCAGGTGCGCGGGGTACCGGCTATGCGCGGTAGCTTACCCGGGTGAGCCTCCTTGATGATGTGGCCGAGCGCGACGGCTGGCGGTGCTGGGTGTGCGACGAACCGGTCGACCCCGAGATGTCGGTGAACGACCCGCGGGGGCCCAGTGTGGACAGCCGGACCGCCGACCGGAAGGCCAAGGTTGCCGAGCGGCTGGCGCACCGCGGCTGCAACACCCGCAAGGGCGCGGTCGAGGTGGTCATCGCTTGGCCGGACCGCCTGTACGTGGTCGAACCCGCGCCGCTGATTACCGTTGCCGGAAGACTGGAGCGCAAGGGGGGCCGCGAGATGGTGGGCCGTTGTCCGACCCGGCGGGACGCCCAGGAGGCCGCGGATTGGCTGGTGGACCGGTTCTCCCGACTGGTTCCCGGGCTGCCGGTGACCGCCGAAATCGAGCCGGGCGGCGGCCAGTTCCTCGTCATCCTGGCCACCGTCCGCCGCTGACCGGGCAGTTCGCCAGCCCCCGCACGCGTCGCCCGCCTGCGCGCGATGGCCGGTCGGTGACCGCCTCCCCCGGCATCCTGTCCGCCGACCCTGTCAAAGCCCAGGTGGAATATCTGACACCGCCGGCACAGAAATACCAGCAGACCGACCGCAGCATTTCGTGCCTTTAGCGGCCAGTAATCGGAGATCCAGCATTACCGCTGGTGGCATGCTATGGTTTCCCCAGTTGCAGTTGTGGTTCCCAAAGACTTCAAGTGCCTTCACTGCTGTAAGCGGTGGAAGCACTTTTGTATTTCCGGTGCATTCCGGATGGGGCAACCTCGCGGCGACGCGGAGGCCGCACAGTGCGGGCTCCGGGCACTGCCCCGAAGGAGATATGACATGGCTACTGGCACCGTGAAGTGGTTCAACGCGGAAAAGGGTTTCGGCTTCATCGAGCAGGACGGTGGCGGCGCTGACGTGTTCGCTCACTACTCGAACATCTCCGCTTCCGGCTTCCGCGAGCTGCAGGAGGGCCAGAAGGTTTCGTTCGACGTCACGCAGGGCCAGAAGGGCCCGCAGGCCGAGAACATCGTTCCCGCCTGACGCTCACGCGTAGCAGTAGGCCGGGGCCCGCACCTTGGGGTGCGGGCCCCGGCCTACTTGGTTTCCCCCCGCCCCCGGCCGCCATGGCGGCCCGCGCGCCCTCCCGGCCGCCCGGAGGAGCACCTCTACCGCAGCGGGGAAGTCCAGCCCCGGTCCGCCATCAACGTGTGAGTACCGCTGGTGCCCGCGGGAACGACCGGACAGCTCGTCGAGAGCTCCAGATGGCCCGCTTCGTACATTCACTTTCATCGGTTCGTTCCTGTGCTCCCTGTGCGGCTCGTCTGCCGCCGGGGATCCCTCGACGCACCGCATCGAGGAAGGTTCTCCGTGAACCGCACTGTTCGCTCCACCGACCGCTACTCCCGCACCCGCTCCCCGGGCTCCGGCTCCGGCTCCGCCTCCGGCCGTGGTGGATACCGCGGCGGCCAGGCCCCGAGCCGTTCCGGCGGCCCTTCCCGCTCCGGCGGCTACGGCGGTCGGCGGCCCTCGGCCCCGCTGGGCGAGTTCGCCCTGCCGGTCTCCGTCACTCCGGCCCTGCCGCCGGTGGAAACCTTCGCCGAGCTCGACCTGCCCGCCGCTCTGCTGACGTCGCTGGCCACGCAGGGAATGGCCGTGCCTTTCCCGATCCAGGCCGCGACACTGCCCAACTCCCTCGCGGGACGTGACGTGTTGGGCCGCGGGCGCACCGGCTCCGGCAAGACCCTCGCCTTCGGCCTGGCCCTGCTGGCCCGTATCGCGGGGCAGCGCGCCGAGTCCCGGCAACCGCTGGCCCTGGTGCTGGTTCCGACCCGCGAACTGGCCCAGCAGGTCACCGACGCCCTCACCCCGTACGCCCGCGCCCTGCGGCTGCGGATGACCACGGTCGTCGGCGGCATGTCCATCGGCCGGCAGATCAGCGCGCTGCGCGGCGGCGCGGAAGTCGTCGTGGCGACGCCCGGACGGCTCAAGGACCTCATCGACCGCGGCGCGTGCCAACTGGGCCAGGTCGGCGTCACCGTCCTGGACGAAGCGGACCAGATGGCCGACATGGGCTTCATGCCGCAGGTCACCGCGCTGCTCGACCAGGTGCGCCCCGACGGCCAGCGGATGCTGTTCTCCGCCACCCTGGACCGCAACATCGACCTGCTGGTGCGCCGCTACCTCAACGACCCGGTGGTCCACTCCGTCGACCCGTCCGCCGGCGCGGTCACCACCATGGAGCATCACGTTCTGCACGTGCAGAACACGGACAAGCACGCCACGACGACCGAGATCGCGGCGCGCGACGGCCGGGTGCTGATGTTCCTCGACACCAAGCACGCCGTCGACAAGCTCACCGAGCACCTGCTCAAGAGCGGTGTACGGGCGGCGGCGCTGCACGGTGGGAAGTCGCAGCCGCAGCGTACCCGTACCCTCGCGCAGTTCAAGACCGGGCACGTCACGGTGCTGGTCGCCACCAACGTGGCCGCCCGCGGCATCCACGTCGACGACCTCGACCTGGTGGTCAACGTCGACCCGCCCGCCGACCACAAGGACTATCTGCACCGCGGTGGACGCACCGCCCGCGCCGGTGAGTCCGGCCGGGTCGTCACCCTGGTCCTGCCCCACCAGCGCCGCGAGATGACCCGTCTGATGACCACCGCAGGCATCACCCCGCAGACCACCCAGATCCGGTCCGGGGAAGCCGAGTTGAACCGCATCACCGGAGCCCGCACGCCTTCCGGCGTGCCTGTCACCATCACCGAGCCAGTCGCCGACCGCACCAGGCGCAGCACGTCCGCCGCCTCCGCGCGCGGCCGGCGCAGCCGCCCCGCCGCGGCCCGGCGCTCCGCCCGTCCGACCACGGCCTCGACGGAGACCCAGGGCCGCCGTACCGCGCTCAGCCCGGCGGCCTGAACGCCGCCGAACCGCACTCACCAGGGCGAACCGGCTCCTGTCCCCATCCCCCCTCATCTCCGCGAGGTCCCATGCGCTGCATCATCGCCCACTTCCCCTTCGACCTCACCAAGAGCGGCGTGCAAGCGTCCATGAAGGGCATCAAACCCGAGGTCGTCACGGGCGAGTACGTGATCATCGGCCGACGCCACTACCCCGTGAAGCAAGTGGGAGAGGTGATCACCCGCCAGGACCGCCGCGACTTCAGCGCCGCCGAGATGACCCGCGCCCTCCTCAGCCTCGGTTACACCTGCCGCAACATCGCCCCCCACGTCCCCGCCACCGCCTCCAGTCCACTCCGGACAGCCCAGTCACTGCTCGGCATCCCCGTGACAGCCTGACCCACGGGGAGAACCAGCACTCGCGGCACACCGGCGGGCGGGCTCCTGGCTCCGAGCAGCAGGCGCCCGATCCCGCCTCGCCCCAAGCGCGGAGGTCCCTCCTCGGCCCGCGCCAACCCGGCCAACGGCCGTGCCAGGCTTCCGATTCGAGCGGTCGCCGACCCTCGCATGTCGCGGGCGGACTCTCAGCCCGCGGTCGCCGACCCTCGCATGTCGCGGGCGGACGCTCAGCCGTCTGCTCCACCAGCCGCCGGCGGGGCAGACGCCAGGGGCCTCTCGGGCGACGCCCGAGGAAAAGGGCTGCGGGCGGCCTCGCCGCAGAGCCCGCGTCCACCAGCCCGTGGGGCCGCGCCAGCCGCGTGATTGACGACTGCTTCTTCCCTTTCACCGGTGCACGGACAAGAAAATTCCACATAGATGCGGAGTTCGCGAATCTGTTGCCGCACGCCGAGCGAGCAGGAGTTACAGAATGGCCACAGGTACTGTGAAATGGTTCAATTCAGCTAAAGGATACGGATTCATCGAGCAGTCGGGCGACGGTGAAGACGTCTTCGCGCACTACTCCAATCTCGTCAACGACGCTCTTCCTGGGCTGACCGAAGGCCAGAAGGTCCACTTCGACATCGGGCAGAACCCAAGGGGTCTGTACGCGGAGAACATCACCTGCGACTGACGCCGAGCCGCTCCCAGCCCGTCCCAGTCGGCTCGCTGTCCGGTGCCTCCGTAGCGTGGACACGGCGGTCTTCCCGGTCCGGATCCCTCCGCGATCCGACGGTCGCGGCCCGCCCCGACACACGGCTCGTCGAGCCGGACACCCGTACCGGAAAAGACCTGCGGCTCTCGTGAGTAGTGCCGATCTTTTTCCGTACGCTTGGTCAAGCACCCGAGCACAGCGGGTCCCGTGGTCGATCACCATCTCTCCTGGCAGGCCCAGGGATTGGCCGTCGCCGGGACACCACAAAAGCGGATTCGACCACCCGCGTGCAGCGAGCCACGCATCCCCGGCTTCGGCCCGGCGACCACCCGCTCCACCACGACGCCCACCACGCCATCCGCGGCAGAGGACCGGTGGCCGGGCCCGCTGGCGGAAGGTGCACCAGCGGTGTCCGGGACGACGTCGGGTGGCGTGTCGGCGCCAGGCCGGGGATCACGCTCAGGAGCCGGCGGCTGAACGTCTTCGGTGATCATGTACACATATGAGGAGCACCTCCGCGAGCCGCAGAGGCTCCCTCGTGTCAGGGACACCGGTCAGGCGTCGGCCCGGTCGCCGGGTTGGGACCGGCGTAGTTGTTCGTTGATGCGCTGCGCTTCCTCGAGTTGGTCTTCGAGGATCACGATGCGGCAGGCCGCCTCCACCGGGGTGCCCTGGTCGACGAGTTCGCGGGCGCGTGCGGCGATGCGCAGTTGGTAGCGGGAGTAGCGCCGGTGGCCGCCCGCGGAGCGCAGCGGAGTGATCAGGCGGGCTTCGCCGATCGCGCGGAGGAAGCCTTGGGTGGTGCCGAGTATCTCGGCTGCTCGGCCCATGGTGTACGCGGGGTAGTCGTCGTCATCGAGACGCCCGTTCGTGTCGCCTGCTGTCATCGCACCTCTTTGCGGAACGCGTGGAGGGGCCCCGGTGCCATACCGGCACCGGGGCCCCGAAGGAACTGCTACACCATCTGCCGACCTGCTATTGCGTCGGCCTACTGTGTCCGCACCGCCACCAAAGGGTGAGCGGCAGGTGCGGGGATCGCGGTTGCTTGACCGGAGACCACCTCACTATCGATGTCCTGCGGTACCCGGACTCAACACTCCGCCCGGGCGATCCCGATGGCGCTCAACTCCTCCGTTCTTCCCTCTGGATCAACTGCTTGCCAAACGTGAACTGCACACTTCTTGTACTGCTGATGGCCTCTACCAGCACTATTCTTCGACAGCCAGCCCCGTCGCCCGTCCTGCGTCTTCTCTGGCTTGGAACCCCACTGCCGAACCTCCCGGTGCGCGCGCCCGCAGCCGACGCCTTCACCGAGGTACTGCTCACTGACTTCGCTGCTGGTTACCGCACACTGCACTTACCGCTGCTACCGCTGCGGTCCTTCTCGCGGCGGCCCCTGATCACTGCGGGCCACCCGGTCCGGTCGTCAGTCCCATCGCCCGTCTGGCAACATCCCTGGCTTTGGAGCTCCACCACCGTACCGACCTGCGTCATGTGCGTACTGCCTCCCGGCAGTTCGTCTCTGCCGGGCCCTCTGTCTCTCTGGGTACAAGAGAAACCGTACCCACGCCACCACCAAATGTCTACTCCGGCCATCACAGATTTTCAGGCACCGGGGGCCGAGGTAACCTGCCACCAACTCCGACGCCCGCTTCTTCGCCGGCACCCACGGGGGACGGATCACCACCGCCGTCCTGCCCGACGCCACCCACCGGGACGACGTCGTCCAGACCCTCGGCTACGAACACCCGCGCCGACACGACCTGAGACGCACCCGCCCGACCTGGACGGCGGACGCCGGAGCCCCCCTGCACGTCCTGCGGTTGATCGCCGTCCACGGCTCCCGCAGACCACCCAGCACTGCCTCCAACGCCTCATCACACGGAAACCGCTGCCGACAAGCCGAAGGGCCCGCTGACCTGGCTATATGCCAGTCCAGCGGGCCCTTCGTGCACCGTCGGGACGACAGGATTTGAACCTGCGCCCCCTTGACCCCCAGTCGCGAAGGCCAAGGGAATTTCCCCGCCATTCGGGACCAATCCCCCGCGCATTACGCCTAGTTATGCGTCCATCGCTCACTACCGCGCACCGCGTGTGGTCCCCGGTCGGTCCCCTGCCGTAACGGACGAGACGGTCGCCCGAGCCCGCGCTGCGGCCGAGTGCCTGTTCGAAGCCGGTGACCAGGCTCAGGGTCTGACGGCACTTGCGGGCAACCGCAAAATGGTCCTGGGCGCGTAAGGATGGTGGCGCCACGACTGGTCGGGCTGCTGCAGCAGCTGGCCGACGAACCATGGTCCGTCCCCCGAGCCCTGTTCGCTCAGACCACTCCAGGTCCACCACTGCTGTTCGCGGGTCTGGTCCCGCGGAAGCCGATTTCGACGCACTCCATGACACAGAAGCTGAATCGGCACAGAATCTCGTGCCGCGCGGCCCCCAACTCCGCCCTCGCCACCAATCTCCCCAGCCCCATCCTCGCCGACCTGACCGGCACGCACCGCCACATCGCGATCCGCTGGGTCGCCTACGTCAGACGCGACTGGACCGAGTACGTGGCGGCACGAGCCGAGGACGAGGGCCACAAGCGGGAGAAGAAGCCATCCACCAATTGGAGGTAACCCATATCGTCGTGTCATGAGCGAGGCGATCCGGGCACACGGCCTCTACTACACCCTTCTTCCGGATACGTGATGACGGTTGGCTGAAGGTGACGCCCTTGTACTGGCCCAAGATTGTACGTTTAGTCCCTGCGAGCGATGACCTCGCCGACTATGTGGCCCGCCCCTCTTCCAACCCTGCGGTGCCGACGCACGCACTCACACGAGATGTCGCCCACACCATGCGGGTGCTCACGGAGGAACTCGGTGTCGTCGAACGGGTTCCTCCCCGCATGGTCCGGCTGGGTGTGCGGCGTCGACCGAACAGGTGCCTCAACACGACCCCTCGCCTGTCAAGACAGGTGAGGCGGGGTGCCAGCCGGGGCGGCGACCGCGGCACGGCGTCGCGCGCGCAGCGGCAGTGGAACGGCTCAAAACCCTGAGCGTCGTCCGCAGCAGGAGGGGAGCCGGCGCGTGGCCGTTCGGCTGGGAAGCAGTCCCGTACGCCCCCAGGCCGTTTTCCCGGTCCTCTCGGCTTCGGTGCCCGCGCGGGTCGGCGGCCTGACGCCCGCCGAGGGATTCGAAGTCCGCGGCCAGGAACCGGAAATCGGACCTGCTCCCGACCACGTGTGCCGCCGCCTGGGCATGCAGGAAGGAGAGCAGGCCGCTGTCCGCCGATGGACCTATTTCGTCAACGACACCGCGATCCGCACGGTGGACACGACGGCACCGCTGCGGCTTGTCCGGGGCAGCGCCTGGATGCAGGACGACCGTATGCCGGAGAATCTGACCGAGACGCTCGCCGGCCCCGGCCACACCGTGTCGAGTGTCGTCGACGAACTCCGTCCACGGCTGACGCAGCCGGTGGAGGCCACCCGTCGGGGGCCTGAGCGGCGACGACTCGCTCCTCACGATCGAGATCATCTCCACCGCCTACACGAATACGGGACAGGCAGTCCAGGTCACCGTGACTACCCTGCCAGCACATCTCAACGTCACCGTCTACGAGCGGGGGCGGATGCGCCGGGCACCTGCGGGTAACCGTCCGCCGTACCCGGCCTGCATACGCCGGATCCCGGCGGGACGCACTCCTCGACGGGTACCGGCGGCCACAGCTCGCACGCACTCTGCCCGCGCGCAGGCCCCTTGCCCCGAACCGCCCCAACTGCGGAAACCTGGGCAACCGGAAACGGCCCTCATCTGACAGAATTTCCGCCCCGGCCCAAAGGAATGACCGAGTCGACGCGGAGATGCGGTCCTCCCTGGAGGAGTACACGAATCAGGAAGGAAAACTCTCGTTGCCCCAGCTTGCGTCAGCCAGGGCGCCCAGGGTGTCGTCACCCGTTGCTGATATGCCCGCATTCATGATCGACCATTCAAACTCCCTCGACCGCGACGATGCCGTCACGGTCGCCGCCCCGGGGGACTCAGAAAGGCGACTGACCCTCCGTCACCGACGTAGCGTCCGGCGTCGCTGGTGTCAGCAACGCCGACCACGTGGCGTTCCAGCGCAGGCAGTCGGCGTACGGCGGCGTGCGAGGCGCCCAGAAGACGCTTCCCCGGTCGCGTACAAAAAGACGCATCGGTAGGCCATATGTTTAACGCGAGCGCATTTCAGACAGTAGCTGATTCTCCGCGATTAACCCGTTTCGGGGTGATCTTGAGTGCCGCTCTATTTGCACTGGTCGGATGCACGAGCGCCCACCCCCACGGCTCCATGGAGAATCGGAACCCGCAGCGGGCGGCAGGCGCAGGAGACGAAGCGGGAAGAGAGCGTCCCGGCCATCCGAAGCTGAGTGTTCCCTCGGCTGCACCCAGAAGGAATGGCTCATTCCGCTATCAGTCATATGATTCCCCACCCTCTGATGCTGCGGTGCCGCACAGGTATGAAATCGACGTCGACACAGGAAAGGCCTGGGAGGTCAGCGGCCCATGGCGTGTCCCCGTGCCAGCGGACAGGGTCCCGGCCGACACGATGTCACCGCCCCGCCCGAGCTGCCCTCCCCCGTCGCCCCCCGCAGCCCCACCGCCGTGCGCCCGACGGTGAAGGGCGGTTCGGGGGATTCTTGCGACACCGGGCGCGCAGCTCCGCTGTGCCGTCTTGTGAAGCCAGCCGTGTCAGCGCCGGGTGATGGCAAGCCCCTGCGCTGGGACAACCCGCACGAGGTGCCGGATCACCGACGGAGCTGGCCGTGCACGCCCAGCGGGCAGAAAAACGAGGTCTGCGGCGGCTGCCGACGCTGTGCTGTGCTCCTGGCACCGCGAACTGGCCGATCAGTTCGTGCGCGTGGGCGACGGTCGGAGTGGTGTACCAGGCCGGGCGGCGGCCGTGCGGGGTGAACGGCGGCGGCAGACGCGGGTCAATGTCGATGCCGGACCAGTCAGGAGTCGGGCACCGGGCTGACACACACGTGCCGGTCGCGGTGGCGCTCAGCGGCGACAGCTGCATCGCTGGAAGCGTCAGAGCCGGAAAGAGGAGAAGCCCGGCGGGAACCGGTGATCGTGGTCCAGGTTCTCGCGTATACGGGTCACTTCGGCGGCGGTCAGCCGCCGCTGCCCTCCGTTCGTGAACAGGTGCCACTGCCAGTCGGCTTCGTGCCAGCTGTACGCGACCACCGGGTCCAGCGGCTCCGCTTCCAGCTCTGCGGCCTCCTCCTCAGTGAGCGGCGGAAGCCCCCAGGCCAGGCCGGCCCAGCCGAAGCGGTAGGGCGGCTCGCCCGCGGGCTGGCGTGCCAGCTTCGCGTACGGCCGCCCGGCCTCGGCGGCACTGTGCCGCGGTGCCAGCACCGGTTCGAGGCCGATGACGATCAGCCCGCTGTCCGGGTCGCCGTCGTCGAAGGTGACCTCTTCCAGCGGCCAGGGCCACCACCGGGGCATGGGCCCGACCATGGCGCCGTCGCCGTAACGCGCCTGCCACCGGCGGAGCCGGTCGAAGAACGCGGCGTCCTCGTCCTCACCGAAGGCACTCTCACCCGTGTTCTCGCTCATGACCCCAGTAGAACCCACCCCACTGACATCGGCCGTCGGCCTATCGCATGTGCAGCCTGTCCGGCGCGACCATCGTCTACGAGCAGTCACCCCGAGGTGATCATCACGGTCGGCACCAGGTTCCACTCGTTCGACGGCCGGACACTGGAGATCTTCGGCGGTGACCCAGTCCGCTTCTACATACGGAACATGTACGTACACGTCACCCGCATCCGAGACCTGTTGCCCGGACGTCGCCGATCGAACTTCCCTACGTTGTGGCACGGGTCCGGGCCAGCCCTTCGTACGGTTGGCCCGCCCAGGGGTGTCGGGTGTGGCTTCAAACTCCTGCCGCTTGTGGCCGCCATCGATGGGCCACACGACACCCCACGACGGCTCGGCTGCCAATTAGGAGATGCGCACGGTCGCTCCGTAGGGAATCGACAGCGAGGTCGTCCGTGGTACGTCCGCACAGCCCGACGCACGGAGGAACCGCGTGGCCGCCGGCTGCTGTCTCGACGGGTCGCCAAGGATGAGCCGGAGCTGCTCCATCTCCCCGCCGACGTCCTGGACTTGGGCGACGAGGTGACGCGGGGCATCGACCTCGCCGACGGCGGGGCTGCCCTCGTGATCGCGGTGCTCCTCAACCACGGCCAGCGCGCCTTCTGCATCTCCGGACGGGCCATCAACCGTGCCTCCGAGGGCTACCGCGGCGAGGACAAGACTGATGCCAAGGACGCGGCGGTGGTCGCAGACCGGACCCGCATCCGCCGGGACCTGCAGGTCCTGCGGACCGGTGACGAGACCGCTACCGACCTCAAGCTCCTCACAGCCCACCACTCGGACCTGGTCGGCGACCGCACCCGCACCGTCAACCGCCTCCACATCCACCTGACCGGCATCTTTCCCGCGCTGGACCAGGTCCTGGACCTCATTGACGCCGGGCCGTTGATGCTTCTGACCGGCTATCAGACCCCGGCCGCCCTGCGTCCCCTGGGCACGAAACCGCTGGCGAGCTGGTTGCGGAATCGCGGCGTTCGTGGTGCCGGCCAGATCGTGGAGGCGGCGCTGGAGGCCGCCTCAGGCAAGCGCACCAGCGTCCCGGGCGAGAAGACCGCAGCCCGGATGGTCCATACCCTGACCGCCCAGGTCATAGCCCTCAACCTGCAGGTCGCCGAGATGGACAAGCTCATCGCGGCCCGGTTCCGTGATCACCGCGGTGCCGAGATCCTCGCCAGCCTGACGGGCCTGGGCCCCATCCTCGGAGCCGAGTTCCTGGCCGCCACGGGCGGCGACATGGCCGCCTTTGCCAGCCCGGACCGCCTCGCTGCTTCGGCGGAGTCGCGCCCGCGCCCCGCGACTCCGGCAAGATCAGCGGCAACCTCCATCGCCCGCAACGCGACAACCGCAAGCTCCAACGGGTCTTCCACACCTCCGCGTTGATCAGCATCCGCCGCTGCGAGGAATCCCGGCGCTTCCACGACCGCAAGCGCGCCGAGGGCAAGCGCCACACCCAGGCCGTCCTCGCCCTCGCCCGGCGACGGGTCAACGTCATCTGGGCTCTCCTGCGCGACCAACGCTGCTATCAGCCAATCCGGGCTGGGACGCCGGAGTTGGCTGCGACGCACTGAGCCCGGGTCGCGGTAAGTCACCAACCCCACATACTTCTTGGACGCGCCCGCACGGCTTCGATCTACGGCATGCCCTCTGCTATCTCGAATCCGGACATCTCATCCCAAGGGATGGCGTTCCAGAGGCGGATCAATGCCACCCAGATGCGGTTGACGAGCGGCCAGTCAGGAGTGTCCCCGGTGAGAGTGATCGTTGCGAGCATGCCGCAGCCCCAGATGCCCTGTTCGTTTTCCGGTGGTGCAGCGATCACCGACTCCGCGATCCACTCCGCTCATACGTGGACCTCAAGTGCTAGCGAGTCAGCCGCGGGATGTCCGGCGAGTCCCCTGGTCGCCAGCGAGCACACCGCAACCTCGTCCCCATAGGGAGCAGACCGTTGTGTCAAGAGAAGATCACCAACAGGCAGGATTCGTCCAGGAGGCGGCTGATCGCTGCCTGCCCGCTCTCCTCGCCTGATCGACAGAAGAACGTGAGTTGGTATGCCACGTTCGGATCCCTCCTCCCCAACGACTCGTCCCGATCATGATAGAGGCCGTCACTCCATGCCTCTGGGGGTTAGGCGACGGCGCTCGCGAGGGCCAGCGGGGCTTGACATACGGCATGAGGAATCGGTGACACACGCTAAGTTCCATCGCGCAGGGCACTCGCAGCGAAGGTTGAGCAATTTCACCGAACTGTCCCGTCTCAAGCGATCTGGCCCTAGTCTCAGCTGATCTGGTCCGTGGACGGGGAAGCTGTGTCAGCTGTATCCCGCAGCTCGTGCCAGGGATCCGCGCCTGATGCGTTGTCCGTGGTGAATGCGATGATCGCGGTTGCCAGCGTGAGCACGCTGGTTTCACGACTCGGGGACGGCTCCTATGGACAGGTGGCAGGAGCTTTCGGTACTGGTGGAGGAGCGGCTGAAGGCGGCGTCGACCGGCGAACGTGGCGTGTTCACTGCTGGCGTTGCGGAACGGCTCATGAGCTGGCACGAGGCCCTGCCCGATGACGAGCAGGCGCCGTTCACCGTGGGCCTTCGCCCCCTGTTGAACTCGGTATGGGACGGCGTCCTCGGTGACACGACGGCATTCTCGGCGGTGAAGCGCGGTGTCGCCGAGTACATGCTCAGTGAGTACTGCCACAACGACGGGCAGGACGGCCCCGATGACGCGGACGAGGCGGCCGCAACTGCGACGTTGGATGCCGCGCACGCCTATCTGTTCGGCTGCTACGACTTCGCCAACTGGACCAGCCGCCGGGCGGTGGACGCCATTGACCAACACCTGGAGTACCTCGCCGAACAGGAAGAAGGCGAACTCGTCCCTGATACGGACGAAGCGCTGGCTTCCGAGTTGCAGCGGCAGCTGCGGGATCTCGACCTCATTGCGAACTACTCGAAGGAGCTTCGCTACTCCACCACGGGACTGCCCATCGACACCTCGATCCGACTCCGCGTGGAGCTTCGAACTCCTCTCTCTAGCCGGGCATGAGCGCCCCAGCAGACCTCGCAGCGCCGCAGCCCCTGCATCAGGCCGGCCGGGCCGGACCGGCCTGTTGGGCCAGCTGCCAGCAGTTGTTCCACTCCGCCTCGAGGAGTGGGGCACGGGACCGTCTGCTTCCGAGGTCGGCGTTCTTCGTGAACCGCCCCTCGTCGAGCGGCATAGTGCTCTTGCCTCTCCGGCCGGTTCGGTCACCTCGGAGACCGAAGGACACATCGGGTCACCAGGGAGTCGATTGTGGAAGCCGCCGGTAGCCGGGTGTGCGATTCCCTCTCGGCGAAGCTGCCTGGATCATCCCTGCCACCGGGCCGCCGGAAGACGCAGTGAAAGGTCGCTACTCTGGATCATGCACGCCCGTCGGCACGCGAGAGACCACGAACGGCTCATCAAGCATTCCGAATTGCTGATCACCTGGACCGCCATCACCTTCATGACCAGGTGAATCACACACCGGTTGCGCTGGATGACCGCAGGGGAGTCGCACGGACCCGCACTCGTCGCGACGTTGGATTGGAGTGGCTGCCGAGCCCGACGGACACGCCAGCCGGTCGCACTTACGGGATCCTTGAAGGCGGCTCAGGGCTCAGGAGCATCACGTACCCGCCAGGTCAGTCGGTGTCGAGGTCGGTGTTGCTGGGTTGGGTGCCGGTGAGTTCCCAACATTCCGCAACCGCTCAACCTCCCTGCGTGCCTCGGCGACCGCCCAGCGTCCAACTCGTCGTCGGGTGGGATGTCCGCGGCGTCGAAGCAGGCGTCGATCGGGCGCTCGTCGCATTCCCTCGCCTGACCGCCATCGGCTCGACCAAGGACACCACCACCCTGGCCAACTGGCAGCGCACCCTCGACGACGCAGGACAGCCCACCCGCGTCGACGTCAACCGGCTCGCCAAACCCGACAGCCACCAGTACTACACCTACGACCAGGCCGGCCGGCTCCTGACCGACTGCACCGCATCCACCCAGGCCGCCAGTTGCCCCAACACCGCCGGCACCACCTACACCTACGACGGCGTCGGCAACCGCACCACCGCCTCCAAAACCGGCACAGGACTGCAGCACACCTACACCGCCTACGGCCAGACCACCCAGACGAACACCGCCACGAACCCGGCCGCCATCCCCTTCACCTATACCGACCAGTACACCGATCCCACCACTCCCGCCGCCAGACTTGACCTCCGCGCCCGCAACTACGACCCCACCACCGGCCGCTTCACCTCACGCGACCCCGTCCAACAGCGCGCCGCCCAGCCCTACACCTCCGACTACACCTACGCCGGCAATGCCCCACCTACGGCATCGCCCCCTCCGGCCAGAACTGCCTGGACCCCATCACCAGCCGCATCAAACCCATCGGCAGCGGCCTCAAAGAAGGAGCCGAACTCCCCTTCACCGTCATAGGCGACCTCACTGACGCGGTCACCGGCCGGAACGGCGGCGCTGGCGGATCGACACGTACCTGCCGATCCGCCCTGCCTACCGCCTGTGCCTCCGGACCCTCCGGCGCCGACGGCACGCTCATCCACACCCGCACCGACAACATCGCCGACGGCAACAGCATGGCCGCGACCGCCACATACACCGACGACTCCCAGAATCGCCTCACCGACGCCCGTGAAGTGCACTGGGACTCACTGGGCGGCGATCACTTCTGCTTCGACGCGGCCGGAAACCTCACCTCCCGCGGCTTCAGGTCCTGCCCGGGCACCACCACCTACAGCTACAACGACGCCAGCCAGGTCACTGCAAAGAACGGCTCCACCACCGGCTGGGCCTACAACGCCGACGGTGACGAAACCGCCGCCGGCTCATCCGCCGGCGCCCGCACCGGCGAGACCTGGTCGGACTTCAACCAGCTCACCTCCCTCACTACCGGCGGGACGACGTACACCGCCGCGTACTCCGGCACCGACAACGGCGAACGCACCCGCCTGGGCACAACAACCTTCCACAACGGACCCGAAGGCCTGGCCGCCTCCACCACCGCAGGCAACGACCGCGGATTCACCCGCGACCCCCAGGGCACACTCAACTCCATGAGGACCGGGGGAAGTTCGTACTACTACCTCACCGACGCGGAAGGCTCCGTCGTCGCCCTCGCCGACAACGCCGGAAACCGGGTCGACAACTACCACTACGACCCCACCGGAAGCCCCGAGCAGGGCCCCACCACCACCGAAACTGTCCCCCAGCCCTACCGATTCCAGGGCACCTACCTCGACCCCACCGGCCTGTACAAAATGGGCGCACGCTACTACGACCCCACCCTCGGCCGCTTCACCCAAACCGACCCCTCCGGCCAGGAAACCAACCCCTACACCGCCTTCGGCAACGACCCCACCAACCACACCGACCCCAACGGAACGAACTGGCTGGACACTGCAGCCGAATGGACCGGGCCGGTCGGTGACATCCTCGTGGCCGGCTACCACGCTGCCACAGGCGATACTGCCGCAGTGTGGGGTGACCTCGCTGGCGTGGTCACCGGAGCCGCAGTCGGCGGCCTGTGTGAGTCCCTGGCGATAGCTGCGGCTCCTGAGACGGCGGGTATATCACTATCGGCATCACTAGAGTGCTACGCGGCAGCAGGCGCCGCCAGCTATTCCGCAGGCAACGCCGTGTCCTGACAGATCCTTTATTGCGTCACAAAGAAATAAAGGCAGGTGGCGTGGAGATGGCTATCTCCACGCCGCCCCCAGTCCATAGGAGTTAAAAATGCCAGAAGTCGGGTGGACGGCAGAACAGCACGCGGGAATCAAAAGCTACCTTCGCTTTGCTGGTATCGCCGCATTCTTCGGTGTCATCCTGTCGGTAGTACTGATCTGCATGGGCAACTCGGGCGGATGGATTTTGCTTGCATTTCTTCTATGTCTTGCACTTGTTGCGATTCCGTTTTTTCGGAAAAAATTCAAGGAACAGCCTCGCTGACCATTGCATCCGTTAAGAATTGGGCTGTGAGAGGCGGTACTCACCGGGCACACGGCCTCGGTGATCGTAAACCTGTCACCGGTCACGTTCTGGGCCCGGCGGTGCTGAACGCGCTGTTGGGCGGGCACCGGCCGCTCGCGATCTGACAGCGTCACCTGCTGGTGGCCGGGCCGCTGCACTCACAGGTGCGGCGGCTGTCCAAGATGTCGAGGACGTTCGAGCATCGGGACCTCACCTGCGGCCTGGACGAGGCATGTGCCGGGGACCCCGCGGGTTATCGGCAGGCGGAGGGGAGCCGTGAGCAGCCGCAGCCGGGGCGGTGATCGTAGGTCAGCCCCTCCGCGAGCACAGTCGCAACAACTGACCATGCCTTCGTGTCGCGTCGCCGGGGCGCAGCAAAGTCGTAGCCGGCGAAGACGAGCTGTTCACGACAGCCAGGACAGATGCGCTTCCGGATCGGCCATGTGCTGCCTTTGAAGGAGAACCGGCACGCGATGCATACGTAGTGCCGGAAGGCGCCGTTGAACGCCTGGTAGCACATGGTCTGAGAGGATACGCATCGTCCGCGGGCGGGCCCAACGGGATTCCTAGAGCCCGATCTGGCCAGTCGGCCGCCCGGTCAGTGTCCGCGCCACCACACGATGGGCCGGACGCACAAATAGCGGGACAACCCTTAGGGTGACGTTCCCTTGCAAGGAAACGTCACCCTAGCTGGATTTCACTGCTCTTCTACAAACACTTTCCCGCGACCAAGGCGTAGATAGCGGCGGCGAGACTGAGAACACCGACCCACACGAAAAGGGTGCGGTTGACAAACTTGAGAGTTTTTCCTGCCACCTCGCCACTATGCCGAGTGGCCGCCTTGGCAGGTCCATTTGTAGCGAAAAGAGCCAAGGCGATGAAGATTAGCCCAAATGCGGTCGCAAATATGACGAATCCGATCATCGCCAAATCTCCTCTCTATATGAATTCAACCTCTTGTCGTTTAGCCGAATTCCCTATTGACAAAATCCTCGCCAGCGTAGGAGGCAAATCCTTCGGCAACGAGACAGCCAGTTCCCACCACAAGTCCGCCCACGCCGGTTGTTACTCCGAATCCCACTGCGTTCGATGCGCAGGTCGCACCTGTCATGGCACCCGCAGCTTCTCCGGCCAGTGAGGCGACGGCACCCACGTAGTTGCCACTGCGGATGTTTGTACCGATGTCGTACACGGTCTTGATCTTGTCCAGACCATCGACGAGATCGCCCAGAACATTCTTTCCGGTGGGATCGGTGTTGTTGATGGGGTCGTCCCCGGCGTAGGCGTAGCGGTTTCCCTGGGCTGGGTCGGCGAGGAACGAAAGTGCGTCCTGGCTGGTGAAGCGGCCGGTGGTGGGGTTGTACCAGCGTTGGCCGTATTTGATCCAGCCGGTGGTGCGGTCGTAGGTGCCGCCGACGTAGCGGTAGGGGTTCTGGGCTGCGGCGGAGCCGGTGGCGGTGGTGGTCTGGTAGGCGCCGTAGGGGTCGTACTGGTAGACGGTGGAAGTGACCGTGGACTGGTTGATGAATTCCACGGGGCTGCCGAAGCCGTCGATGATGTAGTACGCCTCGGTGCCGGTGGTGGTGCGCAGGACCAGGGGCTGGCCGGTGGTGGGGTCGTGGTCGATGTAGGCGGTGCCGGCGTCGAGTGTGACCTGTTCGATGACGGGCTGGCCGTTGCCGTCGGGGCGGCCGTAGACGTAGTCGACGTTTTGGCCGTCGTCGGTGGTCTGGTGGGTCAGTTCGGTCTGGCTGGTGCCGGCGTAGGTGTAGGTGCCGGTCCCGGTGGAGGTGGTGGCCGCGGTCATCTGGCCGGCGCCGTTGTAGGTGACTGAGGACAGCGACGGGGTTTTCGTGAGGTTCCCGGCGGCGTCGTAGGTGTAGCCGCTGGTGGTGATCTGGTTGGCGGCGTTGTGGGTCAGGGTCGTGGCGCCGGTGGCGGTCGTGCGGTTGCCGCGCGGGTCATAGCCGTAGCTGTACGTGGTCCCACCTCCCGAAGTCGCCACTGACGTCAGCCGGTTGCCCGGGTCGTATCCGTAGGTCGTCGTTTTCCCCGTCAGGTTGTCCTTAGACCACTGCAGGAGGCTGCGGTCGTCGGTGGTGGCGGTGGAGCAGGTGGTGCCGGGGGTGCCGCCTGCGGCGCGGCAGTAGGTGACGTCGAACTGGCGGGTGGGTGAGGTGGCGGGGCCCTGGTCGGCCCAGACTCGGGAGGGGCGGCCGGAGGCGTCGAAGCCCTGGTGGACGTGAGCCTTGTAGATGGTGTGGTTGGCGTCGGTGCCGTACCAGGTGTCGGTGCGGCGGCCGTGGTCGTCGTAGGCGAAGCGGATCTTGGTGGAGGCCGGCGCTGCGGTGACGAGCTGGGTGAGGAGGTTCGCGTCGTCGTAGCTGTAGGTGGCGGTGCCGCGGGCGTCGGCGACAGTAGTCAGGTTCCCTGACTTGTCGTATCCGTAGGTGAGGGTGCCGCCGCCGGAGGTGGCGGTGCGGGTGGCGAGGCGGCCGAGGTCGTCGTAGGTGTAGGTGGTGGTGCCGGTGGCGTCGGTGCGGGTCTGGACGCGGCCGAAGCTGTCGTAGGTGTACCCGACGGCGTGCGTGGTGTCGGAGTACGTCAGTGACGTGATCCGGTCGGCGTCGTCGTAGCCGTAGGTGGTGGTGATGTTCCGGCCGTCCTTGGCCGTGGCGAGCCTGCCGTAGCTGTCGTACGTATAGCTCTGGGCGCCGAGGGATCCGCCGGTCACCGGGGTGACGGAGGTGGCCTGGTGGGTGGCGGAGTCGTAGCCGTAGGTGGCGCTGGTGCTGTTGCCCGGGTCGGTGGAGGTGGCGACGGTGCCGTCGCTGTTGTAGGTCACCTTGGCGACCGCGGCGTTGGCGTCAGTGGTATGGTCGCGCTGCCCGGCACCGGAGTAGTGGTAGGAGCTGCTGTTCGACTGCGCGTCGGTGGACGCCGAGGGCAGGTACTTCGTCCCGGCAGCGGTGTTGCCGTAGAGCGCGGACTGCGACGAACCCGTGGGGGAAGTCGTCTTGGTCAGCGACTCGCCGCCGTTGGCGTCGTACTCGTTCGACGAGGTCGATGCTCCGCTGCCGGACCCGACAAGTGGTCGTCGACGCTGACACACGGCTGGTCGTTGCGGTCGGACGACCAGTGCCGGGCAACCGCAACGACTGCAAGGCATGGGCAGAATCGGGTGCGAAGGCAGCCGTCGGCAGGACCACGACCATCGCCGACGGCGGCTACCAGGGCACTGGCCTGGCGGTCCCGCATCGTCGGCCCGCGGGCGGCGAACTGTGCGGATGGAAGCATGAGCACAACCGCTCCCACAAACAGGGCAGGGCTCGTGTAGAGCACGTCTTCGCGCGCATGAAGACCTGGAAGATCCTTCGCGACTGCCGACTCAAGGGTGACGGTGTCCACTACGCGATCTTGGGTATCGCCCACCTGCACAATCTTGGTCAGGCCCGCTGATCGGACGGCCGACCGGCAACCAGGAGCGCACAAGATCAATTGCGGGACAGCCCTTACTCCCTGAGTGTCGGCGTTCCGCCTCGATGCGCGCGATAGGGGCGCTGCCGCTGATGATGGCCACGGCCCGGGGCAAGGGGCCGGAGAAACTTCCCCTCTTGCGAGTCTTCTTCCCGCTTCCCCCGGGAACGTTGCTGTGCTCATCGGTGTACTCGCGCCCGGTGTTGCGGCGGTCACGCCGTTTGGGAGCGGGTTGAGGTGATCACGATGGATGTGTAGGGCATGGTGGCGTGGCCGCCGAGCTTGTCGATCGCGGTCCCGGCGCTGTCCAGGACCTCCGCCATTTTGTCTGCGGGGAGTTGGGTGAGGCCGCCGAAGGTGGGGAGCTGGTCGAGCCACTCCTCTCGGGAGTAGGTGCGCTCCCAGGCGAAGCGCCACTGTTCGGGCTCGCTGAAGCTGCCAGTCTGCCGGATCCCGTCGGCGATTTTCGCGAACAGCGGCTGGTAGGCGTCCACGGCCGAGCCCTTGAGCAGGCCGGGGTTGAACGGGGAATCGGGGGCGACACGTTGGAGTGCTTCTGCGAGGGCGTCGATCACCTCGGCCGGGAGCTGGGGGACGTGGTGGAAGGGGGCGAGTCGGCCGCCGGGCTTAAGCACCTGGGCCGCCTTGGCCGCGCCGGCGACGGGGCCCACCCAGTGCCAGGCGGTGCCGGCGATGACCGCGTCGAACTGCCGCCCGGCCGGCTGCCAGTCCTCGAACCTGGCGACCTCGACCTCGATACGGCTGCGTCGTGCGAAGGCGGCCATCCGCGCGTCGGGCTCGACACCGAGCACCGTGCAGCCGGCCGCCTGGAACTGCCGGGCCTCGATGCCGGTCCCGGCTCCGACGTCGAGGACGTGCCGGCCGGGGCTTGCCGCGACGATCCTGTCCACCAGGGCCTGGGGATACGGCGGTCGGGCGCGGTCGTAGCGTTCGGCGTCCACTCCGAACGACTCGGCTGTCTGCCGGTGGCGGTGGGGCTCGGGGCCGGACTCGGCCGACTGTCCCTGCGATAAAGTGGGCATGCGCCCACACTAGTGGGCGCATGCCCACTTGTTAAGACAGAGCGGCACGGAGAGGGAGACAATGCCGTCAGGGGTGCACATCCACAACGTGCGCGGTCAGCTGTTCGAAGCCGCCGAGCGTGTCCTGCTTCGGGACGGGCCTTACGCGTTGACCAGCCGGGCGGTCACGGAGGAGGCGAACTGCGCCAAGGGTGTGCTGCACCGGCACTTCACCGATTTCGACGCTTTCCTGGCAGAACTGGTCCTCGACCGCGTCCGCGACATCGAGGACCGGACCACGACTCTGCGCGCGGCCGCCGGCACCGGGAGCGTGGTGGACAACCTCGCCGACGCGCTGCAGGATCTGTTCGGGCCGGTCACGGTGGCGATCGTCGCGCTCATCACTTTCCGTGACGGCCTCCGCGCCCGGCTGCGCGAGGCCGGTCTGACCGGCATCCCACTCGCCATGCAGGGCACCGCCATGATCGCCGCATACCTCACCGCCGAGCGGGAGTCGGGGCGTCTGGCCGGTGACGCCGACATCGACACACTCGCCCCCACCCTCGTCGGGGCCGGGCACCTGCTATTCGCCGACCGGACAAGCGCCCCACCGCAGACCGCCGCCGTCCACAAGATGGTGACCACCGTCATCGCCAGCGCCTTGCGACCACTCCCATCGTGACCTGAGCGCACAGACCGCACGTCGCCGCCAGCGGCAGACAGCTCCCAGATGAATCGTACCGGGAGCAGCATGAGGCGCAGTCAGAAGCAAAGAGCGGAATAAGGGGGCGCTCTCTTCCCCCCGCACGCCCCGGTGTGAGCGCCCGCACCTTTCCGCCCGAGTCCCTCTTCACGCAGAGATGCAGAGAATCCCGCCCCATCGGAGAGCCTGCCGTGCCGGAGAAAAGCGGCACTTCAGTGAGCGTTTTCAGAGTGGCCGCCGATGGGGTGATGGCGGCGAGGGTGCGACGCGCGAGGCACCCGTGCCGTTGAGGGAGGTGTTCGACGTCTCAACTCATCAGCGCAGGTGCCTCGTTGGTTCCCTGTCCTGCCGCACTCGATCTGCCTCATCGAGGGCGGCCAGAACCCCGACGACGCGCTGATGGTCCGGCGTCAGCGCCGCCACCCCCATGCCTTCACTCCCTGGCCGGCATCACCGTCCCCGGCACCGCCCCACCCCTCAACGACGGTGAGAGCGCCTCAACCCGCTGCCGGACCCACGTCCCCCTCACGATCCTCCGGCGAACCCACTGCCGACGACATCACCGAACCTCCACGACCGAGACGACATGTCTTGTCCTGTCGGCCACGGAACTCACGACGCCACGCCTGACCAGCGGAAAGTCAGCGATCCGATGGGGAAAGACAACGGCCTTTTAGAGATCGTCTCAGTTGGTCAACCTCCGGTAGCAGATGAGGGTCGCGGCGATGCCGGCGAAGGCGAGGAAGTGCTCGGCCTTGCGTTCGTAGCGGCGGTGAAGACGACGGCACCCGGACAGCCAGGCCACCGTCCGCTCCACGGTCCAGCGGTAACGGCCGAGACGCTGGGAAGATTCGATGCCCCTGCGCGCGATGCGCGGCGTGATGTTCCGAGAACGGAGCCATTTCCGCAGGTGTCGTAGTCGTAGCCCTTGTCTCCGTGCAATTTGGCCGGACGGCGGCGACGCGGTCCACGGCGGGAGCGGATGGGCGCTATGCCTCGGACGAGGGGTTCGAGACCCTGGCTGTCGTGGGTGTTGGCAGCGGAGATGCCGATGGAGAGGGGCAGACCTGTCCGTTCTGTGATCAAGTGGATCTTCGAGCCTTTCTTGCCGCGATCAACAGGATTCGGGCCTGTCAGCTCCCCCCTTTGAGGGCTCGCATGTTCACGGAGTCGATCGCGCACCTCGACCAGTCCAGCTCCCCGCGGGCGCCGAGCTCGTCCAGCACCAGGCGGTGGAGCTTCGCCCACACCCGCGCCGCGGTCCACTCGGAGAACCGCCGGTGGACCGTCTGCCATGAGGCACCGAAGACAGGCGGCAGCTGCCGCCAGGTGCACCCTGACGTGGCGACAAAGATGATCGCGGCGAGCACCGCGCGATCGTCGACCCGTCGACGACCGCCGCCTTGCGGCCGCGTGGGGACCTGCGGTCTCACAGCCCGGAACAAATCCCATAGTCCCTCTGGCACCAGCCTCTCAACGAAGGCCATCGAGTACAGCCCCCTCCATCGGTGCCGGAGCCACCGAGGTGTCCGGAGCAATAGTCAAGACTTGTGGGTGGGGCTCTCCGACTCGGATGCGGTGATCTCGTCGGTCGCGAGCCGGGCTTCTTCGCGCAGCTCCGGGTCGGGGTGGTCGAGGAACGGCTCGATCAGCGGCCGGGCCCGCGGGTTGTGGGTGGCTCCCAGGATGTAGATCGTGTGGGCGAGGGGTTCAGGTTCCATCGTCGACAGAGCGGCCGCCAGCGGTTCGACGAGGTCCAGGGGCAGGTGGTGATGGTTGAACGCCTCGCTGATCGAGTTCAGAGCGGACTCGCGGACCCTGGCCACCGGTTCGTTGACGGCCAGGCTGACCAGGCGGGCGACGACCAGGCGGGCGGTGTCCGTGTCGAGTGCGGTGCCGCGCAGGAGGTCCCCGAGACCGCCAGCGGCGACATCCCGGCGGCTCGGATCGTGGTCGGTCAGCCCTTCGAGTGCCGCGAACATGTCGTTCATGCCGCCACCTCGGACCGCTCGACCAGGACGCCGTTCTCGAAGCGTGCGCCGGCGCGGACCAGGGGCACGAGGTGGGCGCCGGTGATCGCGCGCCATCGCGCCTGGGCGGACTCGACGAGCTTGAACACCATCGCGAGCGCGGCCGCCGGGCTGCCGGCACCGCGTGTGACCTTGGTTCGGAGCTTGACGGTGGAGAATGTCGACTCGATGGGGTTCGTGGTCCGCAAGTGGATCCAGTGTTCGGCCGGGAATTCGTAGAACGCGAGGAGTTCGTCCCGGTCTTCGGTGATCTTCGCGACGGCCTTGGGGAACTTCGCGCCGTAGGTCTTCGTGAACGCCTCGATCGCCTTCTCGGCGTGGCCGCGGTCCTCCGCGTTGTAGATCTCCTGCATCGCCTTCACCGCGCCGGGTTGCGCGGATTTGGGCAGGCAGTTGGTGACGTTGCGGGATTTGTGAACCCAGCACCTCTTCGGCCTGGCGGCTGGGAACACCTCGGCGAGCGCCCGCCAAAGGCCCATCGCGCCGTCGCCGATCACCAGCTCGGGGTCGCGCATGCCGCGTCGGCGGCAGTCCCGCAGCAGGTCGGCCCACGACTCAGTGGACTCCCGCAGGCCCTCGGCCAGGGCGATGAGCTCCTTGGTGCCGTCCAACCGGACGCCGAGCAGGACCAGGACACACGAGTGCGCCTGCCCGAGCCGGACCTTCGGGTGCACGCCGTCGGCCCACACGTAGACGAAGTCCCGGTCGGACAGGTCCCGGGTCTGGAAGACAGCGTGGTCGTCGCTCCACTGCCTGGTCAGCCGGGTGATGGTGGCCGGCGACAGGCCTGCGGCGCCGCCGAGAAACTGCTCCAGGGCGGGGACGAAGTCCCCGGAGGACAGTCCGTGCAGGTAGCAGCGGCAGCACCTCGGAGATCTTCGGGGACTTGCGGCACCACGGCGCGAGGATCTTCGAGGAGAACCGCTTGCGCTCGCCCGTGGCATCGTCGACGCGTCGGTCATTGACCCGCGGGGCCCTGACCTCAACCGGGCCGGCAGCGGTCACCACGGTGCGGGGCCGGTGGTGGCCGTTGCGGACCACCAGACGGTGCCCGCGCTCGTCGGTCTCGGCAGTCAACTCGGCTATGTACTGGTTGACTTCCGCCTCCAGCGCGGCGGCCAACATCCGCCGGGCACCCTCGCGGACGATCTCGTCGATCAGGGAGCCGGTCTCGGTGGAACCATCGGCATTCACTACGCTGAGCAAGGGCGTACCTTCCCGACCTGCGCTGCAACGCGGGTCTACTCGGTGACTTCTCGATCATCACCCTGGAAGGTACGCCCTTCACGTGCCCCCAGGAGCTGATCCACAAGTCCTGAGCATTGCTCCGGCATGTTCAACAATCCGCACTACGCCGCCCGCTGGGACGCCAAGCGCCAGGGGTACGCCCAGCACGGGATCCTTCCCGGCCCCGGCGGCGGCCCCTCCGGAATCCTGCTGGTCACCGACGACCGCGACGGAGTCTACGAGCCCGCCTGGGAGGCGGAGTTCAAGGCGCTCTAACGGAGCCAGTGCCCTCCACAACACCCGTCGCCGACCCCGGTCCTGACCCGGCTGATCGAGCTCAAAGCCACTTCGGGCCAATTGGATCTGTCCTTCGTACCAGCCCGCGCCGCAGACTGCCGCTGGTGATGTCGAAGAAGCTACGCGGGAGAGTGCAGGCATGACAGGGAGTTCCCTGAGCCACCAGTTCGGCGGGCATCCGCACGGGTCCGGTAACAGGCAGCCTCGTGTCGCCATCATGGATGTGGGGTTGGGCATGTTGGCCACAGCCGCAGCGGTTCGACGATTGCGTCCTGATGCCGATCTGGTGCTGGCTACCGATCCGGATGGCATGCCCTGGGGGGTGCGCTCCCCGGAGGATCTGCGAGGGCGGGCGCTGATGGTGGCTGAGTCGGCCTTTGCCTATGAACCGGACTTGTTGATCGTTGCCTGCAACACGGCGACTCTGCATGCTCTGCCTGCTATCAAGGAATACCTCGAGCCGAGAACGCGCGTGGTGGGGACGTTGCCCCCAGTCGAGGCCGCAGCCGCAGCGGGTGGTCCGCTGGCGGTGTGGGGCACCGCAACGGGGATCGGCAGCCCGCAACTGCGAGACCTCATAGAACAGTTCGCGGCAGGCTTATCGGTGACGCAGGTCGCATGCCATGGTCTGTCAGATGCGATCGAACGCGCAGACAGCGCAGCCTTGGCAGATGCCATCGCCACCGCTGTGGAACGTACTCCGGTCGATGTTCAGGCGGTTGCGCTCGCATGCACGCACTACGAACTGGTCGCTCCCCAGATCCACGCAGCTTTGCAGGCCGCAGGCAGAAGCGCGCCCGTTCTCCATGGTTCGGCGGCCCAGTTGGCTAACCAGGCCCTTGTTCTGTTGGGACTTCAGCCGGACCCAGGTGTGCCAACGACCGGGAGTCTGACGGTCTTGCGCAGTGGCCGGACGGAGTCTCTTCCCCAGGCTGCAGGCGCATACCTGGAGGGCCGCGTTTTGCAGTCATTCCCCGCTGTGGACACAGGCGTGGCCTGACGAGCCGTAGCTGCTGCGCCGGAGCCCCTTTTCCACAACTGGTCAGTTGATCCTGCTGGAGTTGGTGTGAAGCTTGCAGAGCAGGTGAGCGAACACGAGGGCGTACGTTCTGACAGCTATCGCTGGGTGGTTCTCGCGATTGCTACGTTCACCCAGGCTTGTGCTTGCTTCTTCGTCCAGGGCATCGGATCGATCACCGTCGTCCTGCAGCGTGATCTGCATCTGAACACGACGCAGATCGGGCTGCTGGTGACTTCCGCACAGCTGATTCCACTGGCGGGACTGCTGGTGGCAGGCGAGCTGCTGGACCGCTATCCCGAACGGTGGGTAGTGGGCGGAGGCAGTGTCATCGTGGCCCTTGGACTTTTGGCTGCGGGCTTGGCGCCCGGGTATGGGTGGCTGCTGGTGTTCTTGCTGATAGTGGGAGCGGGTTACAGCACTGCTCAACCCGGGGGGAGCAAGTCGGTGGCGTCGTGGTTCGCTCCCTCGCAGCGCGGGTTCGCGATGGGCATCCGTCAGGCCGGCTTGCCTTTGGGCGGTGCGCTGGCGGCGGCGACTCTCCCATGGCTGGCGAACTCTTACGGCTGGCGGGCCCCGCTGGTGGGCTCAGGAGCGCTGGCACTGGTCGGCGGTGCAGTCTTCATGGGGTTCTACCGCTCACCCGCTGTTTCCTCGACGCCCTCAAGGGACGGTCGCTCGGTTCGTGAGCAGGTCGCGGCGCGTCTGGACGTGGCCCGCACACCGGAGATGGTCACCATCATGCTGTCCGGAGTGGCCATGACGTCGGTGCAGTACGGGCTGCTGCTGCTGACGGAGCTTTACCTGCATGCAACGGCATCGGTGACCGCAGGCGGTGCTGCTTCCTATCTGTTAGTGGCCCTCAGCTTCGGTGTCGTCGGGCGGATCACGCTGGCAGCCTGGAGCGATCGCTCCTCCAGCCGGTCCGTACCCGTCCTGACGTGTATGAGTTGCACGATCGCTGGTCTGGTGGCCCTGGCATGGGTGCCGTTGCATTCCGGGCTCGTGATCGGTTGCCTGATGGCCTGGCTCGGGTTCTTCGGGTTCGGCTGGTACGGGCCTTGGGTGGCCTACGTGGCGGACTGCGCACCCCCGGGCAAGTCCGGCTTCGCGCTGGGGTGGGCGATGGCGGTCAACCAGATTGCCGTGATCCTGGTGGCGCCGGCCCTTGGGTTGGTGAGAGACACAACCGGGAGTTTCACTCCCGACTGGACCGCCCTGTCCCTGCTCGCTCTTACTGCCCTGGGCGCGATCGGCTGGAAGAGCCGAACCCGCAGACCCGCCTGATCGGCTTCAGCGGTCTCACACATCGCCGAGGAACCCGTACGCCTGTGCGCCTGCCGTTGCCATCCAGGGCCCTCTGGAGGGAAGTTGACTGACCGAAACCGCCCGCCGTCCACCGCAGGTACCAAACGGAGCCTGGGGAGCAAGCAACTTTCTGCCCTGCTCCCGCAGTCCTCTGAGCGCGAACTCTCCTATCGGATGCTGGCCGATGCCATCGGCCGGCTCATCCTGGACGGACAGATCGCCCTGCGGGTCCGACTGCCGTCAGAACGCGGTCTCGCGGTTGTCCTCGGTATAAGCCGCACCACTGTCACAGCTGCCTACAACCGCCTGCGGGAGGCCGGGTTCGCGCACAGTCAGCGCGGCTCGGGTACGTGGACAGCCCTGCCCAGCGGCCGGACGCTGGCAAATATCGCCCGCACCGTCGCAATCGACGGTGCCACGATCGATCTCGCTCGCGCCGCGCCAGGTCTATCGGACGATGTCATCGCCCAGGCTCTGATCGCGGTGACACCGGATCTGGCCGCCCACGCCCGCACCCCGGGCTATCACCCGCACGGCCTGCTCGAACTCCGCGAAGCCATCGCCGCGCACTACACCGTGCGAGGTCTTGCCACCACCCCCGAGCAGATCCTTGTCACCAGCGGCGCTCAGCATGCACTCACCCTTGTCCTCTCGCTCCTCTGCGGTCCAGGCGACCGCGTTCTCATCGAAACTCCTTCCTACCCCAACGCACTTGAGGCCCTGCGCCGGCACCGGTTGCGCCCGGTGTCGGTGCCGGTCGGCGACCATGGTTGGGATACCGGTGTCCTGGACGCCACGCTGCGACAAAGCGTCCCCCATCTGGCTTACCTGATCCCCGATTTCCACAACCCCACGGGCCTGTTGATGCCCGACGCGACACGCGCCCATCTCCTGCACGTTGCGCAGCACACCGGCACCTGGCTCGTCATCGACGAAACCCTGGCCGAAGTCGCCCTCGATGTTCCGCCGCCCGTACCGTTCGCGTCGCACGCTCCCCCTCGCGATGCTTCACGCGTCATCACTCTCGGGTCGATGAGCAAGACCTATTGGGGCGGGCTGCGCATCGGCTGGCTGCGTGCCCCCTCCGACCTGGTCGACGAACTCGCCTCGGAAAGGATCGCCAATGATCTCGGCGGTTCTGTCCTCGACCAGCTCATGGCCCTGCATCTACTCAAACAGGCAAGAACACTGCTGCCGCCCCGCTTGGAGCAACTCCGCCTCCAACGAGACGCCCTGAACGCCGCACTCGCCACGCACCTGCCCGAGTGGTCCTGGCATCTTCCCCCAGGCGGCCTGTCCCTATGGGTAGACCTCGGTCATCCGATTGCCAGCACCATCGCCGGACAAGCCCGCGACCGCGGCATCCGCATCGAGAGCGGCTCCTGTTTCTCCATCGACCCTGGTGTTTGCGAAACCCGTCTGCGTATTCCCTACACCCTGTCCCCTGCTGTATTGAACGATGCGGCCGAACGCCTTGGTGCAGCAGTCGCAGAGGGCGGTACCAACCCGCCGCCGCGCCGCCGACCGCAATGGATTGCCTGAAGGCATGAATGGTCCCCAGCAGTCCGCTGACCCGGCTGCTGGGGTGAGGTGCGCAGGTAGGCGTGGCCGCGCTCGGCGTAATGAAGCGGATAGGTTCCCAGCGACTATCGCGGCACGTGATCAGACGGTTGTCGCGGTGAGCCCGCTGGTGACCGCCGGTCCGGGTCCTGCGGAGCGGTAACTGGGTTCGGTGACGAAGTGAGGCAAGGGTTTCCGTGCTGCAGACCGACAGGAGCCGCGCCTTGGGGGCAGGTGGGGCGGTCGTACGCGTTGCGGACATGTCCGGCCGGCAGCCGTCGCAGAAGCACAAGGCTCGGCGTAGCCGGTGGTGAGGTCGCCTTCGAAGTGCCTGGGATCCTGGATCGGCTGCTTCCACTGACCGCTGTCTGGTCAGCGTGCCGCGGCCGACGAGTACGAGTGGGGCAGTTCGTGATTCTTGCGGGCCGGCGGCTACGCCGGGAGCGAGTTGCTGGGCCGCTAACCAGATCTAGCGCGGTGGCGGTCGGCCGCACGGGCGCGGGGACCGACATGATCTGCCGATGTTTGTTCAACTGCCGCGATACGCAGTTGAACAAACCGCTGTCAGGCACCAGCCATGGTTGATCGTGGATCGGGCACCGGTCATGCTGTTCTTCCAGTCTCTTCTGGAATCGCACATCGAAGAGAACCGAATCGAACACTAGACGAATTTTTATGAGGCATCCCCGAAATGACAATTCTTGGCATATCGCACATAGAGCTGCACACACAAAGGGCTTCTACCAATATCGCCTTTTTGATGTCCCGCCTCGGGTTCACACGGGTCGCTGACGTGGTTGAGGTCGACGGGAGCTCCGTTCTTCTCAGACGCGGCCAGGCCCATGTGATCGTGACTTCAGGCTGGGCGGCAACTCAACCGGCGCGTCAGCCCGGTCCGGTGGTGGCGGGCATCGCCCTGCAGTGTGAAGACGTACACGAAACTGCCAGCGCAGCTGCCGCTTGCGGTGCCATGGTCGAATCGGGTTCACGTGGTCAGGTCATCGTGCGGACGGGCGGGATACATCACACACTCACGCTGGAAGGCCCTGAGGCAGCCCTCTCCCTGGGTCAGCGCAACTGGATACCGCATCCCCACACCGTGGAGCAGGCGGCCCAGGCCCACATAGGCGGTATAGAACTGGATCTCGGCGGGGATGAGTTCGATATTTACTCCGCCCTGTGCGAGAAAGCCTTCACCATGACAAAAATTGACTCGCCTATCAATGGTTACCGAAGGCTCCGCTTTTACACCAGCGGAGCGGACCAGATCGAGTTCACTGTCACAGACCGCCGTTCATCGGCAGCGGGATCCAGTTCCGGCGTGACGGGGATATATTTCCTCTCCGGAGGAACATCTCCGGGAATCCAGGAAGACAGCAGGCAGGGGCCGCCAGAATTTCGGCCATGCCGGGCAACGTGGCGAGGCTGGGCAGTGGACAGGGACTTCACGCTGAGATGCGCCAGGCGCACACGCTTCCGGTGCAAGGCCAGCCACGTTGGGCTCAGTTTTTCCGTCATCACCCTTGTAACGGGGAATGAGTTCTGGCCTGCCGCGGCCCCCTTCCCTCCCGTGCGGGTCCCCGCATCCAAGCCTGTGCAACGGTCCTTCTCAGCCAGTCCGGACCGGCCTGTGCGGGATTCCGGGCCGGTCTTAGCCCGGCTGGCAACCATCGCCGCATGACTGGCTGTTAGCAGCTCTAGACAGATGGCAACGATGGCACGACCATGAATGCTGCACACATCGACTGACGTATGCCCTAGACGTATTCACAGTAAGCCGGATACAACCGCCGAGAACGCACGTGGGCCGCCGGGACAGCCGGACCGCTCGGTGCAATGCCGTCGGAGCCGACTGACACTTGTTGTGTTCCTGTCGTGAGCAGCAAAACATGTCCTATTTGTGAAAAATGACCCCGAGGGGGAAGGATGTCTCAACCTGATGTTGAGACAGACGTTCCAGCACCACAGTTCGGACCAGCAGCGCGAAGAAGACCGGCCAGCAAATCCACATTGCCGACTGGCAGAGCACCGACAGCTTTCGTACCGGTCACGTCAGTTCTGCCCGGGGAGTCACCACGCTTGCGGGGGATCGACCAGGAGCACCTCAACAGGCTGGTGGAAGTGGAGGAACCTTTCCCTCCTATCGTGGTGCATCGGGTGGGCATGCAAGTGATTGACGGCATGCACCGTCTCCTGGCGGCCGTTGCGAAGGGCCTTGACGTCATCGAGGTGGAGTTCTTCGACGGGGCACCAGAAGACGCCTTCCTGCGTGCGGTCGAGAACAACGTCGCGCACGGCCTCCCCCTCTCACTCGCGGACCGGCGGGCGGCCGCAGCTCGGATCATCGCCTCCCACCCCCAGATGTCGGACCGTGCTGTCGCGGCGGCCTCCGGGCTCGGCGCGAAGTCGGTTGCCGCGATCCGCCGGCGCTTACCTGCCCCTGGACAGCCGCTGAACGCACGCGTCGGGCGCGACGGCCGGATGCGCCCCGTGAACAGCACTCAAGGACGGCTGCGCGCCGCTCAGGTACTCAAGGAAAAGCCCGACGCCCCGGTACGTGAGCTGGCACGGATTGCCGGCATTTCTCCTACGACAGCAAGCGACGTGCGCCGCCGCGTCCGAGCTGGCGAAGTGCCTGTCCCGGAGAGACAACCGCCCACCCCTGCGCAGCCGGATCCGATGCCGCCATCTGAAGGCGGGGCTCCTTCCGCGGATGAGCCCAGCAGTCTTGTGCTCGAAAAACTCACGACCCCACCACCGGCCAGCCCCTGGTCCTGCGCACCACCACCGGCACCGAGGCGTACTACGTCATCGACGGCTTCGGATCCCCCGTGGAATTCATCAACCAGTCCACGGTCACTTCCACCGTCTATCAGTACGACCCCTACGGCGCCTATCAGACCACCACCGCCACCGGCTCCGCAGCGGCCCAGAACCCCTACCGCTTCGTCGGCGGGACCTACGACCGCACCACCGGCTGGATCAAATACGGCCAGCGCTGGTACAACCCCACCACCGGCCGCTTCACCAGCCAGGATGCACACTCCTTCCTCGCCGACCCGGTCCAGGGAAACCGCTACGCCTACGCCGGGGACGACCCCATCAACAACGTCGATCCGACCGGCGAGGTGCCCTGGTCGAAATACGCGACGTCCTGCTTCAAGGGTGGAGCTCAAGGAGCGCTCGTCGCAGGACTCACAGGAACCGCCACCACGGGAATCGGCCTCGCCACTGAGGCCGCGACCGGCTGCGCCATCGATACAGGGCTGGACATCGTGGGCGACTACGGGCCCAGCGGTTCCGGCGACGCCTCCGAAGCCGTGAGCTTCCTCAACGACGCAAAGGACGCCTTCAAACTAGGGGCAAGCCTGTTCTGACCTGGTACGCCTGGGGCCGGGTACCCTTGCCCGGCCCCTGAACCGAAAGGAACCCGGTGAATATCTTCGTCTGGCTCGTCATCGTGGTGGTTGTCGCCGCCCTCATAGCATTCCAACTTTTCATGCGAACCGGAGGTATGCAAAAATACAGGAAACGGAGGGGCAAAAAGTGGTGACCGATAGCACGGCAATCAGCTCCGGGCAGGGGACCGAACCCCAGGCGTATTATTTGGCTTTCAGCGGGGCCGTTCTGGGAATAACCGTGCTCGTAGTTGCCCTAGTGGCTTTCTTCTATTTTCTTATCGTTCTACTCACTCGAAAGCGCTAGGAGAACCAAGCCGTATCGGGAGGGGCCGGAACCACCGTCAAATGCGCGAAAAACGCGCTGCGCAGCTCGTAGTCAGTCAGCCACCAGGAGGAGCAGTGAGCACCTACAGGACCAGAGTCGTTGCGTGGTTCGCATCTGTGGCTGTGGCCATAGTGGCTATGTTCCTGTTCGTCCCCTGGGCCCAGGACGAGCTCAGCAAGCCACTCCGCGTCACTATCGCAATCGTCCTCCTTGTTGCAATCCTGGCATCGCTGATCTGGGTCAGCCGAGGACAACGCAACAAGAAATGACCGGGAGCATTGATCTATGAGGGAAGCGGGAAATTTCATTTCCCGCTTCCCTCATATTAAAGAAAATAGCAGATCGAACCCTTCTGTTTTCATCAGAGGTGGCGAGAAGGCCAATATGCCGACCTCGCCCGGCGGCCGACTCTTCAGCCGCCGCCCTGGGACTCGCCGCTGTCAGTGAGCCTTTTCCATCATGGGTTTGAGCTGGTCAGATGCAGGGTGAGGACGGCTTGGATGAGGCTGGTGATCCGGGTGGTGGAGCACCGGAGTTTGCGCAGGAGTCGCCAGTTCTTGAGGGTCGCCATGGCCTGCTCGACGAGGGCGCGGATTTTCGCGTGGGACCGGTTCACCGCCTGCTGACCGGCAGAGAGGGTCTCCCATCGTCCCCGGTACGGGATGCGGACGGTTCCGCCGGCGCCGCGGTAGCCCTTGTCGGCCCAGCAGGGGATGTCGGCCTGGGCGAGGGCGTCGATGATGCCGTGTTCGCGGGCTGCTCGGATGTCGTGGACGGCGCCGGGCAGGGCCGGTGAGGCCCACAGCAGTCGGCCGGACGGATCGGTGAGGACCTGCACGTTCATGCCGTGTTTGTTGTGCTTCCCGGAGTAGAAGGGCCGGTCCGCGGCGATGCGGTCGATGGGCAGGAGCGTGCCGTCCAGGAGGACGAACGCCTTCGTCGACGCGGCGCGCACGGCATCGGCCAGGGTGGGTGCGAGGGCGGCCAGGAGGTCCACGGCCTCGGTGACGTAGCGGTATGCCGTCGTGGTCCCGATTTCGAACCCGGCCGCGAGCTGGGCATACGGATGGCCGTTGCGGAGATGGACGAGAGTGAGCAGGGCCTGGCGGCCGGCACTCAGGCGCCGCCAGCGGGTGCCGCGTTCCCGGCGGCGCTGACGGAGCTTGGCGGACAGGAAGCGCAGGGCAGAACTGGACACGTCGACGCCCGACGGGTAGACAAGCACACGAAGCCTCTGGTGGAGACGGATTTCTTGGTCGAAAACCCATCTACCAGGGGCTTCGCCACGTTGTCACCCCAACTGCACGCGCCCACCGGCAGGTTGGAAAAGGCTCACTGTCCGAGTACGGACTGTCATGCCTCAAGGGCGGTGCGCAGAGCGCTGTAGTCGGCCTGTACACCGGAGCGTCCGAAACAGGATATAGAGCAGTAGGTGCTTTCGCCGGCGGATGCGCCACCAACGTCGGCCTCGACATCCTTGAGGAATATGGCGGGGAGCAAGGAAGCGGCGCTGCAGGAGCAATCGATTTCCTAGGAAACGTCAAAGACGTGGTCGACGTGGCTAAGAGCTTCCTGTAAATAATGGTCGGCGCCGGGGCGAGATTGCCCCGGCGCCACTCACAGCAAGGAGTATGCGATGCACGGTGTGGTACTGGTCATCGTCATCATCGCGGTCGCGGCAGTGGCGGGCTTCGGAATGTGGGCACAAGGGACCGGCATGCGTGACTACATGCGACGCAGGCGAGGAGGGCGGTGAGCGCTGTAGGCGGCTGGCCCGGCGTACTCGGAGCCGGGACCGCAATCCTGGTGTTCCTGGCTCTCTATTTGTTCATGGGCGGGCGGGGGCATAAAGATTAATCCCTTTCGCTGAGCTCCTTCGGTGATGCCGTAGATAAGGTGGGCGAGATCGCTGGATATGCAGAGGGTTGCCTCGCAGGAATCGGCGCCGCATCAGAGAGTGGCATCGTTGAATACGCCCGCCTCTACGGCCCGGTAGGGACTGGTGCAGCATTGGTGGGTAGTTGCGGCGTTGGTGTCGCAACCGCCGAGTACAACGCCGACATTATCTCATACGGATGAGAAAGGAGACTTCTCCTGAAATCGATTGGCTTTCCTTCTTCATAGTCGGATAGCTAGGGATACTGGCCGTGCGCCACAGGGATACTCTGTGGCACACGGCCAACTAGACTGCCGTCTACTTTCTGACCCTGGACCAACCCTATCCGCAGGGTGCGAAATGGTGAAATCCGAACGAAACATGGCGTGTCGGATGGTGATCTTCATCATTGCCGCAACGATCGCTTCCGTATTTCTAATTTTCCAAGGAAACGGAAAGGAAGGAGCCGATACCGCTGCCCAGCGAGGCGGCCGGGGTCCAGCCGAACTCCTGCCGGTAGCAGGTGGACATCCTGGACCCCAAAGCCGTCCTTCCTGCCCGGTGGGCCCTGAACGACGTAATCACCACCGACGGCACCTCGTGGGGGGCCCGCTCCAGCACATCCGGGATCAGCATCGACTCCCACGGCCGAATTTTCACCGTCGACGGGGCCTCCCTGGCCCAACTGCTGGTCCAGGTACGGCTGCGGCTCCCGACAGCCCGTCACGTTTTTAGCACCCTTCTTACGGGGCGGGCGTCGGCGAGCGTGAGGTACTTGCGGTCCTGGTAGATGCGCCCGGGCTCTTTCCCGGCGGAGATCCACTCGGACAGCAGGTTCGCGGCGGGCCCCTCCTTGAGATCGGCGGCCAGAGCTGAGAAGCCTCCCCACAGTTCGATCATGCGCCGGGCGTAGCGGCCCTTGTCGACTCCTCCAGGGTGTTTCTGAATTCCCGAAGTCCTCGACTGCTATCTGGCCCCAGGCCGGGGTGACAGTCGTCGCGGCGATCAGGGGTGCTCATGTCCATCGCCTCTTCTTTTTTCCTCCGCCTAACTTCCATGTGGCAGAGAAACGTCTGGGTCGGACGACGTGAAGATTCGTCAAAGGCTGGCACCAGGAGCGCGAAAGAGCAGTGACAAGTTGCCAGCGTCATTTCAATGCAGTCGACCATTCCTTATCATCAAAGATGATCGCTACATAGTCAGGCCGCTCGGCTCCCTTGACGGCGATACGCATCTTCCAGTCACCAGCCCTGGGCAGCCGCAGGGTTTCGTTGTCATACTCCGTTGGGGTCATAATACTCACAATTCCAGAAGTGCACGAGAAAATTCCGTCGAAAATTGTTCTCGCACCTGGCGTATCGGCAGCACCGAGTCTGACTTCAACGGTCACATCCCCATCCGTATCGTCGACTGTGCCAATCATGAAACTCCCGGGAAGCCACACTAACGGCTCATCACCCGTCTCCCATTCGGGCGCATCTGAAGTGCCGAAATCGCGGACCATGATCTGCCTGTACTCTGGCGTCATCGTGATTCTTTTGAGGACTCTGCTCACATCTAAACTCCATAATCAGTGAAGCCCGTGCGGCAACTTCACATTGATGACTTTTACGAGATAACGTTGACCGTGCCGAACTGGAGTGTTCTGGTAGAAGGTGCTGATTTTACCTCCTTGGATGCTGTTCTCCGTGCCCGGAACTCCCATGATCTGGGACCTAGTACGGCAGCTGTAGATCGTGATCTTGTCCTTCGAGTGGCCCTCTATCCTGCCGACCCGCCTGCTGAGTCCTCTGCGCCGTCGACGACCGAACGAACGCACCTCATCCAGTCCTCCCAGGCAGCGGGGTCTGTCGTTCCGCCGTCCGCCTCGATGCCGATGTCGCCCAGGAGCGTGAGAAGGTCGTCCCCGGCGCGGTTCGCGAACTGCCACACGAACCGCGACATGGCGACGAAGGCCTCGCGCTCGTTCAACTCGTAGCGACTCATCAGGGCTTTCCAACCTCGGGCGGAGCCCGGTAGTCCAGGGCCGAGGGTCGTGATCTGCCTGCCTGGGCAACAGCGCGGCCACCGAAGATCATCGTGGTTTGTGAAGACAACGAAGGATCAAGCAGTGGCCGCAGGTCACAGCGTAGACGTTGAACGATGGCAGGTGATGTTCGAGGGCCTGATGGCCCGCGTCGCAGGTCGGTTCGCCCGGGTGGAACCCCGCCGCCGCGCCCGCTCGCTGGTGCTGGGGCTGCTGTCGGATCTGCCGCGCAAGAATTGCTGGACGATCGCGGAGCATGCCGGAGACACCACCCCCCACGGGATGCAGCACCTACTGGGCCGTGCCAAGTGGGACGCCGATGCGGTCCGCGACGACATCCGCACCTACGTGGTGGACCACCTGCGCGACGAAGAGGCGGTCCTCGTCGTCGACGAGACCGGCGACTTGAAGAAGGGCATCGCGACGGTGGGCGTCCAGCGCCAATACACCGGCACCGCGGGCAGAATAGAGAACGCGCAGGTAGCGGTCTACCTCGTTTACTCCGCGCGGGCCGGACACGCCGCCATCGACCGGGAGCTGTATGTCCCGCGTTCCTGGACCGAGGACCGCCAGCGGTGCCGGGCGGCCGGCATACCCGCCGCTGTGGGCTTCGCCACCAAGCCCGCTCTGGCCGCACAGATGATCGCCCGCGCCCTGGACTCCGGCGTCGCGGCGCGATGGGTGGCAGGTGACGAGGTCTACGGCGGCAATCCGACCCTTCGCACCGCACTGGAACGCCGCGAGGTCGGCTACGTCCTCACGGTCGCCTGCGACCACCAGATCGCCACGAGGGGAGGAAGACTGCGGGCGTCCGCGCTGGTCAAGAAGATGCCCAAGCGGGCCTGGCAGAAGCTCTCCGCCGGGACCGGCGCGAAGGGCCACCGCTTCTACGACTGGGCCGTGGTCCACATCGCCGATCACCGCCCCGGACACCACCAACTCCTGGTCCGCCGAAACCGGCGCACTCGCGAACTCGCCTTCCACCGCTGCTATTCGCCCATCGCCGTGCCACTGTCCACACTCGTACGGGTAGCCGGGCGCAGGTGGACGGTCGAGGAGACCTTCCAGACGGGAAAGGAACTGACCGAATTGGACGAACACCAGGTCCGCCGGTGGACGTCCTGGCACCGCTGGGTCACCCTCGCGATGCTCGCGCACGCCTTCCTCGCCGTCGTCACCGCAGACGAACGCACTCACCGGCCCGCACCAGATGGGCTGATCCCATTGAGCAGCAACGAGATCGCGCATCTGTTCAACAGACTGATCGCACGGCCCGCCCACGCTGCAGCGCACCGCCTCCGCTGGTCCCACTGGCGACGACGCCACCAAGCTCGCGCCCGCGACAGCCACTACCTGAGACAAGCAGCAGCTCAACCATGATCACGATCTACAGCTGCCGTACTAGGTCTGGCGTCGCTGTCGACGACCAGCTCAGGCTCGACGAGCACGAGCAGTTGCGTACCGCCCGCGAGCGGTGGAGTAGCAGCGGCAGCGCCCCGCAGGTGCGGCAGGACCTGGGGGTCTGCGCCAGACAGGGGTGCTGCACGCGGTCCCGCGTCTTTCGGCGACGAGCGTGGCCCCGGCCGTTGTCTTGACGCCGAGGCGACTGGACAACGATCGGCGCTCGATGACACGTGTCACGTGATTCGCGCACACCCGACCCCCTGACCTGCGGAGATACGGGCATCCGCAATCGGCTCTCACAACCTCTCACATTCGAAACGGACAATCTACGCGCCAAAAGCCTGCCTCCACATCGTGGAAACAGGCTTTGACCTGCAAAAACACCGTCGGGACGACAGGATTTGAACCTGCGACCCCTTGACCCCCAGTCAAGTGCGCTACCAAGCTGCGCCACGTCCCGGTGCTTGGTCGGTCGGGGTGGTGGCCCCGGGTGACCGTGCACGAGAACGATACCGCACCTCGGGGGGTGTTTGTGCGCAGAGGGGGTGGGGGCCGGGGCGGGGGGAGTTGAGTAGGGGTACTCATGTGGGGTGGGGCGGGGCGGGGGGAAGGTCGGGGCATGACGAAACCGATTCAGCAGGAGACGACGGCGGCGTATGCGGCGCAGGCGGCGATCTCGTTCGCGGTGGCGCTGGGGGCCATGGTGGTCGGGGTGGCGTATCTGCCGGTGGGGGGATGGGAGCGGGCGTTTCTGGGGCTGGGACTGCTGTATGTGGTGACGGCGGCGTTCACGCTGGCGAAGGTGGTGCGCGACCGGCAGGAGGTCGGGCAGGTCGTGAGCCGGGTGGACCAGGCGCGGCTCGACAAGCTGCTCGCGGAGCACGACCCCTTCAAGATGGAGGGCATCTAGGTGTATTGACCTGGAGGGTTGTTGACGCGGGTGATGGGTGGCTGGCCGCCGAGTGCGGTGTGGGCGCGGTGGTGGTTGTAGGTGTGGAGGAAGTCTGCCAGGGCTGCGGTCCGCTGGTCGTTGGTGGTGTAGGGCTGTTGGTAGGCCCATTCGTCGAGCAGGGTGCGGTTGAAGCGTTCGACCTTGCCGTTGGTCTGCGGGCGGTAGGGGCGGATGTGCTTGTGGGTGATGCCGGCCGCTGTCAGAGCCTGGGTGAAGAGCTTGGATTTGTAGCAGGAGCCGTTGTCGGTCAGGACGCGTTCGACGGTGATGCCGTGGGCGGTGAAGAACGCGTGGGCTCTGGTCCAGAAGGCGATCGCGGTGTGCTGGCGTTCGTCGGGCAGGGCCTCGCT